>NZ_JAMYTH010000004.1:0-296942 GCF_040322415.1 Mesorhizobium sp. M0152
ATCTTCTTGTCGGAATCTTCCAGGGCGGCCAGCGCCGAACCCTTGACGATCGGAATGTCGTCGCCGGGGAACTCGTTCTTGGTCAGAAGCTCGCGAACCTCGAGCTCGACCAGTTCGAGCAGCTCGGCGTCGTCGACCTGGTCGACCTTGTTCAAGAACACCACGATCGACGGCACGCCGACCTGACGGGCGAGCAGGATGTGCTCGCGGGTCTGCGGCATCGGGCCGTCGGCGGCCGACACGACCAGGATCGCGCCGTCCATCTGCGCGGCGCCGGTGATCATGTTCTTCACATAGTCGGCGTGGCCGGGGCAGTCGACGTGGGCGTAGTGGCGGTTGGCCGTCTCGTATTCGACATGCGCCGTCGAGATCGTGATGCCGCGCGCCTTCTCTTCCGGCGCCGCATCAATCTGGTCATAGCGCTTGTATTCGCCAAAATACTTCGTGATCGCCGCCGTCAGCGACGTCTTGCCATGGTCAACGTGACCAATCGTGCCGATGTTCACATGAGGCTTGGTGCGCTCGAATTTACCTTTTGCCATGTGATGTCTCCAATCCTGCTCGCCCGTACGGGCCTTGAATTAAGTTACCGCCGCAACCCGTTGGTTACGCGTATTTCTTCTGCACTTCCTGGGCGACCGCGGTCGGCACAGGCTCATAATGATCGAACTGCATCGTGTAGGCCGCGCGGCCCTGGCTCATCGAGCGCAGGTTGTCGACGTACTTGAACATGTTGGCCAGCGGCACCATCGCGTTGATGACCACTGCCACGCCACGCGCTTCCTGGCCCTGGATCTGGCCGCGACGGCCGTTCAGGTCGCCAATCACGCTGCCGACGTAATCTTCCGGCGTCACCACCTCGACCTTCATGATCGGCTCGAGCAGCTGCACGCCAAGCTTGGGCGCTGCTTCACGGAAGCAAGCGCGGCCGGCGATTTCGAAGGCGAGCACCGAGGAGTCGACGTCGTGGTAGGCGCCGTCGATGAGCGTCGCCTTGACGCCGATCATCGGGAAGCCCGCGAACGGACCCGACGTCATGACGCTGTTGATGCCCTTCTCGACGCCAGGGATGTATTCCTTCGGAACGGCGCCGCCGACGATCTTGGTCTCGAACTCGAATTCGCTGCTGTCCGGGTTCGGCTCGAAGACGATCTTGACGCGGGCGAACTGACCGGTACCGCCGGTCTGCTTCTTGTGGGTGTAATCCTGCTCGTGCCTGCGGGTGATCGTCTCGCGATAGGCCACCTGCGGCGCGCCGACATTGGCCTCGACCTTGAACTCGCGACGCATGCGGTCGACGATGATGTCGAGGTGAAGCTCGCCCATGCCGGAAATGATCGTCTGGCCGCTTTCCTCGTCGGTCTTGACGCGGAACGACGGATCCTCGGCGGCCAGGCGGTGAAGGGCGAGGCCCATCTTTTCCTGGTCGTTCTTGGTCTTCGGCTCGATCGCGATCTGGATGACCGGATCGGGGAATTCCATGCGCTCGAGGATGACCGGATGCAGCGGATCGCTCAGCGTGTCGCCGGTGGTCGTGTCCTTGAGGCCAGCCAGGGCAACGATGTCGCCGGCAAAAGCCTCCTCGACGTCGGCGCGCGAGTTGGCATGCATCTGAAGCATGCGGCCGATGCGCTCTTTCTTGCCCTTGACGGTATTGTCGACCGAGATGCCCTTGGTGAGCCTGCCCGAATAGATGCGGGCAAAGGTCAGCGAACCGACGAACGGGTCGTTCATGATCTTGAAGGCGAGCATCGACAGCGGCTCGTTATCGTCGGCGTGACGCTCGATCTCGGCGTCGGTCTTGGCATCGACGCCCTTGATGGCGGGAACATCGGCTGGCGACGGCAGATATTCGACGACGGCGTCGAGCAGCGGCTGCACGCCCTTGTTCTTGAAGGCCGAGCCGCAGAACATCGGGTAGAACTTCACCGCGATGGTGCCCTTGCGGATCAGCGCGCGGATCTCGTCATTCGACGGCATCTTGCCTTCGAGGTAATTTTCGAGCGCCGTCTCGTCCATTTCGACGGCGGCTTCGATCATCTTCTCGCGGTATTCCTCGGCACGAGCCTTGAGGTCTTCCGGGATCTCGACGACGTCCCAGGCGGCGCCCAGCGTCTCGTCGCGCCAGACCAGCGCGTTCATCTCGACGAGATCCACAACGCCCTTGAACTCGGTCTCGGCGCCGATCGGAAGCTGCATGACGACGGCATGCGCGCCGAGGCGCGAACCGATCATCTCGACCGAGCGGTAGAAGTCAGCGCCGATCTTGTCCATCTTGTTGCAGAAGATCATGCGCGGCACGCGGTACTTGTCGGCCTGGCGCCAGACGGTTTCCGTCTGCGGCTCGACACCGGCGTTGGCGTCGAGCAGCGCAATGGCGCCGTCGAGGACGCGCAGCGAACGCTCGACTTCGATGGTGAAGTCGACGTGTCCGGGGGTGT
The DNA here is from genome assembly GCF_040322415.1 of Mesorhizobium sp. M0152. Lineage (NCBI taxonomy): Bacteria > Pseudomonadati > Pseudomonadota > Alphaproteobacteria > Hyphomicrobiales > Phyllobacteriaceae > Mesorhizobium > Mesorhizobium sp. M0152. Next base: position 2,442 of record NZ_JAMYTH010000004.1, read on the forward strand.
CGATGATGTTGAAGCGGTGCATCTTGCCGTCACGAGCCTTCCAGAAGGTCGTGGTCGCGGCGGACGTGATGGTGATGCCGCGCTCCTGCTCCTGCTCCATCCAATCCATGGTGGCAGCGCCGTCGTGCACTTCGCCGATCTTGTGCGACTTGCCCGTGTAATAGAGGACGCGCTCGGTGGTCGTCGTCTTGCCGGCGTCAATATGCGCCATGATACCGAAATTGCGGTAGTCTTCGATTTTGTATTCGCGGGCCATCGTAGCTGCCTCTCAGTCTCGTTCGCGCTTTTACCAGCGGTAGTGCGCGAAGGCGCGGTTGGCTTCAGCCATCTTGTGGGTGTCTTCACGCTTCTTGACGGCCGTGCCGCGGTTGTTGGCCGCGTCCATCAGCTCGCCCGAAAGGCGGTCGACCATGGTCGTCTCGTTGCGGTTGCGGGCAGCCGCGATCAGCCAGCGGATGGCCAATGCCTGGCGGCGCTCTGGGCGCACGTCGACCGGAACCTGGTAGGTGGCACCACCGACGCGGCGCGAACGCACTTCCACATGCGGCGCGACATTGTCGAGCGCCTGATGGAAGACGGTGACCGGCTCCTGCTTGGTCTTCGACTGAACCTGGTCGAGAGCGCCGTAGACGATGGTCTCGGCAACCGACTTCTTGCCGTCATACATGACGGCGTTCATGAACTTGGTGACGATCAGATCGCCGAACTTCGGGTCCGGATTGATCTCACGCTTTTCTGCACTGTGACGACGGGACATTTTTTCTCTGCCTCAATTCTGCGTGGTGGCCTGGATCCCGGATACTTGTCCGGGATGACCTTCGCTACGCTTCGGTCACTTCGGACGCTTGGCGCCGTACTTCGAACGGCGCTGCTTGCGGTTCTTCACACCCTGCGTGTCGAGCACGCCACGGATGATGTGGTAACGGACGCCCGGAAGATCCTTGACGCGGCCGCCGCGGATCATGACCACGGAGTGCTCCTGAAGGTTGTGACCTTCGCCGGGGATGTAACCGATCACTTCAAAACCATTGGTCAGGCGGATCTTGGCCACCTTGCGCAGCGCCGAGTTCGGCTTCTTCGGCGTCGTGGTGTAGACGCGCGTGCAGACACCCCGCTTCTGCGGGTTCTGCTGCATGGCCGGGACCTTGTTGCGCTTCACCGGCGCAATGCGCGGCTTGCGGATCAGCTGGTTGACGGTAGGCATTAAACCCTCTTGTCTCTCAATTCCGTGTCTCGCCCGGTCAGGGCCGCTCAAAGCGTCATTTCCATACGCAAATTCGGGCCACAACCGCGCCTCGCGGTCTTGCCCGAACAAATCGCAGAGGAAGCGGAAGCCGCTTCATGCACGCCGGAAATGTCTTTTCGCTCGTAAAACGAACCCTGTTTGAAGCAAACTCCAAAGCGTGTCGCTTCGGACGGGAGAGCCTCACATCGGTTCTGACTGGCCGGCTTCTACTCGTAAGCCTGCGAACCGTCAACCCCGAAGCGGCAAATATTGCAATGAAGCCGGGGGTTGGCAGCCATGCGAAAACCGCATGTAATTTTCTTTCGCCATTTTGCAAGGGCGCGGCAGAAAGTGACCGGCTTTTGGCTGTCCCATGGCCCTGCTTCATGCGAAAAGGCCGCATGAGCAGACAAAGTGCCCTCGCCCGCATCCATTTGCCAGGAGGAATCGGCCGTGAACGACAATGAAGAACGTCCGGTCACCATCATCACCGGCCGGGTGTGGAAGCGGAAGGGCGGCAAAGTGGAAGGCGTCCACGTCATGCTGGTCGCCCCGGACGACGATTCGGCAGTGCGCCGGGCGCTCGAATCGCTTGCGGCGGAAGGTTACGCCGAAGCCGAGCTCGACCAGATCGGCGACATGGACGGCGTGCCCGACGACGAGCCGCACCTTTCGGCCTATCAGGGCGCGCTCGAAGGCGAAGTCTCGATCGTGACCTTCGACGAGCCGATCTGAAAACCTGGAGCCGATTCGGTCTTTCGAACCGGCGAATCGAATCCTCACGGGTGCCTTGAAAGCCGGGACCGACCGTTCCGCTTCGGCTTGCCCGCGACAAGTGTTCTGATAGAACGCTCACCATCATTCAACAGACGGAGCGGCCGTGTCCCAGCCTATCAACATCGGTATCGTCGGCGTCGGCAAGATCGTCCGCGACCAGCACTTGCCAGCCCTGGCGAAAGACCAGGGCTATCGCCTGATCGCCGCCGCCAGCCGGCATGGCAAGGTCGATGGCATTCCGAATTTTCCCACCATCGAATCCATGCTCGACGCGGTGCCGGAGCTTGAGGCCGTGTCGCTCTGCATGCCGCCGCAGTTCCGCTACGATGCAGCGCGGACAGCCCTGTTGGCGAAAAAGCATGTCTTCCTGGAAAAGCCGCCCGGCGCAACAGTCAGCGAGGTCGAGGACCTGAAGGCGATCGCCGCGAAAAACGGCGTCTCGCTGTTCGCCAGCTGGCATTCGCGCTACGCGCCGGCGGTCGAGGCCGCGCGCGCGTTCCTAGGTTCGGCCAAGATCAAGTCCGCCGCCATCAACTGGAAAGAAGATGTGCGCCGCTGGCATCCGAACCAGGAGTGGATCTGGGCTCCCGGCGGTTTTGGCGTCTTCGATCCCGGCATCAACGCGCTATCTATCGCGACGCACATCCTGCCGGCGATGTTCATCACCTCGGCCGAGCTCGATTTTCCCGAGAACCGCGCCGCGCCGGTCGCGGCCCATGTCACCTTCCGCACCTCGGGGGGATTGCCGGTGACGATGGAACTCGACTGGCTGCAGACCGGTCCGCAAAGCTGGGACATCCTGGCCGACACCGACAAGGGCGCCATGGTGCTGTCGGGCGGTGGCTCGAAGCTGGCCATCGACGGCCGCGTCGTCCATGACGAGCCGGAAGCGGAATACCCGATGCTTTACAGGCGTTTTTCCGAGATCGTGCGGGCCGGCGCCTCCGACGTCGATCTGGCGCCCCTCCAACATGTCGCCGACGCCTTCATGCTCGGCAAGCGCAATGTGGTGGAGGCGTTTTTCGACTGAAGTGACAGAGGCCGGGGGCGACCATCGCTGCGGGCTCTCGGATCACCTGGCAAGCGCCCGCGCTGCCCCTCATCGCCCTGCCGGGCACTTCTCCCCGTATAGTGACGGGGAGAAGGGGCTGGCCGCGAACTCGGCGCCTTTTCTGCACCGCTGGCGATTTGGCGAAATCATCCGCGAAAGTGTCCTTCTCCCCGTCGCTATACGGGGAGAAGATGCCGGCAGGCAGATGAGGGGCGGCGCAAACCATCAAACAAAAGAGCCGCCGGGTTGCCCCGACGGCCCTGTTGCCTGAGATTCCTAGAGCGATTCACGGGTGAACCGCTCTATTTTTTTGTTTTGTTGCCCTGGGGCCGCCGCGCTTACTGCGCGGCGGTTGTCATGTCGGCCAGCATCGGCTCGGCGACTTCCACACCGGAGGCCTTGCGGCGCTCGTCGATGATCAGTTCGTCGCGCGAGGTGGCGATGCGGCGGATCTGGCTCATCGTGCCGCCGGTACCGGCCGGGATGAGCCGGCCGACGATGACGTTTTCCTTCAAGCCCTGCAGCATGTCGGTCTTGCCGGCAACAGCCGCTTCCGTCAGCACCCTGGTCGTCTCCTGGAAGGAGGCGGCCGAGATGAAGGACGGCGTCTGCAGCGATGCCTTGGTGATGCCCAAGAGCACCGGCTGGCCTTCGGCCGGCTTCTTGCCGTCTTCGATCAGGCGCTCGTTGACCTCTTCCAACTCGATCACGTCGACGTGGTCGCCCGGAATGTAGGTCGAATCGCCCTGCGTGGTGATCTCGACCTTCTGCAGCATCTGGCGAACGATCACCTCGATGTGCTTGTCGTTGATCGACACGCCCTGCAGGCGATAGACCTCCTGGATTTCGTTGACGAGGTAGGAAGCAAGTGCCTCCACGCCCTTGATCGCCAGGATGTCGTGCGGCGCCGGATTGCCGTCGAGGATGTAGTCGCCCTTCTCGATGACGTCGCCGTCCTGGAGATGGAACGGCTTGCCCTTCGGGATCAGGTATTCGACCGGCTCAAGCGTCGAGTCATGCGGCTCGATGATGATGCGGCGCTTGTTCTTGTAGTCGCGGCCGAAGCGAATCGTGCCATCGATCTCGGCGATGATGGCGTGATCCTTCGGACGACGTGCCTCGAACAGTTCGGCAACACGCGGCAGACCGCCGGTGATGTCCTTGGTCTTGGCGCTTTCCATCGGGATACGCGCCAGCACGTCGCCGGGGCGAACCTGAGCACCCGGCTCGACCGAGAGAATGGCCTCGACCGAGAGCAGGAAGCGAGCGTCGCCGCCCTTCGACAGCTTGCCGACCTTGCCCTTGGCGTCCTGGATGGCAATTGCCGGCTTGAGGTCGTTTCCGCGTGGCGTCGAGCGCCAGTCGATGACCTCACGCTTGGTGATGCCGGTCGACTCGTCGGCGGTTTCCTGAACGGAAATGCCGTCGACCAGATCCTCGTACGACACCCTGCCCTCGATTTCGGTGAGGATCGGGCGGGTATAGGGATCCCACTCGGCGATACGCTGGCCGCGCTTCACCTTGTCGCCATCGTCCACGAAGATACGCGAACCATAGGTCAGACGGTGCGTGGCGCGCTCCTTGCCGGCCTCGTCGAGGATCAGCACCGCCATGTTGCGGCCCATGACCATCTGCTGGCCGTCCGAGTTGCGCACCACGTTGCGGTTGCGGATCTCGACCTTGCCCTCATACGAGGCTTCAAGGAACGAGCTGTCCACCACCTGCGCGGTACCGCCCATGTGGAAGGTACGCATGGTGAGCTGGGTGCCCGGCTCGCCGATCGACTGCGCCGCGATGACGCCGACGGCTTCGCCCTGGTTGACCGGGGTGCCGCGGGCCAGATCGCGTCCGTAGCAGACCGCGCAGACGCCGACCCTGACTTCGCAGGTCAGCGCCGAGCGGATGCGAACCGACTGGACGCCGGCCTTTTCGATCTTTTCGACGTCGCGCTCGTCCATCAGCGTTCCGGCCTTGACCAGAACCTCGCCCGACACCGGATGGGTGATGTCGTCGAGCGACGTACGGCCCAGCACGCGCTGGCCGACGGAAGCGACGACCTGGCCGGCATCGACGATCGGCTGCATGGTGAGGCCCTTGTCGGTGCCGCAATCCACGGAGTTGACGATGCAGTCCTGCGCCACGTCGACCAGACGACGGGTGAGGTAACCCGAGTTCGCCGTCTTCAAGGCGGTGTCGGCCAGACCCTTGCGGGCGCCGTGGGTCGAGTTGAAGTACTCGAGCACGGTCAGGCCTTCCTTGAAGTTCGAGATGATCGGCGTCTCGATGATTTCACCCGACGGCTTGGCCATCAGGCCACGCATGCCGGCGAGCTGGCGCATCTGAGTGGGCGAACCACGCGCACCCGAATGCGACATCATGTAGATCGAGTTCATCGGCTTCTGACGGCCATTGTCCTCGAACTCGACCGCCTTGATACGGGCCATCATCTCGTCGGCGACCTTTTCCGAGCACTTGGCCCAGGCGTCGACGACCTTGTTGTACTTCTCGCCCTGGGTGATCAGACCGTCATTGTACTGCTGCTCGTATTCCTTGGCCAAAGCCTCGGTTTCCGACACCAGCTTGATCTTGCTGTCCGGGATCAGCATGTCGTCCTTGCCGAACGAAATACCGGCACGGCAGGCATGAGCGAAGCCAAGCGCCATGATGCGATCGCAGAAAATGACCGTCTCCTTCTGACCGCAATGGCGGTAAACGGTGTCGATCATCTTGGAGATGTTCTTCTTGGTCATCTCCTGGTTGGCGGTCTCGTAAGGCACGTTGACGTTCTTCGGCAGAAGCTCGCCGATGATCATGCGGCCAGGAGTGGTGTCATGGATCTTCGACACCACCTTGCCTTCGGCATCGACCGTGCGGAAACGACCCTTGATCTTGGAGTGCAGCGTCACCGCCTTGGTCTCGAGCGCATGCTGGAGTTCGCCCATGTCGGCAAACACCATGCCTTCGCCCGGCTCGTTCTGGTTGACGATCGAGAGATAGTAGAGACCGAGAACCATGTCCTGCGACGGCACGATGATCGGCGCGCCGGAAGCCGGGTGCAGGATGTTGTTGGTCGACATCATCAGCACGCGGGCTTCGAGCTGCGCTTCCAGCGAGAGCGGCACGTGGACCGCCATCTGGTCACCGTCGAAGTCGGCGTTGAAGGCCGTGCAGACCAGCGGATGCAGCTGGATCGCCTTGCCTTCGATAAGGATCGGCTCGAACGCCTGGATGCCGAGGCGGTGCAGCGTCGGCGCGCGGTTCAGAAGCACCGGATGCTCGCGGATGACCTCGTCGAGGATATCCCAGACTTCCGGACGCTCCTTCTCGACCAGCTTCTTCGCCTGCTTGACGGTCGAGGAGTAACCCTTGGCGTCGAGACGGGCGTAGATGAAGGGCTTGAACAGTTCGAGCGCCATCTTCTTGGGCAGGCCGCACTGATGCAGCTTGAGCTCGGGACCGGTGACGATGACCGAGCGGCCGGAATAGTCGACGCGCTTGCCGAGCAGGTTCTGGCGGAACCGGCCCTGCTTGCCCTTGAGCATGTCGGACAGCGACTTCAGCGGACGCTTGTTGGCGCCGGTGATGACGCGGCCGCGACGGCCGTTGTCGAACAGCGCGTCGACGGCTTCCTGCAGCATGCGCTTTTCATTGCGCACGATGATGCCGGGGGCGCGCAGCTCGATCAGCCGCTTCAGACGGTTGTTGCGGTTGATGACGCGGCGATAGAGGTCGTTCAGATCCGACGTGGCGAAACGGCCGCCGTCCAGCGGGACCAGCGGGCGCAGGTCCGGCGGGATCACCGGGACCACCTTCATGATCATCCATTCCGGACGATTGCCGGACTCCATGAAGTTCTCGACGACCTTGAGCCGCTTCAGATACTTCTTCTGCTTCAGCTCGGACGTGGTCGAAGCCAGCTCCGAACGCAGGTCGCCGGCGATCTTTTCCAGGTCCATGCCGGCCAGAAGGTCATGAATGGCCTCGGCGCCGATCATGGCGGTGAAGCTGTCCTCGCCATATTCGTCGACGGCGATCATGTACTCTTCCTCGCTGAGCAGCTGGTGCTCCTTCAGCGCGGTGAGGCCAGGCTCGGTGACGATGTAGTTCTCGAAGTAGAGGACGCGCTCGATGTCCTTCAGGGTCATGTCGAGCAGCGTGCCGATGCGCGAGGGCAACGACTTCAGGAACCAGATATGGGCGACGGGCGCGGCGAGCTCGATGTGGCCCATGCGCTCGCGGCGAACGCGCGACAGCGTGACTTCGACGCCGCACTTCTCGCAGATGACGCCCTTGTACTTCATGCGCTTGTACTTGCCGCACAGGCATTCGTAGTCCTTGATCGGGCCAAAAATGCGCGCGCAGAACAGACCGTCACGCTCCGGCTTGAAGGTGCGGTAGTTGATGGTCTCCGGCTTCTTGATCTCGCCGAAGGACCAGGACAGAATCTTCTCAGGGCTGGCGAGCGATATCCGGATGGAATCGAACACCTGCGCAGGCGCCTGGGGATTGAAGAGATTCATGACCTCTTGGTTCATGCCGTTCTCCTTTCGGGGTCCTCGAAAACCCCTTGCATCTAGTCGCGGGCAGGATGCCCGCTGAGTGGTCGGCCCACCGGCCGAAGAATTTGGTGAGCGCGCCGCGGTTTCCGCGGCGCGCCGTTGCCTTACTCGGCCGCGTCGGGCAGCCGGATCGGGTTGTCGTCGAGCTTGGTGTTCTCAAGCTCGACATTGAGGCCGAGAGACCGCATTTCCTTGACGAGAACGTTGAAGCTCTCCGGAATGCCGGCCTCGAAGGTGTCGTCGCCACGGACGATCGCCTCGTAGACCTTGGTGCGGCCCGCGACGTCGTCCGACTTCACCGTCAGCATTTCCTGCAGCGTGTAGGCGGCGCCGTAGGCTTCCAGTGCCCAGACCTCCATCTCGCCGAAGCGCTGGCCACCGAACTGCGCCTTGCCGCCCAGCGGCTGCTGGGTGACGAGCGAGTACGGACCGATCGAACGCGCGTGGATCTTGTCGTCCACGAGATGGTGAAGCTTGAGCATGTAGATATAGCCCATCGTCACTTTGCGATCGAACGGCTCGCCCGTGCGTCCGTCATAGAGCTGCGACTGACCGCTGGTGTGCAGGCCCGCCTGCTCCAGCATGATGTTGATGTCAGCCTCGTGAGCGCCGTCGAACACCGGGGTCGCGATCGAGACGCCGCGGCGCATCTGCTCGCTGAGGCGAACGATGCTCTCGTCGTCATACTCGCGGACCGGCTCGTTGCGGTCGTTGGCAGGCATGAAGCTTTCCAACGTCTTGCGCAACGGCTTGATGTCGCCGGCTGCCTTGTAGGTGTCGATCAGCTCGCCGATCTTCCTGCCCATGCCCGCGCAAGCCCAGCCCAGATGCGTCTCCAGGATCTGGCCGACATTCATGCGGCTCGGCACACCCAGCGGGTTGAGCACGATATCGGCATGCGTGCCGTCCTCGAGGAAAGGCATGTCCTCGACCGGAACGATCCGCGACACGACACCCTTGTTGCCGTGACGGCCGGCCATCTTGTCGCCGGGCTGCATCTTACGCTTCACGGCCACGAAGACCTTGACCATCTTCATGACGCCCGGAGGCATCTCGTCGCCGCGCTGCACCTTCTCGACCTTGTCCATGAAACGCTGTTCGAGCGCCTTCTTGGAGTCGTCGTACTGGCCACGCAGGGCTTCCAGTTCGCTCTGGAGTTTTTCGTTCTCCACGGCGAACTGCCACCACTGCGAACGCGGATACTCGTCGAGCGTGTCCTTCGACAGCGTCGAGCCCTTCTTGAAGCCCTTCGGTCCGGCGATCGCTTCCTTGCCGACGAGCACGTCGGAAAGGCGCGCGTAGACGTTGCGATCCAGGATCGCCTGCTCGTCGTCGCGGTCCTTGGCGAGGCGTTCGATCTCCTCGCGCTCGATCGCCATGGCGCGCTCGTCCTTCTCCACACCGTGGCGATTGAACACGCGCACCTCGACGACCGTGCCGAAGGTGCCCGGAGGCATGCGCATCGAGGTGTCGCGCACGTCCGAAGCCTTTTCGCCGAAGATGGCGCGCAGAAGCTTTTCTTCCGGCGTCATCGGGCTTTCGCCCTTCGGCGTGATCTTGCCGACCAGGATGTCGCCCGGCTGAACTTCGGCACCGATATAGACGATGCCGGCTTCGTCGAGGTTCTTCAGCGCTTCTTCCGAGACGTTCGGAATGTCGCGCGTGATTTCCTCCGGACCGAGCTTGGTATCGCGCGCCATGACCTCGAACTCCTCGATGTGGATCGAGGTGAAGACGTCGTCGGCGACGATGCGCTCGGACAAGAGGATCGAGTCCTCGTAGTTGTAGCCGTTCCACGGCATGAACGCGACCAGCACGTTACGGCCGAGCGCCAGATCGCCGAGCTCCGTCGACGGACCGTCGGCAATGATGTCGCCCTTGTTGACCAGGTCGCCCATACGCACCAGCGGACGCTGGTTGATGCAGGTGTTCTGGTTCGAACGCTGGAACTTCATCAGCCGGTAGATATCGACGCCGGACTTGCCCGGATCGAGATCCTCGGTGGCGCGGATAACGATACGCGTCGCGTCCACCTGGTCGACGATGCCGCCGCGGCGGGCGCCGATGGCGGCGCCCGAGTCACGAGCGACGATCGGCTCCATGCCGGTGCCGACGAACGGCGCCTCGGCGCGCACCAGCGGCACGGCCTGGCGCTGCATGTTCGAGCCCATCAGCGCGCGGTTGGCGTCGTCGTTCTCGAGGAACGGGATCAGGGCCGCGGCCACCGACACCATCTGCTTGGGCGAAACGTCCATCAGGTCGACGTTTTCGCGCGGCGCCATCATCACTTCGCCGGCACTGCGGCAAATGACGAACTCGTCGACGAAACCGCCATTCTTGTCGAGCTCGGCGTTGGCCTGCGCGACATGGTGCTTGGCTTCTTCCATCGCCGAGAGATAGACGACGTCATTGGTCAGCTTGCCGTCGACGATCTTGCGGTACGGGCTCTCGATGAAGCCGTACTTGTTGACGCGCGCGAAGGTCGCCAGCGAGTTGATCAGACCGATATTCGGGCCTTCCGGCGTCTCGATCGGGCAGATGCGGCCGTAATGCGTCGGGTGCACGTCGCGCACCTCGAAGCCGGCGCGCTCGCGGGTCAGACCGCCTGGTCCAAGCGCCGACAGGCGGCGCTTGTGGGTGATCTCCGACAGCGGGTTGGTCTGATCCATGAACTGCGACAGCTGCGAGGAACCGAAGAACTCGCGCACGGCCGCGGCCGCCGGCTTGGCGTTGATCAGGTCCTGCGGCATGACAGTGTCGATCTCGATCGAGGACATACGCTCCTTGATCGCGCGCTCCATGCGCAGCAGGCCGACGCGGTACTGGTTTTCCATCAGCTCGCCGACAGAACGCACGCGGCGGTTGCCGAGATTGTCGATGTCGTCGATCTCGCCCTTGCCGTCGCGCAGTTCGACCAGCGTCTTGACCACGGCCAGGATGTCGTCCTTGCGCAGCACGCGCACGGTGTCCTCGGCCTTGAGCTCCAGGCGCATGTTCATCTTGACGCGGCCGACGGCCGACAGATCGTAGCGCTCGCTGTCGAAGAACAGCGAGTTGAACATGGCTTCGGCGGTCTCGAGCGTCGGCGGCTCGCCGGGGCGCATGACACGGTAGATGTCGAACAGCGCGTCCTGGCGGCTCTCGTTCTTGTCGACGTTGAGCGTATTGCGGATGTAGGCGCCGACATTGACGTGGTCGATGTCGAGAACCTTGATCTCGTTTTCGCCGGTGCCAAGCAGAACCTTCAGCGTCTTCTCGTCGATCTCGTCGCCGGCTTCGAGGAAGATCTCGCCGGTGGCGTAATTGACGATGTCCTCGGCGAGGTAGTTGCCGAGCAGATCCTCGTCGGTCGCCTTGATCGCCTTGAGACCCTTCTCGCCGAGCTGACGTGCCTGGCGGGCGGTGATCTTCTTGCCCGCCTCGACGACGATCTCGCCGGTGTCGGCATCGACCAGGTCGCCGACTGCCTTGAGGCCGCGGAAACGATCGACGTTGAAGGGAATGCGCCAGTGGTCGCCGGCGCGCTTGTAGATGATCTTGTTGTAGAAGGTCGACAGGATCTCTTCGCCGTCCATGCCGAGCGCCATCAAGAGCGACGTCACCGGAATCTTGCGGCGACGGTCGATGCGGGCGTGCACGACGTCCTTGGAATCGAACTCGATGTCGAGCCAGGAGCCGCGATAGGGAATGACGCGCGCGGCAAACAGAAGCTTGCCCGACGAGTGCGATTTACCCTTGTCGTGGTCGAAGAAGACGCCTGGCGAACGGTGCATCTGCGAGACGATGACGCGCTCGGTGCCGTTGACGATGAAGGTGCCGTTCAAGGTCATGAGCGGCATGTCGCCCATGTAGACGTCCTGCTCCTTGATGTCCTTGATCGACTTGGCGCCGGTGTCCTCGTCGATATCGAACACGATGAGGCGCAGCGTCACCTTCAGCGGCGCGGCATAGGTCAGGTCGCGCTGACGGCATTCGTCAACGTCGAATTTCGGTCCTTCGAACTCGTACTTCACGAACTCCAGCATCGAGGAGCCGGAAAAGTCGGAGATCGGGAAGACCGACTTGAAAACAGCCTGCAGTCCCTCGTCCGGACGCCCGCCCTTGGGCTCGTCCACCATAAGGAACTGGTCATAGGACGCCTTCTGAACCTCGATGAGGTTCGGCATCTCCGCAACTTCCGGGATCTTTCCGAAGAACTTGCGTACGCGTCTGCGGCCATTGAAAGTCTGGGTCTGGGCCATCGTCGCTCCTTAGCTCTAAACTCGGGGCCGAGCCTCGCCGTGGCTCGCCTTGCATTCCGAGCCGCCTTGGCGGCGGCTCTTTGTCTGTTCTCCGGCAGCCGCTCGGCGGCCGGCTAAAACGGGAGAAAACCCGTTTCCTGAAGGCCGTTTCGCGGCCCTCAGGAAAGAGGTTCTCGTAGATCTCGCGTTACGCTTCCTCCCTTCCTGGCGAAGGGAGTGGCGGACGGCGCGAGGCCGCCCGCCGCTTTACGCTTACTTCAGGTCGACCTTGGCGCCGGCTGCTTCCAGCTGGGCCTTGAACTTGTCGGCGTCGGCCTTGGAAACGCCTTCCTTGACCGGCTTCGGAGCCGCTTCGACCAGGTCCTTGGCTTCCTTGAGGCCAAGACCGGTGATGGCGCGGACTTCCTTGATGACGTTGATCTTCTGAGCGCCGGCTTCGGTGAGGACGACGTCGAATTCCGTCTTTTCCTCAACCGGAGCAGCGGCGGCAGCACCGCCGCCAGCAGCGGCAACCGCCACCGGAGCAGCGGCGGAAACGCCCCACTTTTCTTCCAGAAGCTTCGACAGCTCGGCCGCCTCGAGGACGGTCAGCTTCGAAAGGTCGTCTACGATCTTTGCGAGATCAGCCATTGTTGTATTCCTTCATAAGGTTCGAACGTGTGTTTGTGATAGCGAGGAACGGCCTCATGCCGCCTCGTCCTTCCGGGCGTAAGCGCCGATGACGCGCGCGACCGAGGCCGCTGGCGCATTGACGATCTGGGCGATCCGGGTTGCCGGCGTGGCGATCATGCCAACCAGCCTGGCGCGCAGCTCATCGAGCGACGGAAGTGTGGCGAGTGCCTTCACACCGTCGGCATTGAGCGAGGTGGTGCCCATTGCGCCGCCGAGAATGACGAGCTTGTCATTTCCCTTGGCGAAATCGGACGCGACCTTCGGCGCCGCAATCGGATCCTCCGAATAAGCGATCAGCGTCTGTCCCTTGAACAGTTCGATGATCGATGCGGAGTCCGTGCCCTGAAGAGCGATTTTGGCGAGACGGTTCTTCGCGACTTTAACGGTGCCACCGGCGGCGCGCATTTTCGACCGAAGGTCGTTCATTTGCGCGACGGTGATACCGGCATAGTGGGCCACGACCACTGAACCTGCGTTCGAGAACGCACCGTTCAGGCCCGTGACGAGTTCGCGTTTTTCCGCTCTGTCCACTGCCTATCTCCAGTTGACCCCAATCCTGCTAATGGGAACATTCCCATTCACGAGGACAGGCGTCGGGTTGCCTTTTGTCGGCCGGGCCATCCAGTAACGGATCTCCCGAACGACGCTCGAGGATCCTGCCCCCTTTCGCCACACCGGCCGGCAAGCCGGACGATGCGCAGACAAAAGGCAAACACGGTTCGAACCTTTCATTGGAGCTTGTCGCTCCGTTGTCCGGTCTTCACCCGTCTCATGCAGGCCCACATGAATTAAGGCTTTTGGGCCGCCTGCAATCTCGGACAGGATGTCCGGAAACCTTCCGGCTTCCGGTACCGGGCCCAGGATAAATCCGGGGCCCGGAATTCAGTCACGGATCAGCTTTTCAGCAGCCGATCCAGATGGTCTTAATCAGGACGCGGCGAGCGTCGAGACGTCGAGCTTGAGGCCAGGGCCCATCGTCGAGGTGACCGACACCTTCTTGACGTAGTTGCCCTTGGCGCCAGCCGGCTTTGCCTTGTTCACCGCGTCGGTGAAGGCACGGATATTCTCTTCCAGCGCCTGGAGCTCGAACGAGACCTTGCCGACGCCGGCGTGAACGATGCCGGCCTTCTCGACGCGGAACTCGACCGCGCCACCCTTGGATGCCTTGACGGCGGCGGCGACGTCCGTGGTGACGGTGCCGACCTTCGGGTTCGGCATCATGCCGCGCGGGCCGAGCACCTTGCCGAGACGGCCGACCAGCGGCATCATGTCCGGCGTGGCGATGCAGCGATCGAAATCGATCGTGCCCTTCTGGACGATGTCGACCAGGTCCTCGGCACCGACGATGTCGGCACCCGCGGCCTTGGCCTCTTCGGCCTTGTCGCCACGGGCGAACACGGCAACGCGAACCGAGCGGCCGGTGCCGTTCGGCAGGTTGACCACGCCGCGGACCATCTGGTCGGCATGGCGCGGGTCGACGCCGAGGTTCATGGCGACTTCGATGGTCTCGTCGAACTTGACCGAGGAACGGTCCTTGAGCAGCTTCAGCGCATCACCCAGGGCATAAGCCTTGTTGGGATCGATGCCTTCGCGGGTCTTCGATACACGCTTTGCAATCTTCGCCATGATCTTAGCCCACCACTTCCAGACCCATCGAGCGGGCGGAGCCCTCGACCATGCGCATGGCCGCTTCGACGTCGTTCGCGTTCAGATCCTTCATCTTTGCGGTTGCGATCTCGCGGACCTTTTCACGCGAAACCGTACCGGCCTTGACCTTGCCCGGCTCCTTGGAACCAGATGTCAGGTTCGCCGCCTTCTTCAGGAAATAGCTCACCGGCGCCGTCTTCATGACGAAGGTGAAGGACTTGTCCTGGTAGTAGGTGATGACGACCGGAACCGGCGATCCCTTTTCCATCTCCTGGGTCTGCGCGTTGAACGCCTTGCAGAACTCCATGATGTTGATGCCACGCTGACCAAGCGCCGGGCCGATCGGGGGAGACGGCGTAGCCGATCCCGCTTTCACCTGGAGCTTGAGCTGGCCTGCAATTTTCTTAGCCATCTCTTTTCCTGCCTTAGTCTATGCCGGCCCCACTATTGGGGAAACACCGGCGGTTGCAGTCTGGTGGTGCGGTTCTTGCGGCCGGCTTAAGCCGCCTTCGCCTCCCACCGTCCTTCAGGCCGCGCGCTTCCGCGCCGCCTCCCCTGATCGCCGGACCGGCGCCAGGGATTTCGGATCAGCCCTTTTCGACCTGTCCGAATTCCAGATCGACAGGCACCGCGCGCCCGAAGATCGAAACTTCCACCTTGAGCCGCGCCCGCTCCTCGTCCACTTCCTGGACGAAGCCGTTGAAGGACGCGAACGGACCATCCGACACACGGATCGCCTCGCCGATTTCGAACGTGACCGAAGGCTTCGGCCGCTCGACGCCTTCCTGCACCTGGTTCAGGATACGCTGCGCCTCGACTTCGGTGATCGGCACCGGCTTGGAGTCACCGAGGAAGCCGGTCACCTTCGGCGTGTTCTTCACCAGCGAGAACACGGCATCGGTCAGGTTGGCCTTCAGGAGCACATAGCCCGGGAAGAATTTGCGCTCGGCATCGACCTTGCGGCCGCGACGAACCTCGACGACCTTTTCGGTCGGCACCACGATCTGCTCGATATCGGCGGACAGGCCCTTTTGCTTGGCCTTGTTCTCGATGTCCTCGGCGACCTTCTTTTCGAAGTTCGAATAAGCGTGGACAATGTACCAGCGCGCAGTCATTTCACGACTTCTCCGTAATCGCCGGACTTAACGTCCAATGCCCAGAATCTGCTCTACCGCGATGCCCATGAGCTGATCGGCGGTGAAGAAAAAGATCATCGCAATCACGGCAAAGGCCAGAACCATCACCGTCGAGATCACGGTCTCGCGTCGCGACGGCCAAGTCACCTTGGCTGTCTCCGCGCGAACCTGCTGGAGAAAGACGAAAGGATTTGTGGTTTTCGAAGCCATATGCCGCCTGTATTCGAGACCCGTTGGCCGGGCCTCCTGGATGATCCCGCTGACCGGGACGTGCCGCCTGAGCCAAAATCGCGCCGAATCAGCGCAACCATTTCGCCCATGCAAATCAGACGCGTAAAGCCGGCTTCCCAGCTCCACGCGTCGCGTGTCTGTTCCGTCTACATAAAACCGATTCTTGATCCACGCAAGTGGCAAGTGTCCGCTTTATGACCAAACGCCGCCTCGGAACCATCCAGTCGTTCCGTCCCGGCTATGAGGCCCTTATGCCCCAATCAGGCTAATATGGCAAGCCGGTCGCCGATTTTCAAAGGCACTCCGCAAAAATACCGTCCCTGGTGGCCATTTAGGGAAATGGCGAAGTTTTTGTTTTGAGGTGCCAATTCGAGAAACGGCGGAATTTTGCTGGAGGTGCCATTTCGAGAAATGGCGGAATTTTTGTCATGAGGTGCCATTTCGAGAAATGGCACGGGCAGCAGGGCTCGAACCTACGACCTGCGGTTTTGGAGACCGCCGCTCTACCAACTGAGCTATGCCCGTATCCCTGCGCATTTCGGCGCAGCAGGCGCTTCCTAAAAGCTTCCGCGCACTCTGTAAAGAGCGGTTTGCATGCGAACGTGCCTTAAGTCTCGGCTCCTGCAACACGACCTGTCCGAGGCCGGGTCCTTCCTACTCGCGCCGGCACACGATCTTGACTATCTTCCCGGCATCAGCCCGACGCTTCCCGTGGCAACTGGAAGCTACTTGGCGTCCGGCGGCTCGTATGGCCCGCCAGGCACGCCCCAGCCCCAGGCCGGCATCGGTTCGGTCTCGGGATCGCAGGTTTCACCGAGATTGGAATTCATCTTGGCCAGCCGCGATCCCCATTCGATGTAGCCCATGAAGGCCGAGCGGAACTCCGGATCGTCGGGCAGGCCGACCGCGTCGGCGGCATCGGCCAGGAGGTTTATCCAGCGGCGGCGCTGCTCCTCGGTCAGATGCCTGCCCAGATGATGCATGACCATCTCGCGGTGGCCGCCGAATTGCTCGCTGTAGGTTTTCGGTCCGCCGAACACCTCGCCGATGAACGCCGCGACGTGGGCGGGATGGTCCGGCGACATGGTCTTGAACACCGGCCCGACGATCGGGTCCCGCGCAACCTTGTCGTAGAAGGTCTGCGTCAGCCGGTTCAGGGCCTCGCCGCCGCCGGCCCAGTCATAGAGTGTCGGTACGTCCTTGCGCATCGGCATTCACCTGTCCTCGATGCCGCGGACGGTAGCGGAAAGACCTGGTCCGGCTCAAGCTGCCCCTTTGGCCAGCCCAGCCGGCGGATGCGCTACAGTTTCGCTGGCGTGTCCGCCTCGGCGTTTGTCGACGGCATGATCCTGCAATTGTCAGGCCTCGGCGGCGATCTGCATATGGTGGCGCCCGTCAGTTCGTCAGCGGACTGGCGTCCGGTCGCCAGCCCGAATTTCAGCGCCGTGTCCTGATCGAGCTGCCGTTGGCTCGAGGAACGCTGCATCGCCGCGATCAGGCCTGGCCCGATCGCCATTTCCTCGAGATACGCCTTGACCTCATCCTGCGGTTCAAGGGCACCGACGCTGAGATGCACGGCCGGCCCGATGAGGCGCCTGACGCCACCGGCGACCATCATCGCGCATGCCGAAGCGCATTGGCCCTGCGTATCGTTGGTCAGCCCGACATGGACGCCGTCCTTGGCCGGGCAATCGGCCGAGGGAGCGCAGTCGACGAAATCCGTGTGGGCGACGGCCACATCGAGCTTGCGGTCACGGATCAGCCTGCCGGCGGCAACAGCGGCCTGGATGTCGCCTTCTTGCGAGCTGATCACGATCGGCAGCCGCCGCCCGACCGTGGCATCGAGCAGCTGGCGCAGCGTCTCCGGCGTCCGCGTGGTGATCGCGCCCTCCGCCGAGATCCATTCCGGGCAGTCGGGATTGCAGAGCGGGTTGCTGCCGCGGACAAGGACGAAGCGCATGTCCGCCTCCTTAGGAGGCATGCTCTCAACCGGCTGAGGCAGGACCGGCCTGGCATCGGCAATCGGGATATCGGCCGTCTTCGCGATCTTGCTTGCCGGTATTGCCCGGCAGTTCGCCGGCACCGGATCCAGCCCGCAGATGGTCCGTTCGGTCATCAGATCGACGGTGTCCAGGCTGGTGACGAGCTTCAGCCGCAGCATCGCATCGAGAGCGATCTGCTGGATATCGCTGGCCTGGGTCTGCTTCATCGTACCAAGCACACCCTGATCGATGCCCATTTCCTTCAGATAGGCGGCAAGCTGCTTCTCGGTCGCCTTGCTCATTTCGTAGGTCTTGTAGCTGCCGGCATTCTTCCGGCTGATGATCTTGGTGCTGATGATCTTCTTCTTGCCGTTCACGACCCGGTAGGTGGTCCGGTAGACCAGCTTCATCCGCTGAAAAGTGGTCGTGATCTGGTGGACGCCGAGATAGGCGAAATCCCCGACCACGCGGCGCACGCCCCCCGAAAACATCAGCGGACAGGCCGAATTGCACATGGAGCCGCTGTCATAGGCCATGCCGAAATAGCCGGTGGGCTTGCCGTCCTTGTCCTTGCAATTCTTCATGTCCGGCTCGCAGCCGGTGAAGACCGTCATGCCGACGGCGGTGTCGAGCTTGTTCTTGCGGATCAGGCGGCCAAGCGCCAGCGCCGCATCGACATTGCCGCCGGGGGAATTGACGACGACCGGCAGCTGCCGGCCTCCGAGCGCCCTGAGCGTTCGCTTGAGCAGCGACGGCGTACCCGCCGAGATGGTGCCTTCGGCCGAGATCCATTCCGGACAATTGGGCTCGCAGCCCGGCGCGCTGCTGCGCACGACGACGAACCGCATCGGCGGGATGTCCGGCGGCTCTTCCTCGGCTTGGGCCACAAAAGCGACCAGACCGATGGCCACCGACAGCGCGAGGCGGACCAGTGTCCGCAAGCACCATGCATTCACGTCCAAACCGCGCCCCGCAACCACTCTGGCAAAGCTCCCTCGGTGCAACCCATACTAATTGCGGCGATGGCGCTTGCAACAGCTTTGACGTGGCGGCTGACGGCACCCGTCCCGTGGCTGGGCGCACAACGAAAAAAGGCGGCCCGAAGACCGCCCTTTCCTTGTCGAACCGGCGGATGCCGGCCTCGATTACTCTTTGATGGTGACGACGATGCCGGCACCGACGGTGCGGCCGCCTTCACGGATGGCGAAGCGCAGCTTCTCTTCCATGGCGATCGGCACGATCAGCTCGACATCGACCGTGATGTTGTCGCCGGGCATCACCATCTCGGTGCCTTCCGGCAGCGACACGATGCCGGTCACGTCGGTCGTGCGGAAGTAGAACTGCGGACGGTAATTGGTGAAGAACGGCGTGTGACGGCCCCCTTCGTCCTTGGTCAGGATGTAGGCTTCGGCCACGAACTTCTTGTGCGGCTTCACCGTGCCGGGCTTGGCCAGAACCTGGCCGCGCTCGACGCCTTCACGGTCGACGCCGCGCAGCAGCGCGCCGATGTTGTCGCCGGCCTGGCCCTGATCGAGCAGCTTGCGGAACATTTCCACGCCCGTGCAGGTCGTCTTGGTCGTCGGACGGATGCCGATGATCTCCAGCTCCTCGCCGACCTTGACCACGCCGCGCTCGACGCGGCCGGTCACCACCGTGCCACGGCCCGAGATCGAGAACACGTCCTCGATCGGCATCAGGAACGGCTTGTCGAGCGGACGAACCGGGGTCGGGATGTAGGCGTCGACCGCCGCCATCAGCTCGCGGATCGCGTCCTCGCCGATCTTCTTGTCGGAATCTTCCAGGGCGGCCAGCGCCGAACCCTTGACGATCGGAATGTCGTCGCCGGGGAACTCGTTCTTGGTCAAAAGCTCGCGAACCTCGAGCTCGACCAGTTCGAGCAGCTCGGCGTCGTCGACCTGGTCGACCTTGTTCAAAAACACCACGATCGACGGCACGCCGACCTGACGGGCGAGCAGGATGTGCTCGCGGGTCTGCGGCATCGGGCCGTCGGCGGCCGACACGACCAGGATCGCGCCGTCCATCTGCGCGGCGCCAGTGATCATGTTCTTCACATAGTCGGCGTGGCCGGGGCAGTCGACGTGGGCGTAGTGGCGGTTGGCCGTCTCGTATTCGACATGCGCCGTCGAGATCGTGATGCCGCGCGCCTTCTCTTCCGGCGCCGCATCAATCTGGTCATAGCGCTTGTATTCGCCAAAATACTTCGTGATCGCCGCCGTCAGCGACGTCTTGCCATGGTCAACGTGACCAATCGTGCCGATGTTCACATGAGGCTTGGTGCGCTCGAATTTACCTTTTGCCATAGTCTCTTTCCTTGGACGGCCTTGACCTTCAGTTCAGTCGAATGCGGGGCGATTAGCGACAAAGGCCAAAAAACACAAGCGTCTTTTGGCCGGGTGCCGTCTCACTCGGTCCGAACCCAGGATCCGGTTGCGGGGATGTGGCGCTGATATAGGAAGGCGGGCGGCGAAATGAAATGGCTGCAAACCCGGCCGGCTGAAGCCCGAATCGTGCTGCCTGCTTGCCCATCCCTGTCTGAATTCATGCCCATCCTGTCTGAATTCATGGAAGCCGATGGCCCATTGCGGTCGTCATCGAGGTCTGATCTCCTGACCGGATGCATTTCATCCCAGCCTCAATCCGCGGCCCGCTGTTCATGATCGTCTCGACCGGGTCGTATCTCGTCAACGACACGATGATGAAGCTCGCGACGGCGGGCCTGCCGTCCTACGAAGTGCTGTTCCTGCGCGGTGCCGCGGCAACGCTGTGGGGCTTTCCGCTGTTGTTCGCGCTGGGCTACGGCAAGCAGATTCCGCTGATCTTCGACAGACGCGTGCTGCGCCGGAACCTGCTCGAACTGGCCGCCATCCTCTGTTACGTCGTGGCGCTCGCCAACATGCAGATCGCGGATTCCACCGCGCTCGGGCAGATCACGCCGCTGCTGATGCTGGTCGGTTCCTCGATACTGTTCGGCGAGCGGATCGGCGGCCGGCGCATGGCGCTGATCGGGCTTGGGTTCATCGGCGCGCTGATGGTGGCGCAACCGACCATGCAAGGCATTTCAGTCTACGCCTTGCTGGCGCTCGGCAATGCGGCGCTGGCGGCCGCGCGCGACCTCGCCGGCAGGCGGGTCCCGGCCGAAGTGCCAGGCATGATCGTGGCGATTTCTGCCATCGTGGTGGTGCTGATCGGAGCCGGTGCCGCGCATCTGGTTTCGGAGCGCTGGGTGATGCCCGAGACACGCCATCTGCTGCTGATGGCCGGCGCAGGGTTTTTCCTCATCTTCGGCCATTTCTTCATCTTCATGGCCTACCGCGTCGGGCCGACCAGCGCGGTGGCGCCGTTCTACTATTGCTTCACCGTCTGGGCGGTCATTTCGGGCCTGCTGGTGTTCGGGCAATTCCCCAATGCGCTGGCTGTCTGCGGCATCCTGCTGGTTGTCGGCAGCGGCTTGGCCATCGTGTCGCTGGACCAGCGCAAGCGCCGGCTGGCCGTGGTCGCGTAGGAACCATCAAAACAGCGGTGAGGCGCTCCCGAAGCGCCTGCTCAGAAGCCACCGCCGATCATCGCCAAAAGGCTCGCCGCCGGGCTCGACACGCAGATCAGGGAGATCCTGAAAAGGATCGGGAGATGTCCGGCGGCCTGCCTCGGACCTCTAAATCGTCCGCTTACCGCTGAACTGGTGATAGGCCCACAGCACCACCACCGCCCCGATCACGGCAACGATAAGGCTGTAGATGTTCAGGCCGGTGACGCCCGACGCCCCGAAGGCGCTGAAGATCAGGCCGCCGACGATGGCGCCGACGATGCCGAGCACGATATCCATTATCATGCCCTGGCCGCTCTTGTTGACGATCTTGCTGCCCAGGAAGCCGGCAATGACGCCGAGTATGATCCAGCTGATGATTGACATTTTTTCCTCTCCATCCCCCCGCCAGCCGGACATTTTCATAGGATTGTCAAAAGCTCAAGCCAGCTTGCAATTCCGCCCCGATGCGCCATTGTTGAAGATGGGCGGGCTTGGTTGCGATGGAGGATCCATTATGGGACTTTTTGACAACGCCGTTCCCGGCGGCAACATCACCAAACCGCTGATGATCGCACTCGGTGCCTTGCTGGTCGGAAAAATGCTGAGCGGCAGAAGTGCAGAACAACCGGATCAGCCGCAAGCTCCGGTGCCAGCCGAGCCCGCTCCGACCGAAGCCAATTCCGGCGACGGCGGCCTGCTGGGTGGATTGGGCGGCCTGCTCGACAAGCTCAAGACCGCCGGCCACGGCAACGTCGCCGACTCATGGGTCGGCACCGGGCAGAACCAGTCGATCAACGCCAACGAACTCGGCAATGCGATCGGCCCGCAGATCATCCGCGAGATATCGCAACGGACAGGGCTGGACGAACAGGAACTGCTCAAGCAGTTGTCGACCGCGTTGCCCGGCATCGTCGACAGACTGACGCCGAACGGCCAGCTGCCGCAGCAGCACCAGGTCGCCTCCGCGTTCAACAGCTGAAGCGAGCGCTGAAGCGCTGCGCGCTTTGTGCAGCGTTTCGGCTGCCAATAACAGGGATGGAAATCTGGAGCGGGTAGCGGGAATCGAACCCGCATATTCAGCTTGGAAGGCTGCTGCTCTACCACTGAGCTATACCCGCGCCTTGCACTGAAGTATCGGATTCACCCGAAAAGCGCCATGCACTTTTCGATCCGATGCTTTTCTCGTTTCAGGGCTTCCGGGCCGGCAGTGGTGGAGAGGGTTGGATTCGAACCAACGTAGGCTAAGCCAACGGATTTACAGTCCGTCCCCTTTAACCACTCGGGCACCTCTCCAGTCTGCCGCCGGAGCCACGCAACGAGGCATTCTCGCCAATCCGGACCCGAGTTGGATGTCTTCTCCGAAATCAGCGAAGCGCCTTATGGCGGCAAGGCCAGTGGGTGTCAACCGCACAGCCAGGGTTTTTCGTTTCTGTTCGCCGGCTGCGGCGACAGGCCATATCCCTAGCGGCGACGGACCGCTATAGAAGCCGGCCATGAGCAACAAAACCGGCACTCCGAAAGACACCCATTACGCCAAGCTGCGCCGTGCGCACCGCGACGAGAAGAGCGGCGGCGCGCCGGCGTTCCGCCCGCGCCAGCCCGTGCCGCCCGGCGAGAACGCCGCCGACGGCCTGGTACGGCTCTACGGCCTGCACACGGTGCGGGCGGCGCTCGACAATCCGCGCCGCAAGATCAGGAAAATGCTGGTGACGCGCAACGCGGCCGAGCGCCTTGATATTGCCGATCTCGCCGCCCTGCCCTTCAAGGCGGAACTGGTCGAACCCAAGGACATCGACAAGATCACCGGTTCGGATGCCGTGCATCAAGGCGTGCTGGTCGAGGCCGAGCCGCTGAAGCCCAAGCGCCTCGACGCGCTTGGCGACACGAAGCTGGTGCTGGTTCTCGACCAGATCACCGATCCGCACAATGTCGGCGCCATCCTGCGCTCGGCGGTCGCTTTCGGCGCGGGCG
Organism: Mesorhizobium sp. M0152; assembly: GCF_040322415.1. Classification (NCBI taxonomy): domain Bacteria; kingdom Pseudomonadati; phylum Pseudomonadota; class Alphaproteobacteria; order Hyphomicrobiales; family Phyllobacteriaceae; genus Mesorhizobium; species Mesorhizobium sp. M0152. Next base: position 25,481 of record NZ_JAMYTH010000004.1, read on the forward strand.
CGCTGATCACCACGGCGCGCCACAGCCCGCAGGAATCGGGCGTGCTGGCGAAATCCGCCTCGGGCGCGCTGGAGCATATCGACCAGATCGAGGTGAAGAACCTGGCGGACGCGCTCGGCCAACTGCACGACGCCGGCTTCCAGACAATCGGTCTCGATTCGGACGGGCCGGCCGAACTCGAAACGAGCTTTGCCGGCGACAGAATAGCCCTGGTGCTGGGCGCCGAAGGCAAAGGCCTGCGCCAGAAGACCCGCGAGACGGTGACGACACTGGCCCGCCTCGACATGCCCGGCGCCATCCGCTCGCTCAACGTATCGAATGCCGCGGCGGTCAGCCTCTATGCGGCGAGGAAATTCCTGGGGCAGTAGGGCAGTACGGCAATAAGGCAGTATGTTCCGAGAAGCGGCGCCGAACGGGCCTGCCCTACTGCCCTACTGCCCTACTGCCCTACTGCCCTACTGCCCTACTGCCCTACTGCCCTACTGCCCTACTGCCCTACCTCATGTCCCGCCATCCGCTCCAGCGCCCTGACCAGCGCGGAGTGATCCTCCTTCGCCCCGCCATTGGCGGCGCAGGAATTGAACAGTTGCTGGGTGGTCGAGGTGTTGGGCAGGGAGACGCCGAGCGCCCTTGCCCCCTCTAGCGCCAGGTTCAGATCCTTCTGGTGCAGTTCGATGCGGAAGCCCGGCGCGAAGGTGCGCTTGACCATGCGCTCGCCATGGACCTCGAGGATGCGCGAGGCGGCCAGACCGCCCATCAGCGCCTGCCTGACCTTGGCCGGATCGGCGCCGGCTTTCGATGCGAAAACAAGCGCTTCGGCGACAGCTTCAATGGTCAGCGCGACGACGATCTGGTTGGCCACCTTGGTGGTCTGGCCGACGCCGTTCGGCCCGACCAGTGTGATGTTCTTGCCGATCTTTTCGAACACGGGTTTTGCACGCTCGAAGGCGCTTTCCCCGCCGCCGACCATGATGGTGAGAGACGCCGCCTTGGCGCCGACTTCGCCGCCCGAGACCGGCGCGTCGAGGTAGTCGCAGCCGAGTTCGTTGATCTTTTTCGCGAAAGCTTTGGTTTCGATCGGCGATATCGAGCTCATGTCGATGACCAATTTGCCCTTGGTCAGCCCCGAGGCGACGCCATTTTCGCCGAACAGCACCTCGGCGACTTGTGGTGTGTCGGGCACCATGGTGATGATGATATCCGCCGCACTGGCCACGGCGGCATGGCCGGTGACAGTTTTCAGTCCCTTGGCCACGAGTTCGGCCGGCGGCTTGGAGCGGTGGTCGCTGGCGATGACCGTGTGGCCGGCGTCCAGCAGATGTCCCGCCATCGGCGCGCCCATGATGCCGAGGCCGATGAAGCCGATGGTTTCCATTGTGGTTCTCCGTTTTTGTTAGGCGGCGTTCCTGCGCGCCCCCCTCTGGCCTGCCGGCCATCTCCCCCACGAGGGGGGAGATTGGATGCGTCCCGGCCTTCGCCAATCTCTAACGCCGTAGGAGTGAGCGGCGCGCCGAAGCTGCCAATCTCCCCACCTGTGGGGGAGATGGCCGGCAGGCCAGAGGGGGGCGCCAAGGAACGCGACCTAGACTGCTACCCTCGAGCCAACTAAGCCGCCGCGCTCCCCTGCCCGGCCAAATCCCGAAACCACCCCAACCCAGCTTCCGTACCCGCTTTCGGCTTATATTCCGCCCCAACCCAGCCGGAATAACCGATGCGGTCGATATGCTCGTAGAGGAAGGGAAAATTGATCTCGCCCGTCCCCGGCTCATGACGGCCGGGATTGTCCGCAAGCTGGATATGCGCGATGCGGCTGAGGTTTGCCTCGATGGTGCGGGCGAGATCCCCCTCCATGACCTGCATGTGATAGATGTCGTATTGCAGGAACAGGTTCTTCGAGCCGACACGGTCGATGAGATCAAGCGCCTGGTCGGAATAGTTGAGGAAGAAGCCCTCGATGTCGCGGGTGTTGATCGGCTCGATCAACAGCCTGATGCCGGCCTGCTCCAGCTTTTCCGCCGCGAAGGCGAGGTTTTCGGCGAAGACATCCTCCAGCACCTTGCGGTCGGCGCCGGCGGGCGCGATGCCGGCCAGGCAATTGACCTGCTCGCAGCCGAGCGCCTGCGCGTAGGCGATCGCCTTGGCGATGCCCTGGCGGAATTCCGGCACGCGGTCCGGCAGTGCGGCGATGCCGCGCTCGCCCTTGCCCCAATCGCCTGCCGGCAGGTTGAACAGCACCTGCGTCAGGCCGTTCTTCTTCAACCGGGCAGCCACGACATCGGGCGCATGATCGTACGGGCCGATATATTCGACGCCCTTGAAGCCGGCGCGGGCGGCGGCATCGAAACGATCGAGGAAGTCGTGCTCGCTAAAGAGCATCGAAAGGTTGGCTGAAAAACGCGGCATTCTTTTCTCCTTCTCCGCCAGATACAAAGCCATGTTGAGATTCGGGTCAGGCCGAGCCGAAAATGGTGGCTTCCGAGAACCGGAGCGGAGCGTACTTTCTGTACGTGAGCACCGGAAGCGCAGGAAGCTGCCGTTTACAGGCCGGCCTCACCTGAATATCAGCATGGCTCAATCCAGCATCACGATGGCGGTCGGCGCGTCTTCATGGTTTTCGGCGAGGTCCTCGAATTCGGTGACCTTGTCGATCTCGGTGCCCATCGAGATGTTGGTGACGCGCTCGAGGATGAATTCGAGCACGACCGGAACCTGGTGTTCCTTCATCAGCCGCTGGGCTTCCTTGAAAGCGCCCGCGAATTCCTCCGGCTTGCGCACCCTCACCGCCTTGCAGCCCATCGCCTCGGCAACGGCGACATGGTCGACGCCGTAGCCGGCCTCGGGATCGCCGACGCGGTTGATGTTCTCGAAGGCGAGGCTGACCTCGAAATCCATCGAAAAACCGCGCTGCGCCTGGCGGATCAGCCCAAGATAGGCATTGTTCACGACGACATGGAGGTAGGGCAGTTTGTGCTGCGCGCCGACCGCCAATTCCTCGATCATGAACTGGAAATCATAGTCGCCCGACAGCGCCACGATGGTACGGTCGGGATCGGCGGCGCGCACGCCGAGGGCGGCCGGCAACGTCCAGCCGAGCGGGCCGGCCTGGCCGCAATTGATCCAGTTGCGCGGCTTGTAGACATGCAGGAACTGCGCGCCGGCGATCTGCGACAGGCCGATCGTGGTGACATAGGTGACGTCGCGGCCGAACGCCTTGTTCATCTCCTCGTAGACGCGCTGCGGCTTGAGCGGCACCTGGTCGAAATGCGTCTTGCGCTTCATCGTCTTCTTGCGCGCCTGGCATTCCTTCGCCCAGCCGGACCAATCGCGCAGCTTTCCGGCCGTCTTCCACTCGGTGGCGACGTCGAGCAGCATCTTCAGCGCGGCACCCGCATCCGAGACGACGCCGAGATCCGGCGCGAAGACGCGGCCGATCTGCGTCGGCTCGATGTCGACATGGATGAATTTTTTGCCCCTGGTGTAGACATCCACGGAGCCGGTGTGGCGGTTGGCCCAGCGGTTGCCGATGCCGAACACGAAGTCGGCCTCGAGCATCGTCGCATTGCCGTAGCGGTGCGAGGTCTGCAGGCCGCACATGCCGGCCATCAGCCGATGATCGTCGGGGATCGCGCCCCAGCCCATCAGTGTCGGGATGACCGGCACGCCGGAAATTTCGGCGAATTCGATCAGCAGGTCCGACGCATCGGCATTGATGATGCCGCCGCCGGCGACGATCAGCGGCTTTTCGGCGGCGTTGAGCATCGCCAGTGCCTTTTCGGCCTGGGCGCGCGTCATCGCCGGCTTGAACGGGATAAGCGGCTCGTAGGCGTCGATGTCGAACTCGATCTCGGCCAGTTGGACGTCGACCGGCAGGTCGATCAGCACCGGACCCGGCCGCGACGAGCGCATGAGATGAAAAGCCTTCTGCAGCGTCATCGGCACCAGATAGGGTTCCATGACGGTGACGGCCCATTTGGCAACAGGTGTGGCGATGGCTGCGATGTCGACGGCCTGGAAATCCTCCTTGTTCAACCGCGCCCGCGGCGCCTGACCGGTGATGCAGAGGATCGGAATCGAATCGGCCGCGGCCGAATAAAGCCCGGTGATCATGTCGGTACCGGCCGGACCCGAGGTTCCGATGCATAGTCCGATATTGCCCGCCTTGGCGCGGGTGTAGCCCTCGGCCATGTGCGAGGCGCCCTCGACGTGACGGGCAAGCACATGGCGGATCGTGCCTCGCGTCTTCAGCGCCGAATAGAGCGGATTGATCGCCGCCCCTGGCACGCCGAAGGCACAGGAGATGCCTTCCTTTTCGAGAACGAGAACCGCGGCATCGACAGCGCGCATCCCAGCCATTTTCCGGCCCTCCACAGGGTTGTCATTGTTGGATTGACCAAAGGATGCCAGTACCCCGTGCATTTTTCAATTTTTCCAAAATATTTTTTCATTTCTAGAAAACGGCGGCTACGTGCTGATTTTGTTCGGTTTTCCGTTTTCCAGGAAACTTGGAGTGCGATATGATGAAAAACTTTTTCATTGCCTGTCCGGCAAATTCGACGACAATGGCGCCATGGAAACGACCGAAAAACGCCAGCGCGGTCGTCCGCGCGCTTTCAACGGGCCGTCAGAGGCCAATTCGGTGCAATCGCTCGATCGCGCCTTGCGCATACTGGCCATTGTCGCTGAGGGCAGCGGCCTGTCGCTGAGCGAGATATCGGCGCAGAGCGGGCTTGCGGCCTCCACCGCCTACCGCATGCTGACGACGCTGGAAAACCACGGCATGGTCGAATTCGACACCAGCGACCAGCTGTGGTCGATCGGCGTCGAGACCTATCGCATGGGCGCGGCGTTCCTGCGCCGCCGCAAGCTGGTCGACCGCGCCCGCATCGTCATGCAGGAACTGATGGAGAAGACCGGCGAGACCGCCAATCTCGGCGTCGCCGAGGACGATTGCGTCGTGTTCGTCAGCCAGGTCGAGACGCACCAGGCGATCCGCGCCTTCTTCCGGCCGGGCACGCGCAGCGCCTTCCATGCTTCCGGCATCGGCAAGGCGGTGCTGGCGCATCTCGACCCGGAGCGCGTCGAAACCATTTTGCGCAAGGCCGGCTTGCAGCGCTTCACCGACAGGACTCTGTCCGACATCCCTGCCCTCGCGCATGACCTGGCCGTCATCAAGCTGCGCGGCTGGTCGGTGGACGACGAGGAACGGCACCCCGGCATGCGCTGCGTGGCCGCGGCTATCTTCAATGAATTCGGCGAACCGATCGGCGGCGTCTCGGTGTCGGGGCCGACCGTGCGGGTGACACCGGAACGGCTGGCCGAGATCGGGCCGATGGTGCGCAGTGCCGCGGCCGAGGTGACCAGGATGATCGGCGGCACCAGAGCGGCCTGACAGTCGTTGCCCCGGGTCATCGCGCCAGTGACGGTGTCACTGGAAAAGGGGCGGTGGGGCGCCCCTCTTTCCAGCTGATTGAAACGCCCTCTCCTCAGAGCCGGCAGTAATGGCGATAGCCATCGTGGCCGATATAGGTGTCGGAGTCGGGATCGTAGCTCGAATAACGATCGAAGCAGCGGCGAACGTGCCAGGAGCCGCCGTCTTCCTCTACATAGACGGTACGCGGCTGCTGCTGGGCAAGCAGGCTGCCCAGGACGAACCCGCCGACGCCGGCGGCGATGCCGATGCCAAGGTCGTGATGATGATGGCCGTGAGCCGCCGAGGGCTGGACGGTGCCGGCCAGGGCGGCGGCGGCGACCGTGGTGGCGATGAGGCCGGAAACGAGTGTGCGCTTGAACATGACGATCTCCTTGCTTCGTTGACCGAGGCGATCCATCCGCCTCTTGATCATCTGTCGTTGCGGCCAGGAAAAAGGTTCGTGAGGTTTGGAGATTTTGTGGAGCGGCCGGGAAAACGAGCAAACGAGCGAGTAGTGAGTAGTGAGTAGCGAATAGGGAAAACCCACGCGTCTCCTCGCTACCTGACTACTCACTACTCACTACTCGCTATTCGCTACTCGCTATTCGCTACTCGCTCTCTTTCACCCCATCCCCGTGACATGGCGAAGCCAGAAAGCAAGCGCGATGAAGCCGATGATGGTGGCGACGCCGGTCCAGTCGACATTGGCCTTCTTCACATCGCTGATGAGCTTCACCAGCAGCATCCAGGCGATGACGACGATCGGCAGAATGATGACGAGCCTGATCATGCGACACTCCAGTCCGAAGCGATTGCATCTCGACAACATGTAGGTAGCGTGTTTGCGGATTTCAGCACGCCCCGGCGGCCTCATCAACGTGACCGCCGTTCTCAGGCCACCATTGGGTTCGCAAGCGGGGCTGTAGCTCCCCTTTGTTGACGCGAAGTACGCGGCGGATCATCATGACACGCACAATGGACGGCACCTCATGCTGGTGGGAGGTAAAATGCAGGCGCTCATCATTGAGGCAAAGCCTCAGCCGATTTCAATTGATCCTACCCAGGCTGCTGTTCTCGTCGTCGATATGCAGAATGACTTCGGCTCCAAAGGTGGAATGTTCGACCGGGCCGGAATCGATATTTCCGGGATTCAACGGGCGATCGGCCCTACTGCAAGCGTAATAGCCGCCGCCCGCAATGTGAGAGTGCCCGTCGTCTATCTGAAGATGGGATATCGTTCCGATCTCTCGGACCTCGGGGCGTCGGGCGCCCCGAACCGGTTGCGACATCTCCAGATTTTTGGGGTCGGAGAGAGCATGACAGCCCCGGATGGCAGCGAGAGCCGGATTCTGATCCGCGACACTTGGGGAACAGATATCGTCGACGACCTCAAGCCGAAAGCAGGCGATGTCGTCCTCTACAAGACCCGGTTCAGCGGTTTCTACGAGACCGAACTCGATGCTGTTCTGCGGACCGCAGGTATCAGGCACCTCATCGTGACAGGATGCACGACCAGCGTCTGTGTCGAGTCGACGATACGAGATGCCTTTTTCAGGGACTTTCAATGCATACTGCTCATAGATTGCACCAGCGAGCCCATCGCGCGAGACGCCTCAAGGAGCAATCATGACGCCTCGCTCACGCTCGTAGAGGTGCTATTCGGGTGGACATCGACGTCCGACCATTTCCTGATGGCCATTGAGGCGCACGTTCAGGGGCGTCTTGAATTAGCCGAATGAGATCGCGACCGTCGGTATCATCTGATCTCGAAACGGCAAGGCCTCCGCTCCGGGTCAGCGTAAGGTCAAGTCCAGATACGACACCGCCTGCTCATCAACCGTGGTGGCGAATCGAAAACGGAGTTTTGTCTTTACTGGCGCAACAAATATGCTAACCGGAGCGCCGTGCCCTTGTAGCTCAGCTGGTAGAGCAGCGGTTTTGTAAACCGAAGGTCGGCGGTTCGATTCCGTCCGGGGGCACCAGTTCCGCACGAAATTCCACGCGAGGCCAAAACCTCACGGTCACCGTTTCCGAAGCGGATTGCCGGCCACGAGCGCTCTGTCAGGCGCTCACGATCCGGCTTGATGTGCTCGCCCTGGTGAAAGTGTTCCTCACCCTCACCGAATTATAGACATAAGCCACCCATATCCCCGTGAACACGAACGAGACCAGGGGCGTTACCAGTGCGTTCCCGGCAAGCAGCTGGTTCACCGGGATATCGAGGATTGTTGAAGTCCACGCCGTGTCCAGGATGAAAACGAGAGGAATCGCGAACCACTGGCATAGAAACAAGCGCGGGAAGCGGTGGCTTCGTCGCAGCATCGAGACCAGAACAACCAACTGAAGCGCCAGGAACGGCAGGTTGAGGGCAACCTCGCCATACACCGCCAAGGGTCCATTTGGCAGGGTCATGAGCTGTTGGTAGCCTTCGACCGAATTGCCCAAGCTGGCGAGCGTGCGCAGCGGTGACAATGCCTGACCGATCGCCAGCAGCATCAGCCAGCCCCCAAACCCAACCAGATCTGCTGGGGCCTGTGAAGATTTGCTTGCCTGTGAAGATTTGCTTGCGGACCTGATGGCGACGAAGACGGGCACACCGATCAGCAGCAACACTATTGCCCAATGCCAGATAGAAAATCCCATTTTACTACCCCCCCTAATGCATCCTTAGGTTGTAGCACGTTTTGACGGCGACTCAAGAGGGCTTGCTGACGACCCACGAAGCCCGGGTTAACGGGTTCTTCCGGCGCGCTGGTTGAGAAGCATCAAACGAAAAACCCGCCTGTGCGGCGGGTCATTGGCGCAAATCTGCACCATAGATAAATATCTACCATAGCTGCACTCACCCTGCAAGAAAAAATTCCTATCGTGAAAAGCCGCCGGCACAAAAAGCTGGCGGTACCGCCGGTGTTGGCCGTCGTCAGTCCTTTTGCCAACCTGCGTTCGGGGCCCTGGTTGACGACCCGGACTCCAAAGCCCGCTTCAACCTGTCTGTTCCCCAAAGGATCGGCTCACACAGTAATCGACGTCACCAAAATCCGGTTCTGCCGGCGTATCGCCGCGCGCAATTCGGCGATCCTCGCCTCATCGCGTTTCACAAACTCGATGAACATCATGTTCATGTTGTTGAAGATCAGTTCGCCGAGCGCCGCCCCGTCGATGTCCTGCCGCACCAGTCCAAGCGCCTGCAGCCTTGCGATCAGGGCGCGGATCTGTTCGGTGAGCGCGCGGTCGAGCGCGGTGTAAGCCTGGCCGAACGGGCTGTCGGGCAGTTGCGTCGAGATCGCCATCGCCTGCCGCCACATCTCCTTGCTGAGATAGTGCAGGGAGTGCTCGATGTAGATGCCGACCAGCGTGTCCAGCGCATCGCCGACGTTGGCCGGCGGCCTGGCGACGACGCCCTGCCCTGCATTCAGCACCTCGTTGACCTCCAGCGAGACGATGGCGCCGAGGATATCACCCTTGTTCTGGTAGTAGTTGTAGATGGTGCCGACCGAGACTTCGGCCTGGGCGGCGATGGCCTCGATCTTGGCGCCCTCATAGCCGGCATCGCGAAAAAGCTCGGCCGCCGCCTCGATGATGCGCCTCTGCCGGTCCGCCTTTTGCCTTGCCCGCAATCCGCTCATCTCAGCCTCTTGCCATAAAAACAGAATTGACTCAATTTTAGAATTGGTTCAATTTTTTGCAAGAAGCCACAAAGGCAAGGGAGAACACTCGATGTCCATCAAATCCGCATCCAGGAATCCGCTTTCCACCTTGAAGAACCATCTGCATGCGGCGTCCGCCGCCACGGCACTGCTTCTCGCGACGGGCAGCGTCGCCGGGGCAGCCGACCTCAACGCGCTGATCTGGTGCGATCATTCCGATCCGGCGCTGCTGCAACCCTTCGAGGAGGCCAACAACGTCAAGGTCAACGTCAAGGAATTCGAGGGCACCGGCGCCGGGCTCGCCATCGTCGAGCAGTCGCAGCCCGGCGATTGGGACGTGATGGTGATCGATAGCATCGACGTACCGCGCGGCGTCGAGAAAGGCCTGTTCGAGCCGCTGCCGGAAGACAAGCTGCCACTGGCCGATTTGTTTCCGCAGGTGAAGATGGACGGCTCCACCGTGGTCGGCGGCAAGCGCTACGGCATCACCGAAAAGTTCGGCTACAACACGATCGGCTTCAACAAGACCAAGGTCGATCCGGCCGACATGCAGTCGCTGGCGTCGCTGACCAGCGACAAATACAAGGGCAAGGTCGCGATCTACGATTATTACCTGCCGGTCATCGGCATGGCGGCGCTGGCCATCGGCAAGAAGACGGCGGAGCTGACCGAAGCCGACCTGCCCGCCATCAAGGACGAACTTCTCAAGATGAAGGCCAATGCCAAGCTGGTCGGCGAAGTCACCGCCAGCCAGACGGCGCTGGCAACCGGCGAGGTCGATATTCTGGTCGGCGGCGGCGAATGGGTGACGGCGGGATTGGCCAAGGAAAACCCGGCGCTGGACTTCTCCATTCCAAAGGAGGGCGCGGTGCTGTGGTCGCAGTCGCTGGCCATGTTCAAGGACTCAGAGAACAAGGACGTGGCGCTGAAATTCATCCAGTACATCATGAGCCCGGAGGGCCAGGCGCGGCTTGCCACCTCGTCCTGCTACTGGGGCATGCCGGCGAACACCAAGGCGGCGCTGACCGACGACCAGAAGAAGGTCCTGCGTTTCGACGAGCAGCCGGGCTTCCTCGCCCGCGCCCAGGCCTATCCGTCGCCGAATGCCGATCTCGACAAGAAGATGCAGGACATGTGGACCGAAATGCTGCAGGCGAAGTGAGCTGATACCGCTCATGAGTACCTCGGCAAACAGCGGCCGCGCCCTGCACCGGGCAGGCGCTGCCCTGCCCTGGGCGCTGGTCACGCCGGCGCTCGGCTGGACCTTGCTGTTCTTCGTGCTGCCGTTCATCGCCATGGGGTTTTCCAGCCTGACGGCGCATGAGGGCGGCGGCTTCACATCAGCCAACTACAGCCAGTTCTTCACCAACCCCTCCTATTGGCAGGCGATGGTGAATTCGCTGGAGGTGACGGCGATCGTCACCGTGGTTTCGGTTCTGCTCGCCTATCCCTTCGCCTGGATCCTGGCCGAACAGGTGCCGGAACGCTGGCAGCGGCTGGCGCTGATGCTGGCGGTGCTGCCGTTCTGGACCTCCTATGTCGTGCGTTCCTATTCCTGGCTGCTGGTGCTGGCGCAAAACGGCGTCGTCAACCGCGCGCTGACCGGCCTCGGCGTGGTCGCCGAGCCGCTGCAGCTCGCCAATACGCGGTTCGCCACCGTCACCGGCTTCGTGCATTTCTTCGTCATGCTGTTGACGCTGACGATCTTCGCCAATCTGAAGCAGTTGAGCCCGAGCTATCGCAAGGCCGCCGCCGATCTCGGCGCCGGGCCGGTGCGCACCTTCCTGCATGTCGTCCTGCCGCTGACCTTGCCCGGCATCATGGTCGGCGCCTTCCTGACATTCGTGCTGTGCATCGGCGACTACATCACGCCGCAGATCCTCGGCGGCAATAACGAGCTTCTGATGCCGCAGCTGGTGATGATGCAGATCGGCCGGCGCGGCGATTTTCCGCTCGCCTCGGCATTGTCGATCATCCTGATGGCGGTGGTCACCATCGCCTATCTCGCTTGCGCCCGCTGGCTCAAGATCGAGCGGGCCTGAGATGCGCCGGATCGTCCGCATCGCCTCCTGGCTCTACGCGCTTGCCGTCTACGGCTTCATCTTCCTGCCGGTGGTGGTGCTGGTGCTGTTTTCGCTGCAGGCGACGTCGTTCCCGATCCCGCCCTTCACCGGGCCGTCGCTGCGCTGGTACGACGCCGTGCTCTCCGACGCGCGGCTGACCTCGGCGCTGGCCAACTCGCTGCTGGTCGCATCCATCTCGTCGCTCGCCGCCGTCACGCTCGGCTTCCTGTCCGCCTGGGGTTTCGCCCGCTTCGTGCTGCCAGGCTCCGGCCTGCTGCGCGGGCTGATCACGCTGCCGCTGACGGTCAGCTATCTCATCATCGGCATGGGGCTCTTGGTGCTGTTCAACTGGGCCGGCGTGCCGAAATCGCTGCTTGCCGCCGGCATCGGCCATGTCGTGATCAACCTGCCGCTCTGCTTTGCCATCATCTACAGCCAGATGGGCGACCACCAGATCAACATCGAGCGCGCCGCGCGCGACCTCGGCGCGCCGGAGTGGAAGGTACTGCTGCTGATCACCGTGCCGGTCATGGCGCCTGCCATTTTCGCCGGTTTCTTCCTGTCGATGACATTTTCCTGGGACGAGTTCGTGATCTCCTTCCTGCTGACCCGTTTCGACACCACGCTGCCGGTCGAAATCTGGAACCTGCTGCGCTCGGGCCTCAATCCGAAAACCAACGCCGTCGGGTCGCTGGTCTTCGCCGTCTCGATCGTGCTGGTCGTGCTGTTCGAACTGACATTGCTGCGGAGAAAGCCGGCATGAGCACGCCCCTGGTCGATATCCGCAACGTCTCGCACCGTTTCGGGCAGCTGGCGGTGCTGAAAGACGTCTCGCTCAAGATCGAGCCGGGCAGCTACACGATCCTGCTTGGCCCCTCGGGCTCCGGCAAGACGACGCTGCTTTCCATCCTGGGCGGCTTCGTCACGCCCAGCGAAGGCAAGGTCTTCATCCGGGGCGAGGATTGCACCGCAGTGCCGCCGGCCAGGCGGCCGACTACGACGGTGTTCCAGGACTATGCGCTGTTCCCGCATATGAACGTCGGGGCCAATGTCGGCTTCGGCCTGCGCATGCAAGGCGTCGACGGCACGACCAGGGCGGCGAAGGCGCGCGAGGCGCTGGCGCTGGTTGGGTTGGCCACATCCTTCGACAAGAAGCCGCACCAGCTCTCCGGCGGCCAGCGGCAGCGCGTGGCGCTGGCGCGCGCGCTGGTGATCGAGCCGGCGGTGCTCCTGCTCGACGAGCCGCTCGGCGCGCTCGACCTCAAATTGCGCCGGCAGATGCAGGACGAGTTGAAGGCGATCCAGAAGCGCGTCGGCACCGCTTTCATCCATGTCACCCACGACCAGGAGGAGGCGATGGCGCTGGCAGACCACTGCGTGGTGATGAATGACGGCCGCATCGAGGACGAAGGGCCGCCCGAGCGTGTTTATGCAAGACCGGCGACGCGGTTTTCCGCTACCTTCATGGGCGAAAGCACCATTCTTGCCGGCACGGTCACGCAGGCCAGGGACAAGACAAGCATTGTCGCGACGCCGGCCGGACCGGTCTCGCTGCCCAGCGCCTTGCCGCTCGGCTCGGCCGTTGCGCTGGCGATACGGCCGGAGCACCTTGTCCTCGGCGCGGACGCCGGCAGCGCCAAGCTCGGCACGGCCGAGGTGAGCGACGTGGTTTTCCAGGGCAGCTTCAAGCGCGTGCTCGCGGTTTCCGTCGAGGATCCCTCGCTGCAATTCATCGCCAAGCTCGCGGCCGCGGCCACCGTCCAACCGGGCGACACTGTCGCGATTTCGTGCGACACCGACCAGATCATCTTGTTGACGGACTGAAATGGGCATCCTGCCGATCATCGAGGCTCCAGACTGGTACGAAACCATCCGCATGGGCGATGGCGTGACCTTGATCCACGAGCCATGGATAAAACCGTTCTTCCGCTGCAACATGTGGCACGTGCGCGGCCGCGATCGCGATCTTCTGTTCGATACCGGCCTCGGCCATTTCAGCCTCAAACGTCACGTGTCCCTGGTGAGCGAGCGCAAGCTGACCTGCATCGCCAGCCACACGCATTTCGACCATATAGGCTGCCACCACGAATTTCCCGACCGCTGCGTGCACTTCGCCGAAGCGGAAATCCTCGCGGATCCGCGCAACGAATGGACGGTCGCGGACCGCTATGCCAATGACGAGATGTTCGACGGCATGCCGCGGGGATGGGACACGGCACGCTACAAAATCCTGTCGGCGGCGGCCGACCGCCTGCTCGAACATGGCGACGTCGTCGATCTCGGCGACCGTGCTTTCGAGGTCATCCATACGCCTGGCCATTCGCCCGGCGGCATTGCGCTCTTCGAGAAAAGAACCGGCGTGCTGCTATCCGGCGATATCATCTATGACGGCCCGCTGATCGACGACGTCTACCACTCGGACATCCCGGACTACATGGCGACGCTGCTCGCCATGCGCGACCTCGATGTCTCGGTCGTGCATGGCGGTCATTTCCCGAGCTTCGGCAAGGTGCGCTACCGCCAGCTTGTCGACGAGTATCTGGCGCAGAAACGCCGGGCCGGCTGCCATCTGCGCTGACGGCGAATTAGCGCATCAATTCGAAATGCCGCGGAAATGCCTGATGCAGCAGGAGCAGCATGGTCTTGCGCAATACGTTGGATTCGCGGCCGGGAGGGTTCAGGTGGTCCCAATACCACGCGCCATGGACCAGATAATTCAGGCTTTCGGACAAGGTGTCTAGATCGACGCCGGTGTAGCCGCCGCTGCGCGCGATCTCGGTGAGCAGTTCGCGCGCCTCGGCGGTGTAGGCGAGATCGCTGGGCAGGCCGATTTCATTGTAGATCTGCATGCTCTTGCGATCGCTGGAGAACACGACAAAAACCGAAACCCATTGCGGATGCTGCCGCGCGAAGCGCTGCGCGCAGTCGACGGCGCCCAGCAGCCTTTCGACCGGCGACAGGCCCGGCGCCCGAACCAGGGTGGCCCACAGCTCGTCATATTGATCGCTGAGATACTGCAACACGGCCCGGAAAAGGTTCTCCTTGCTGCGAAAATGGAAAACCACCAGCGCATTCGAAGAGCCGACATGTTCGGCGATGCGCTGCATGGTGACGCTTGCCAGTCCCTCCTCCGCGATGAGCTCGATGGTGGCGTCGATGATCCGCTGCACGCTCGCTTCGCCGCGCTCCCTGCGACGATCCCTGGGAGCGGCATCGTTTGCCGAAGCCCTGCCCTTGGTCGCCACGGACCCGCGTTTCTCCGCCCCTGCCTTGCGTTGCGCCATTTTCGTCAGGCCTTTCGGACCCCGCGGCGGAAATCCCGCCGCACAAGTTGCTTGGCATATGCACGCCTGCTCATCCCCAAAATTGGTCAGGGCGACGGGCGTGTCCCGGCATTCCCATACCATTGCCCCTGAGCCGTTTCATAGGCCAGACCGGCCCGGAAGACGTCGGCGTCGCAATAGGTACGGCCGACGATCTGGATACCCGTCGGCACGCCGTTCGTCGCCCTCCCCGAAGGCACGGACAGAACCGGGCAACGGCTCAGCATGTTGAACGGGGTCGTCATCACCCAGCCCAGCGAAGGGTTGACCCGCTTTCCGTTGATCTCGACCGTGTCCCTGGTCTGGTCGAACTCCGCCGGCACGGCGGGAATCGCATTCGTCGGGCAGATCAACACATTGTACGTCTCAAGCAGCGGCCCCAACGTCTGGTACATCCTGGCCGCCACCTCCAGGGTCGCGACGAAATCCGTGGCCTTGGACTTCTGCCCGTCCTCGGCGAATTGCCGGGCATAGCTGGTCATGTCCTTGCCGTGCTGCTTGAGCAGTTGCGACAGCGAGGCGCCGAAGAGATGATCCAGGTAAGCCATGCCGGCCTTGAGCACTTCGTCGCCCCAGCCCAGGTCGACCTCGTCGACCGTGGCGCCAAGCGAGCGGAACACATCGCAGGCGGCAAGCGTGTTCCTGCGCACGTCGGCATCCACCTCGAAAGAGCCGAGGTCCATCGAGAAAGCAATCCTCCAGCCCTTGATCGGCTTGTAGTCGAGCGGCAGGCGCAGTTTTGGGCGCAGCGTGGCGATGTCCAGCGGGCTCGGTCCCGCCATGACGTTCTGGAGCAGGATCGCATCCCTGACGTTTCGCGCCAGCGGCCCCGTGTGGCAATAGAAGTCGAGGTTGAACGGCGGTTCGTCGGGATTGCGGCCGTAAGGCGGCTTGAAGCCGACCAGACCGCAGGCCGAGGCAGGAATGCGGATCGAACCGGCGATATCCGAACCGGTAGCGATCGACGATGTGCCGGAAGCCAGCGTCGCCGCCGATCCGCCCGAAGAACCGCCCGGCGTGAAGTCCGGGTTCCAGGGATTGCGCGTGACGCCCCATCGCCTCGACCAGGTGTAGCCGGCGCAGCTGAATTCGGGCGTTGCCGTACGAGCATGGACGATGCCTCCGGCCTTGATGATGCGCTCGTTCATCGTCGAGGTGTGGCCACCGATGGCATCCTTCGACAGCAGCGAACCGTGCGAGGTCGGCTTGCCCTTGATGTAGCTCTCGTCCTTGATGCCGATCGGCAGCCCCTCCAGCGCCCCGGTCCTGGCGCCTTTGGCGTATTTCACCTCCGCCTTTGCAGCGAGCCCCATCGCCTCTTCGAAATGCGTGAAGGTGAAGCAGTTGATGGTCGACCTGGTGGCCTCGGCACGGCGGATGGTGGCCCGCATCAGTTCGACCGGCGAAAGTTTCTTCGCCTTGAACAGCCGCAACGCCTCGCTGGCGGGCATGTAGCACAGGTCGAGATCGGACATGGGAAATCTCCTGCGATCGCCGGACCGCCTCTGGCATGTGTCGGATGGGAGATGGCCGCGCCGCGTGTAGCGGCGCGGAGAAACGAGGGATCAGCCTATTTCTGGAGATCGGTCCAGATCTTCGTGTAGAGCGCCTGCACGTCCGGTGGACAGGCCTGCATGAACTGGCCCTTGGCAAGATACTCGGCCGGAATATTCACCTCGGGCGCATTCTTCATGTCCTCGGGCATGAAGGCTTCCGATCCCTTGATGCCGTTCGAATAACGCGCGAAGGCCGAGATCAGCGCGGCGTTCTTCGGGTCCATGATGAAATTCTGGAAAAGCTTGGCGTTCTCGACGTTCTTGGCGTCCTTGAGGACGGCGACGTTGTCCATCCAGATCGGAAAGCCCTCCTTCGGATATCCATAGACGATCTTGTCGTTCTCCAGCCGCTCGCGCAGGGATATGCCGTTCCAGTTGACGCCGGCGGCGATATCGCCCCTGCCGAGGCCGTCGACGGCCGCGTAGTCGAGCGAAAGCCATTTCGCCTTCGCCTCGGTAAGCTTGTCGTGCACCTTCTTCAGCACTGTCTTGTCGTCGGTGCAATATTTGCCGCCCTCATAGGCGATCGCGAGGAACATGATGTCTCCCATCTCGGGGACCACATTGATCTTGCCGACGAGCTCCGGCGGCGGGTCGAGGAAAATCGCGGAGGTGTTCGGGTCGCCGGCATAGACCGACTTGTTCACCGAAATGCCGGTCGTGCCCCATTGCCATGGAACAGTGTATTTGCGGCCCGGATCGAAGGGGACGTCGACCCATCTCGGATCGACGTTCTTGAAATTCTCCATTGTGTTGGGGTCGGTCTCCAGCAGCAGGCCTTCGCTGATCCAGATCGGCACGACGCTGGCCGAGGGCACGACGATATCATAGCCTGAAGCACCCTGGCGCACCTTGGCCAGCGCGGTGTCATTGGAGTCGTAGTCGGTGACGGTGACTTTGACCTTGTAGGTCTCCTCGAACTTCTTGATCAGGTCCGGGTTGGTATAGTTGCCCCAATTGTAGATGTTGAGTTCGCCATCGGCCCGGGCGAGGCCCGTAGCCGCGAGCAGCGACAGCCCGAGGGTCGCCGCGATCAGTTTGCAGTTCATGCTAGTGCTCCCATTGTTGGGACCGGCGGCGTCGCCGCCTTGGTCCGTTTCCTGCAGACGAAAAGACGGCCGTGACGATACCGACAGCACGAGGAAGGCCGTCGAGATCGCTTCGACTTCACGGTGCGCCGAAGCCCGGCCGGATGCCGGTCAAGATATTCCCCTGTCGTTTCGTGGCCATTCACCGGCGGAAGCCGGCTGGCCAACTTTGGTCCTCATCGACAGGAGTAACTATGACTAAATATACAGTCAATATCTTTCTGCCGGCAGTTCGACCGCCCATGAGGCGGCTTCGTGCAAGGGCTGGGGGCTGGGGGCTGGGGGGTGGGGGCTGGGGGCTGGGGGCTGGGGAGCGCGGTGCTGGCCGCCGCCGCGTCGGCGTCCGGCGCATGTGGCCTGCTGACCGGCCGCATGGCAGCCGCCTTCTCTTCGCGGGTGGTGGCGCGGCGAGCGTCAGGCTCGCGGCAAGGACCGGAGCCCAGGTATCAGCCGGAAATGGCCGCTGGGAGCGAGATCGTGTAGCGGGGTGGCGTCGATGCCCTGCGGCCCCTCCTCCATTGCTTCAGCCGGTCCCTCAAGCGGATCGGCGGCTTCTCGTATATAGGGGGGACCAGACCTGCGACCTCATAGTAGCCGTCGAGGATATTGGTCCGCAGCAATTGGCGTTCCTGTGTATAGAAGCTGAAATGCGCGACGACGAGGTCGCCGAAGATCTTGCCAGGACGATCCAGCTTTGCGGGCAATGTCGTTGACAGCCATTCTTCCTCATCGCCTGATGGCGGATGAAAATCCTCTCCCAGATTGACGATATCCGATCCGAAAAAGCCGATTGCGTTGATTGAAAAGCGCGACAGCCTGATCTCCCGGTCCGGTACGCGGAAGTCAGCCAGCCGCCTGGTTCGGACGGCTTCGATAAAGACCGGATGAAGCGCCTGTGGAAAGCTGGCATGAGCCCAGGAGAATTCACACGACGCCTGGCAGGTAAGCGGACCGTCCACGAGAACCTTGGAAAGCTGCTTGATCAGCGAGTTGCAGATCGCGTTGTTGATGATCAAGGGCGCATACCAGATTGCCGACCCCCTCTCCGCCATGACTCTCGCCATGAATTTTGGAAAGAAGCCGTCCTCGACGAAAACCACGTCGTCGTCGAGGCGCAGGTAAAATGCTTCCGGGTCATCGCAGAAACGGTAGAAGTCCCCGATGACATTGAACCCGCCATTGGCATGGGAGAGTCTCTTGATTTTGCAGCGAGGGTCGGAAGCGGCCAGTCGCTGCAGATAAGCGCGATCGGCTTCGTTGCGGCAATTATCCCATAGGTGCCACTCGTGCACGTCCGGGCTTTTCAGAACGTGGTGGCTAAGCAGTCGAAGGTATTTCTCGCGCCCAGCCGGCGTCACAACAACAAGTTTCATGGATGTACAACCCTGCGATGGCCGCGTTCTGTTCAGCCGATTGGTCAACGATAGTGGGCAAGCTTAATGGTCGAATTTCGGAGATTCGTCTAGGCTAAGGCAAAGGCATTATACCGTCCGAAAAAATATCTTCATCCACCCTGCCTGATATTTTCAAACGCATATCGCTTTTCACTTGAATCATGACTGACGGCAGCGAATAAGACAAAAACCTTGAACGCTGGATGGATACGGCCGAATGGACACGAATCTGCTGGCCCGGGCCGACATTCTCATCGTCGGCGCGGGTTTTTACGGCGCGACGCTCGCCGAGCGCATCGCCACGCAGCTCGGCCGGCGCGTGCTGGTGATCGACCGGCGCCGGCATATCGGCGGCAATGCCTACACCGAACCGGATCCCGTCACCGGTGTCGAGGTCCATCGCTACGGGCCGCATTTGTTCCATACCTCCAACGAAGAGGTTTGGAATTATCTGCAGCGCTTCACCGGGTTCACGGCCTATCGCCATCGCGCGTTTTCGACCTATCGCGAAAAGGTCTATCCGCTGCCGATCAACCTCGCCACCATCTGCCAGTTCTTCGGCAGGCGGCTGAGCCCGGACGAGGCTCGCGGCATGATCGCAGAGCAGGCGGCGGAGCTTGGCGATCTTGCGCCAGCCAATCTCGAGGAGAAGGCGATCTCCCTGGTCGGGCGCCCGCTTTATGATGCCTTCATCAAGGGCTACACCGCCAAGCAGTGGCAGACTGACCCACGCGAACTGCCGGCGCAGATAATCGCGCGGCTGCCGGTCCGCTATACGTTCGAGGACGGCTATTTCAACGATCGTTTCCAGGGCCAGCCTGTCGACGGCTACACGGCGATCTTCGAAAAGATGCTCGCGCATGAGCTCATCGAAACCCGGCTCGGGGTCGATTTCTTCGACATAAAAGCCCTGCTGCCAAAAGATCTGCCGGTCGTCTATACCGGTCCGATCGACCGCTATTTCGATTATTGCGAGGGTGAACTCGGCTGGCGAACCATCGATATCGACCTCGAGGTCATGAACACGCCGGACCATCAGGGCACGGCGATCATGAACTACGCCGACGAAGCGGTACCCTATACCCGCGTGGTCGAATTCCGGCATTTCAACCCGGAGCGCCAGCACAAAAGCGACAAGACGCTCATCGGCCGCGAGTATTCACGTTTTGCGGGCCGCCTCGACGAACCCTATTACCCCATCGACACGCGACGGGATCAGGCGGTCTACCGCCGTTATGTCGAGCGGGCGGCCAGCGAAAAGAACCTGCATCTCGGCGGCCGGCTGGGCACCTACCGGTATCTGGACATGCACCAGGCGATCGGCGCGGCCTTGAAGGCCTTCGAAACCGTGCTTGGGCCCTGCTTCGCGGGCAAGCCCGATCTTCTTTCACAACCGGCGTGACGATTCGAACCCGGAGATTGCCTATTTCCTTGCGTCAAGCGATCGCCGCCGATCTACCGGCAATCGCAACCTGCCGCCGAAACCATTCGAAGGTGCGTTCGATCCCCTCCTGATAGCTGGTCCTCGCCTCCCAGCCGGGAAGTACCTGCCTTGCGAAGGTCAGGTCCGGGCACCGGTTCGTCGGATCCTGCGGGACAGGCGCATGATGCTCGATGCGACTACCCGGGACAAGCGAACAGACGAATTTGGCGGTCTCGAGAACCGACACCTCGCGATTGTTACCGATATTCAGAGGGCCCCGGTGCGAGATGCTGTCGCGCCAGAAGAAACGTTCCAATCCATCGACGATGTCGTCGACATAGCCCCAGCTGCGCGATTGCAAGCCGTCGCCGTAGACGGTCAGGATTCCCGTGGTCAGCGCCTGGCTGACAAAATTCGAGACGGCGCGGCCGTCGTCGATACGGGTCCGCGGCCCATAGGTGTTGAACAGCCTGACGACGCGAACATCGAGCCCGCTAACGCGCTGCTGCTCGAACAGCAGCGCCTCGGTGCAGCGCTTGCTTTCGTCGTATGAGGACCTTGGCCCGGTACAGTCCACGGACCCCCGATAGCTCTCCGGCTGCGGTGACACCAGGGGGTCGCCATAAACTTCCGAGGTCGAGGCGAAGCAGAAACGGCCGCCGGGCCTGAGCAGCGACAGGAGGTTGAGCGCGCCTCCTATGTTGGCCCTGATCGTGCGGGCCGGCTCACGCATGTACCAAACCGGCGAAGCCGGCGATGCCAGATGTATGATCTCGTCGAAATGCCGGCCGGCCGTGAAGGTTTCGGCGTCGGCGATGTGCAGGCTGAAACGCGCGTCGGCGACATGGGCGATGTTGTCGCGCAACCCGGTCCATAGATTGTCGACGACGACTAGCTCTTCCAGATCATCGCGCCGCAGCAGGCGGTCGACGAGGTGTGAGCCAATGAAGCCGCAGCCCCCGGAAACCAAGACGCTGCGTGGCATGCGAACTCCCCTCCCAAACCCGGCCAGTCACATGCCGCCAAGCCTGTTCATCTATGCGCGAGGAGCCGCGATTGCAACGACCAAACTCGTCTTGCGCCCTGCTGGAGGAGGAACCCGCGGGGCCGGGGACGCCAAGCATCATTGCGATGCTCGTCTCGCGGACATCAGCGCATTTAGCGGCTTACAGCGCCCTTTGCGGGCAAGGCGTGCCGGCGGCATCGCCGCAGCGTGACGCCGTGGGCTGCGGCCTGACGCTCATTTCCTCGGACTGGCGCACCAGTTCGGCGAAGACGAGCGCGAAGCTTCCCAACATGACGAGAACGATGATCAGGCGTGTTACCGGCAATATGTCGGCCCCGTGCGGCTGGCGCATGTCTCTTGACATCAAGATCGGCAATCGAAGGATCATGCGCGCACATCAAAAAGGCCACAGCGTGCTTTTCGACGTCCCGAAGGAGAGCGGTGCTGCGGGCGCCCCACGCCACCCATGCCGGCTAACATGATCGATACGGCTTTACGAGAGTTTAAGGCCGGTCTTAACCATCACATTCGGCTGTGCCTTGACATGAAGCGCGACCTGCCTGTCCGGGCAGCGCCGTGGCGACCCGACTTGTCGGCCGGGACGGCGGCTCCCTTTGCAGATGTGCCTGCCCCATGCTACCCCGGCGCTTGCGCGGCCAGCACTGCCGCCGCCAATCGGCCGACATCGGAGAGCCATGAGCAAAGCAGCCAGCAGCATCGCCTTCGTCTCGTCGGGCACGGCAGACGCCAACGCGGCGCTGGAGAGCCTTTCCGCGCGCTATGGCCAGCGTTCCGTCGCCGACGCCGAAGTCGTGGTCGCGCTGGGCGGCGATGGCTTCCTGCTGCAGACCTTGCGCGACACTATGGGAACGGCAAAGAAGGTCTACGGCATGAACCGTGGCACCATCGGGTTCCTGATGAATGAATACCGGTCCGGTGGCCTCGCCGAGCGCATAGCGGCGGCCGTCGCCGAAACCATCCGCCCGCTGGAGATGACGGCCATCACGTCGGAGGGCGAAACGGTTTCGGCGCTGGCAATCAACGAAGTCGCGCTATGGCGGCAATCCTACCAGACGGCCAAGATCCGCATCAGCATCGATGACCAGATACGGCTCGAGGAGCTGAACTGCGACGGCGTGATGATCGCGACGCCGGCCGGGTCCACCGCCTACAATCTCTCCGCGCACGGCCCGATCCTGCCCCTCGACGCGCCGCTGCTGGCGCTGACGCCGGTCAGTCCGTTTCGCCCGCGCCGCTGGCGGGGCGCGCTGCTCTCGAACAAGGCGACCGTGCGCTTCGACATTCTGGAGGCGGAAAAGCGCCCCGTGAACGCCGCCGCCGACCACACCGAAGTCAAGGCCGTGGCGTCGGTGACGGTGCGGGAATCGCCGACAGCAACGGCAACCTTGCTGTTCGATCCCAACCACTCCTGGAATGAACGCATCCTGGCCGAACAATTCCGTTATTGAGCCGGCACGCGAACAAGTGGCCGGATTAAGCATCGCGATTAAGGTTACGACTTCACAATCGCACCAATCCCGCCCGTTTCTGTTGACAAATCGCGGGCTTGCGCCTAGTTGCAATGCCAATCTTGCAGGCGCGTGGCGCTTGCCGCGACGAATGACGTTGCGCTTCCCCGAACAGCCAAAGACAGCAAAACTTGTCCTCAGACACCACGATCGCTCAAGAAGCGTTGACCTTTTCCGACCTAGGCCTGTCGCCGAAGGTCCTTTCCGCAGTCACCGACGCCGGCTACACCGAGCCGACGCCGATCCAGGCTGGCGCCATCCCGCATGCCTTGCTCGGCAAGGATGTGCTGGGCATCGCCCAGACCGGCACCGGCAAGACGGCCTCGTTCGTCCTGCCGATGCTGACGAGGCTGGAAAAGGGCCGCGCCCGTGCCCGCATGCCGCGCACCCTCATTCTCGAGCCGACGCGTGAACTCGCGGCGCAGGTCGAGGAGAATTTCGTCAAATACGGCAAGAACCACAAGCTCAACATCGCGCTCCTGATCGGCGGCGTGTCGTTCGACGAACAGGACAAAAAGCTGGAACGCGGCGCCGATGTGCTGATCGCGACGCCTGGCCGCCTGCTCGACCACCGCGAGCGCGGCAAGCTGCTGCTCAACGGCGTCGAAATCCTCGTCATCGACGAGGCCGACCGCATGCTCGACATGGGCTTCATCCCCGATATCGAACGCATCTGCGAGATGATCCCGTTCACCCGGCAGACGCTGTTCTTCTCGGCTACGATGCCGCCGGAAATCACCAAGCTGACCGAGAAATTCCTTCATGCGCCGGTGCGCGTCGAGGTCTCGAAGGCCGCATCCGCAGCCACCAACATTATCCAGCGGCTGGTCAAGTCCGGCTCCAAGCCATGGGACAAGCGCGAGACGCTGCGCAATCTGATCAAGGCGGAAGACGCGGAGTTGAAGAACGCCATCATCTTCTGCAACCGCAAGGTCGAGGTGTCGGAGCTGTTCCGCTCGCTGTTGAAATATGACTTCGACGCCGGTGCGCTGCATGGCGACATGGACCAGCGCGCGCGCATGCAGATGCTGGCCAATTTCCGCGACGGCAAGCTTCGCTATCTGGTCGCCTCCGACGTCGCCGCCCGCGGCTTGGACATTCCAGACGTCAGTCACGTCTTCAACTATGACGTGCCGATCCATGCCGAGGACTATGTCCACCGCATCGGCCGTACCGGCCGCGCCGGACGCTCGGGCAAATCCTTCACCATCGCGACCAAATCCGACACCAAGTACATCGACGCGATCGAGCGGCTGATCGGCACCAAGATCGAATGGCATGACGGTGACCTGTCGACCGTGGTCGCCAGCGAAGGCGAGGACGATGCTCCGCGCCGTGGCAAGGGCGCGCCGCGCCGCGCCGGCCGCAGGGACGACGACCGCAAGGACAGAGGCGAGCGCAAGCGAGGCGGCGAACGCCGTGCCAGCGAGGACGCGGCCCCGGCAGTCGCAAAACAGGACGACCAACCTGAATCGGGCGAGACGGATGTCGTCGAGCGGCGCGCGCGCAAGGAGGCGATCCGCTCGGAGAACATCGAGCGCAAGACTTCGGCGGACCGCGCACCGGAACGCGGCGATACCAGGCCGCAGCGCGAGAGCAACCGCCCTGCCCGCCACCGCCAGGAAGACAACGACAGCACTGTCGGCTTCGGCGACGACATGCCGGCCTTCATGAAGATCGGCGGCAAGGGCTGATACGACAGCGCCACGCATCCTTTTGGACGCGCGGCACCGCGAAAGCGCGATGCCGGCCGGCTAAAAGTTTTTGAGCTCCAGGCCGGCCCCCAGCATATCCAGAAACAGGCGAACCTTGGCGGCGGAAGATCTGCCTTCCGGCCACAGGGCGTGTATCGGCACCGGCGCGGGCTCGAATTCCGTCAGGACCAATTCGACGCGACCATCATCCACCAGATGCCTTATCTGCCAAAGAGGCGAGTAGCCAAGGCCCAGCCCTTGGATTGCGGCGGCATAGATCGATGTCATCAAATTGGAGCGAAAAGCGCCGGCGACTTTGACCGCACGCGGCTTCCCGTCGATCTGAAACATCCATTCCCCCGGGCGCTCGTCAACGGTTCGAACCATGCAGCTATGCGCACTCAGCTCGAAAGGATGGCCCGGGCGCCCACGCTGTCCAAAGTAGGAAGGTGCGCCGAATACGACGCGCCGCAACGCTCCCAGGCGCTTCGCCAGCAAGCTGGAATCCGGCAAGTTGCCGATTCGTATCGCCAAATCGAAACCCACGGCACCGAGATCGACAAAGTCATCGGAAAGCTGGAGGTCAACGTCGACCCGCGGACACTTCCGCATGTAGCCGGCGATGACCGGTACGAGGAAATCCGGACCGAACAGAACCGGCGCGCTCACGCGCAGGACCCCCGACGGCTCCGAATGCTGGTTGGCCGCTTGAAGCTTTGCTTCGTTTATTTCGTCGATAGCCGGCTTTACGCGGTGAAAAAAGGCCGCTCCGGCTTCGCTCGGCGTCGAGCGCCGCGTCGTTCTATGGACGAGCTCGACGCCGACGGATTCTTCCAGCGTTGCCAAAGAGCGGCTGATCGCCTGCAGCGAGCGGTTAAGCCGGCGCGCGGCCGCCGTCAGGCTTCCCTGCTCGACGACCGCCACGAAGGCCTCGAAATCATCTATGCGGCTCATGATTTTCTCCCGAATATCGGGATAAACTATCTCACGATCGGGCAATTGTAACGCACTTCGTCACTTTGTAATTTCCTCGCAAGATGTCCCCAACGGGCAAGCCTGACGAAGGGAATTCTCATGCATGCATCCAATCCAACCGTCCTCGTCGTGGGCGCAACCGGACGGTTCGCGGGGCTCGTCGTGCCGGAACTCATCCGCCGCAATGCCAGCGTTCGAGCGTTCGTTCGCGACCCCGCGAATACCGAAAAGGCACGGAGGCTTGGAGTGTCCGAGGTTGCCACGGGCGATCTGCGCGACCGCCGGAGCATCGAGGCGGCAGTCGAGGGCGTCGACGGCGTGTTCCACATCGGACCGGCTTTTGCTCCCGATGAAGCAGCCATGGGCGTCGCCATGGTTGAGGCAGCGGCGCGAGCGGGAGTTCGAAAATTCGTCTTTTCGTCGGTGAACCAGCCTACCAACACGAAGTTGAAGAACCATGCGAGCAAGGTGCCAGTCGAAGCGGCCCTCTATTCGACGGAGATGGAATACACCATCCTGCACCCTGCCAATTTCATGCAGAATATCGAAGCGGCTTGGCCGTTCATTGTCGAGCATGGCATCTTCTCGGAGCCGTTTCCGAAGACAGCGAGCGTGGCGCGTGTCGATTATCGCGATGTCGCCGAAGTGGCGGCGATCGCGTTGACCGAAGCGCGACTGTCCTATGCAACGCTTGAACTTTGCGCCGGTATGCACAGCCGCGACGAGATCGTTTCAATGATGGGAGAGGAACTTGGCCGCCCGATCTCTGCGGGCGAGCCGACATTCGGCGACTGGGCGGCGCAGGCCCGCCTTCCCTACAGCGATCGCCAAATGCAGATGCTGGCCAGAATATTCGCTCACTACACCGAATATGGCCTCGGCGGAAACAGCCTGACATTGCGCGCCGCACTGGGCCGCGAGCCGCGTTCGTTGCGAAGCTTCATTCGGGAACTGGCCCAGCGAAGGGCACGCGCAGCCTGACCGCACTCAGCCGTGCATGCGTCTACTTTCTGAACAGGAGATACTTGATGCGAGCGTCATCGGACAAGGTTTTGAAATCGAGGAAACTACCGCCTTCCTACAATGCGCTGGTAATGCCATTCGTTCTTTCCATCATGATGTCGTGCATTGTTTCCGCGGTATCGACGCTGATCAATGCGGGCTGGACAACCGTATTCGTGGCGACCTGGCCGTATGCGTGGGGAGCGTCATGGCTTGTGGCGTTCCCGAGTCTGCTTCTGGTCTTGCCGATCGTGCGCCGGATCGTTGCGGCGATTGTCGATCAGCCGACCTCGCCCTGACCCGTCGCCAAGACCTGGTCCCCAACCGCTTTCGAAGGCAAGCCGGCCATCTGGCTTGCCTTCTCGGTAAGCTGCTGGAGCAGTTCACCGTTTCATGGAAACGGCAAACCGCTCCATCTCTCTGTCTTGACGCAATTCCTTAGGTGAAAGCGCTACGCGCTTTTCCGGGAAAACCGCTTCGCACTTCCCTGGAATTGCTCCTGGCCTCGCCTGTTACATCGGCCCGGGCATCATCTTGGTCGGTTTCTCCAGCATCGGAAACTCGGCCTTGTTGCATTTCACATTCGGGTTCGTCGGACTGAACGTGCCGTTCGGATTGTCCGTCAGCCAGGCGTGAAGATCGTAGTGGACGAACTCCCTCGGGATGAGCGGATAATGCCCCTCCATCGGGCCCATGAAGGTTTGGCCGAACAGCTTGGGCGGCTCTTTGATGTCCGGCGTCAGCGGCACCAGCCATTCCGCCCCGACCAGCCTCAGGCCCTTTTTCGTGGGTTCGTAGATGAGCACATTGGGGTGCGTCGGATCGAGTTTTTGGCCGACACTTGGGACGTTGACGAAATGGATACCCATGGCGCCTTTCGGATAATCCATCGCGCCCGATATCTTTTCTCCGCTGTAGTAGACGCAGCCGACTGTCGACAGATAGAGGTCGCGGACGGCGGCGGTATAGTCCTCATATTTGGCGAGCGACTTTTTCAAGGCGTCGATGTCGGCCTTGTTGGCGTCCTCGGCCCAAGCCGTGGCGACGCCCAACCATGCGCCTACAAGACTTGTCAAAGCGAGGGCGCCGCAGCGCCCAAGGCTGGCTGTTCTTGTCATGCATTCCTCCCAGATTTTCTGATCTGGCCGCGCAGGACCGAGGCGGAAAAAATGCTGATTGCGCGGCCAGTTGTACCGCCTCATCTCCTCTGAAACAGTAACGACGCTATTCCTTTCCATGGCAGCGGGAAAGCTATTATTTAGAAGTAGCTAATTCTCCGATACGCCAATCTGAAAAAGCTTCCGCTCAAAACAGAAACGGCCCCGTGTGGGGCCGTTTTGCATTCGCTTGCCGAACGGATCAGGTGAGCGGAGACAGCTGGATTTCGACGCGGCGGTTCTGGGCGCGACCCTCGGCCGTGGCATTGGACGCGATCGGCCGCGTCTTGCCGAAGCCGGTGACGGCGAAGCGGCGTTGATCGACGCCCTGGCCGGACAGGTAATTGGCGACCGCCAGCGCGCGACGCTGCGACAGGTCGAAATTGTGCTGCTCGCCGCCGGTCGAATCGGTGTGGCCGAAGACGTCGACCGTCGTCTGCTTGAATTTCTTCAGCACCAGTGCGACCGAATTCAGCACCTGGTAGAAGCCGGGCTTCACCGCATCCTGATCGACATTGAAGGTGATGTCGGACGGCATGTTGAGGATGATCTGGTCGCCGGTGCGGGTGACGCTGACACCGGTGCCTTCGAGCTGCCGGCGCAGTTCCGCCTCGTTCTGGTCCATCGTGGCGCCGATGGCGCCGCCGGCCAGCGCGCCGATGCCGGCCCCGATCAGCGCGTTGCGGCGGTCATTGCCGCCGGCAAGCAGGCCAAGGCTGGCACCCGCCAGGGCACCAAGACCGGCACCCGCGGCCGTGTTGGAGATCTTCTGGTCACCGGTATACGGGTCGGTGGTGGTGCAGGCGGTCACGAGCAAAGCCGTCGCCACGACGACGAGCACGGTCTTCTTCATAGGATGGTCCCTCTCCAAGTCACGCCATTGCGATGGCGCCAAATCAGCCCTTCCGGCGACTTGTACCATGAATTGCGGCGAAAAGCGGAACGGGAAAACCGCTTATCACGGCTTTTCCCGAAGCCAATTGTTCAGCTGGACGCCCGGCGGGGCTACCAGAGATTCTTGCCGTCGATGACCACCACTTCGATCTTGTCGAGATCGAAATCGTCGAACAGGCGCGAATTGACGCTGATCTTGGGATTGTCGAAATCCGGCTCGCCGGTCGACCAGTCCGGTGTTTCGGTGAACGTGCCGCAGCCGCAGTTGGCGCAGAAGCCGTGCTTTACCGTTTTCGATCCCCATTGATAGAACGAAACGTTTTTCAGCGGGGTGACGAGCTTGAACTGCGACGGGGTGTAATAGGCCCATAGCGAGCCGCGTTTCGAGCAGAACGAACAGGTGCATTGTGTCACCGTCTGCGGCGCCTGCGAAACCTCGAACGCCGTCGCCTTGCAGTGGCAGCTTCCCTTGATGGTCATGAACATCGCCTCTCCATTGTCCACCGCCCGTGCGGCAAGGCACCATAAACAGGCGATGCTGACAACCGTCCGTCAGCAGCCTCTTGCCCGCGGACAGCAGGCCAGCGGATGCGCGGCGCGCCAAACGCAGCGATGTGACGCGCTTAAGTCGATGTTTCCCTGCAAGTCGTCTCAAAGCCTTTGGGCGACATGCCTCAATAGGACGATGGCGGCACGAACAGGCAGATGGTCTTGCCGGCATCGAGCCCGGCCTGGTGCGCGCACCAATGGAATTCACCGTCGGGAGAGTCCTTGATCCGTCTGTCGCTGTAAGCCACCACCTCGCCGGTACCCTTGATGACATAACCTTCCGGGCGCTGGCTGATCGAGGTCTGCGACAGCTCGCGGCAGTCGTAGTTGGCGCAGCAGGCGAACGGATAACTCCAGCCTTGCGGCTTCGCCGCGGTCGGCTTGGCGTCATGCGCCAGGGCCGGCGCCGTCAGGCAGGCGATCGCACAGGCCGCGAACAGAGGACGAAGAAGCTGGCCAACCGATTGAACGGCGAAGGCCGATCTGGAACTGGCGGCAGACATGGGAACGTTCCTTTCAAACGAGTTTCAAGCGTTTCGCTTGCCCGTTCCCGGAACGTGTCTTCCCAGCGGCCGGATCGTCGGCTTGCAGATATGCCGCGACCGGCCATAAATGCTTTTGTCGCCTCCCGCGGAGGATGGTGAGCCGATTTATGAGTCGGTGCAAGAGTCGCGCCGAACAGTCAGCCGGCCAAGCGGCCAGCCAAAGTGGCAGGCCGGCTTCACCTGGATTATCAACATGTCTTAATCGAGGTCCGCCACCGCTTCGCCGGCGCCGCCTTCGATGCGTTGCGACAACGAGGCTTCCATGAAGTCGTCGAGGTCGCCGTCGAGCACGCTCGACGGGCTGGTGCTTTCGACGCCGGTGCGTAGATCCTTCACCAGCTGATAGGGCTGCAACACGTAGGAGCGGATCTGGTGGCCCCAGCCGATGTCGCTCTTCGATGCCTCGGTCGCGTTGGCGATGGCTTCGCGCTTCTTCAGCTCTTCCTCGTAGAGGCGCGAGCGCAGCATCTCCCAGGCCTTGGCCTTGTTCTTGTGCTGCGAACGCTCGGCCTGGCAGGCGACCGCGATGCCGGTGGCGATATGGGTGATGCGCACGGCCGAATCGGTGGTGTTGACGTGCTGGCCGCCCGAACCCGACGAGCGATAGGTGTCGATGCGGACGTCGGATTCGGAAACGTCGATGTCGATCGTGTCGTCGATGACCGGATAGACCCAGACGCTGGCGAACGACGTGTGCCGGCGCGCATTGCTGTCGTAAGGCGAAATGCGCACCAGGCGGTGAACACCCGATTCCGTCTTCGTCCAGCCATAGGCATTGTGCCCCTTGATCAGCAGCGTGGCGGATTTGATGCCGGCTTCTTCGCCGTCATGCACTTCCAGCACCTCGACCTTGAAGCGGCGGCGCTCGGCCCAACGCGTGTACATGCGCAGCAGCATCGAGGCCCAGTCCTGGCTTTCGGTGCCGCCGGCGCCGGCGTGGACTTCGAGATAGGTGTCGTTGGCGTCGGCCTCGCCCGACAGCAAGGTCTCGATCTGGCGGGCCTTCGCTTCGCCCTGCATCGACCGGATCGCCGCTTCGGCCTCGGCGATCACGCTTTGGTCGCCTTCTTCCTCGCCGAGTTCGATCAGGCCGATATTGTCTTCCAGCGCTTGGGTCAGGCCTTTGACCGCCGCGATGCCTTCCTCGAGCCCCTGGCGCTCGCGCATCAGTTTCTGCGCCTCCAGCGGTTCGTTCCAGAGGCTGGAGTCCTCGGCTCGCACATTCAGGTATTCAAGCCGTTTTATGGCCTGATCCCAGTCAAAGATGCCTCCTCAGCAGGGTTATCGCCTGCCTGATCTCGTCGACGATATTCTGCGTTTCCGCGCGCATGGCCTGGTGTTTTGTCCTGTTGCTGAAGTGACGCCTGGGTCGGCGCGATACATAGGGACGGCGCCGCCGCGTGTAAAGCGAAATGGCCGGCGCGAGGCCGGCCGGTGCTGGCGTATGGACGCGTCAGTAAAGGCCGCCGCCGCCGTCCTGGATGGCCTGATTGGCTTGCGGCGACAATGCGCCGCCGGAGGCATTGGAGCCATCGGCGCCCATGCCGATCACCCAATAGCTGTCGGCGGGACCGGTGCCCGGCTTGAAAGCCTCGATGATGGTGCCGGCATCGCCGGAATTGGCACGCATGCCGGTCTTGCGATTGATGGCGATCAGACTCATGCCGTCCGGCACCTTGAAGTCGACATTGGGTGTGCCATCCAGCGCCACGCGCATGAAGTCCTTGAAGATCGGGGCGGCGAGACCGCCGCCGGTGGCGCCATGGCCAAGGCCGCGCGGCGTGTCGTAGCCCATGTAGAGACCGACAACGAGGTTCGGCGTGTAGCCGATGAACCAGGCGTCCTTTTCATCATTGGTGGTGCCGGTCTTGCCGGCGATGTGGCGGCCGAGTTCGCCGATGGTGGCGCCGGTGCCGCGCTGAACGACGCCTTCCATCATCGAGGTGATCTGGTAGGCGGTCATCGGATCGAGCACCTGCTCGGAATTGTCGACCAGTTCCGGTTCCGGCTGGTTCTTCCATTCAGCCGCGTTGCAGCCTTCGCAGCCGCGCTCGTCCTGCTTGAACACCGTCTTCCCGTAGCGATCCTGGATACGGTCGATCAGCGATGGCTTGATCGATTTTCCGCCATTGGCCATGATCGAATAGGCCGAAACCATGCGCATGACGGTGGTCTCGCCGGAGCCCAGCGCCATCGGCAGGTATGGCGCCAGATGGTCGTAGACGCCGAAACGCTCGGCATATTCGACGACCAGCTTCATGCCCATGTCATTGGCAAGCCGCACCGTCATCAGGTTGCGCGACTTCTCGATGCCGGAGCGCAGCGTTGCCGGACCGGCGACCGTGCCGTCATAGTTCTTCGGCGTCCAGGTCGTGTTGCCGCTCTGGATGGTGATCGGTCCATCCATGATCACCGAAGCCGGCGTATAGCCGTTGTCGAGCGCGGCCGAATAGACGATCGGCTTGAACGAAGAACCAGGCTGGCGCATCGCCTGCGTGGCGCGGTTGAATTCGGACTGGGCGTAGGAAAAACCGCCGACCATGGCCAGCACCCGGCCGGTATGCGGATCCATGGCGATCAGGCCGCCTTCCACCTCAGGAACCTGGCGCAGGCTGTAGGCAGTGTCGGAGCCTTCGTTCTTCTGCACGAAGACGACGTCGCCGGGTTTCAGCACGTCGGCCGGGGATTTGGCCTTGACGGTCTTGCCGTCGACCACATGGCGCATGGCGAAGCCCATGTCCTCCTTGCTGACGGTGCCTTCGACACGCTCCTTGACGATGTCGCCCGATATCTGGCGTGTCGGCTGCAGGCCGATCGACAGACCGGACGCCGACGAGTCGAGCACGACGGCGAGCGACCATTCGGGAACGTCTTCCAGTCTCTTTACGCTGCCCAGCGCAACGCCCCAGTCGCCGGACACGTCGATTGACGTCACCGGTCCGCGATAGCCGCGCAGCGTGTCGTATTTCAGCAGCCCGTTCTGCATCGCCTTGCGGGCGATGAGCTGGACCTTTGGATCAAGCGTGGTGCGAACCGACAGGCCGCCTTCGTAAAGCGCGTTCTCGCCGTAACGGGAGATGATCTGGCGACGCACTTCCTCGGTGAAGTACTCGCCGGCGAAAAGATAGCTGCCGTTGCGGCGCGGCGTTACGCCCAGCGGTTCGGCCTTCGCGTTGTTGCCTTCCTCGCGCGTGACGTAGCCATTATCGACCATCTGGTCGATAACCCAGTTGCGGCGCTCCAAGGCACGGTCCGCGTGCTTGAAGGGATGGTAGTTGTTCGGCCCCTTCGGCAAGGAGGCGAGGTACGCGGCCTCGGCCACGGTCAGCTCGTTCACCGATTTGTCGAAATAGGTTAGCGCGGCGCCGGCGACGCCATAGGCGCCGAAGCCGAAGAAGATTTCATTGAGGTAGAGTTCGAGGATGCGATCCTTGGAATAGGCCTGCTCGATGCGGAAGGCCAGGATCATCTCCCTGATCTTGCGCTCGTAAGTCTGGTCCGAGGTCAAAAGAAAGTTCTTTGCCACCTGCTGGGTGATGGTCGAGGCGCCGACCTGGCGCCTGCCCGAGCCTAAATTCTGCAGGTTGACGATGACGGCGCGGCCAAGCCCGGTCACGTCGATACCGGGGTGGTTGTAGAAGTTCTTGTCCTCCGCGGACAGGAAGGCAGCCTTGACGCGGTCTGGGATCGCCTGGATCGGCAGGTACAGGCGCCGTTCACGGGCATATTCGGCCATCAGCGAACCGTCCGAGGCGTGAATGCGGGTCGTCACCGGCGGTTCGTATTTGGCCAACACCTCGTAGTCGGGCAGGTCCTTCGACAGATGGCCGATGTAAATCGCAACGCCCGCCGCGACCAGAAGGGCCAGCGTCGTGCCGATGCCGAAGAAATAGCCGATGAGACGAATCATACCCGCTCCAGTCCTTGGTTCGGGAATTTCCTAAACGAAGCCGCCTTCCACGCAAGCTTTCGAGCCGGTCCCAATCCGTAATCGAAAACCCATGTCGTGGCCATGTGGACAAAATACGGCAAGGCCGGGTTTCGCGGTCGCGAGCCGCAAATAAAAGCATCGGATGTTGTCGCTGCGCAACGCTGCCTCTGGTTGCAGCCGCCGCCAGGCGTGTCAGCCTCCGGTTCTCGTTTCAGCACGGGCCGAAGCAAACAGGGCGACGGCATTGGTGATGCTTTGCGCGGCCTTGCCGCGCCAATCGGCGTCGAGCAGCTGCGCCTCGTCCTTGGCATTCGAGAGATAGCCGAGTTCGACCAGCACGGACGGCACGTCAGGGGCTTTCAGCACCTTGAACCCCGCGGAGCGCTGCGGATTGTTGATCAGGCCGACGCTGGTCGACAGCTGGCCGACCAAAGTGTGGGCGAAACTCATCGAGAAGGTGTGCGTCTCGCGGCGGATCAGGTCGATCAGGATGTCGGTCACTTCCTTGTTATCGTCCTTGATCACCATGCCGGCGAATTGGTCGGAGAGGTTTTCACGGTCGGCAAGCGCCTGCGCCTCGGGATCCGAAGCCTTGTCGGAGACGGTGTAGACGGTCGCGCCGCGGATGCCCTTGACGCTGATGGTGTCGGCATGGATCGAAATGAGCAGGTCTGCCTCATGCTGGCGGGCAATGCGCACGCGGTCGTCCAGTCGCAAATACTCATCGGAGGTGCGCGTCATGAAGACGTCGTATTTGCCGACGGCCGAGAGCTTGTCGCGCAGCTCGGTGGCGAAGCCGAGCGTGACGTTCTTTTCGATGGTGCCGTTCAGCCCTTCGGCGCCGCCGTCGACGCCGCCATGGCCGGGATCGATGACGACGGTGAAGCGGTGGCCCGGATTGGAGACCGGCCCGGTGCCGACCCGCTCGCCCTTGTCGGCCGAAACCGTCGATCCCGTGGTCAGAGCCTGATTGGCAAGGGCGGCGTCGAACTCGCGCTCGGAGGCCGCCGAGATGTCGATTGCAATGCGGTAGCCGGTTCCGTCCTCATTCTTGAGCACATCGAGCTTGTCGACGGCAAACGGCCCCTTGCCGGTGAGAATCAGCCGCGAAACGCCCTCGGCGAGCTCACCCAGTCGCACGCCCTTGACCAGGCCGCGCGGCTTCAGGTCCTTGGCGCCGATGGCGAACCGCGTATTCGCAAGATCGATCACAAGACGATTGGGACCGCGCAGCAGGAACCACTTGATGTCCGGCTCGCGATCGAAGTCGATGACGATGCGCATCTTGGTCGCATCGCCCGCCATTTTGTAGCCTTTTGCCACGAGCGGTGCATCGGCGGCATTGGCCGGCGAGAAAAAAACGAAGGAGAGCGCAACCAGCAGCAGGAGACAGAAGGCACCGAGAATCCGGCCGCCGACACGACATCCCTTGTCTGTGAAGCCTGCCAGTCCCATCTCTCTTCCAGTCGCTCCCGGTTGGGCGCCAGGCGCCCCGTCGTTTCGTCGAAGTGCCGGTTAGGCCGCGAACTCGATTAACGATTGGTATCCAGAGAAGGTTAACCAAGCCTTTTCATGCAAGGGCCGGACCTGTGCTTACGCTAGGGAACTGCTTTTTGCCGGCATCGGAAATCGGGGTTGCCTTCCACCCCGCCAAATCATAAAAGCGATAGTGGATCACTGCAATCCTGGAACCGCCCTCCTCCGCAGCTTCCTGCTACAGGGTTAGACGAAAGGCGGCTCCTCTCGCTTCAGGCGAGAAGGCTTCAGGTGATCTCGACGAATTTCGCAGGTGTGCTCCCGTGGCGGGGGAATCGCCTGCGTGAGGAAAACGGCCGGGTTTGTTCCCGCGCCGGCTCTGTATGAGCAAACAAGCTGGTCCGGTTCGCCCGGGCTTTGGTTCAAAAGGTTCTGCTGGTGACGATGGCTTCAAGCGCAATCATGGAAAGGTCCGCATCAAACCGCGCCAATATGGCTGCGGGCGGCACCGCCATGACGCGCAGGCAGCGTCCGGCGGACATTCAATTATCCGGCACCCACACTCATCCAGACACACAGCAGCGGGCTTTGCCCCGCCAGCTGCGGCTGACGGCTGCCGGGGGGAAACGAAATAATGCCCAACAAAATGCTGATAGACGCCTCCCACCCGGAGGAAACACGCGTTGTCGTCGTACGCGGTAACCGTATCGAAGAATTCGACTTTGAATCCCAGGACAAGAAGCAGCTCAAAGGAAATATCTACCTCGCCCGCGTAACGCGCGTCGAACCCTCCCTTCAGGCAGCTTTTGTCGAATATGGCGGCAACCGTCACGGTTTTCTCGCCTTCAGTGAAATACACCCCGATTACTACCAGATTCCGGTCGCCGACCGTCAGGCATTGCTGCGCGCGGAAGCGCAGGAGGCCGAAGACGAGGAGGACGAGGACGGCGAAGGCGACGATCGCCAGAGCCGTGACCGGGGACGGCGCGGACGCCGGCGCGGCGGCAAAGGCCGCGAGCGCGGCGAAAACCGGCGCGACGCGGGCACAGCCGAAGACGGCGAGGCAAGCGAAGCTGCTGGCGAAGGCAACGACAATGATGCCGATGCCGAAAACACGCCTCTCGCCGCCGAGACCATCGAGCACGCGGCCGACGCTTCGGAACATGCCGATGCATCCGGAAATGACGAAGGTTCCACCGACGAGAGCGAAACCCGTGAAGGCGGTCCGACGTCGATTGCCGCCTCGGTCGATGCCGATGTGATTTCCGAAGCCGCCCCGCAGGCGGAACAGGCCGGTGAAGCGACGTCCAGCGACAATGATCGCGGCATGCTGGAAGAGGTGCAATCCTCGCATCCGGACGATCACGAGGTCGAATCGGTCGGCGCCGAGGATGCGCTGGAAGAGGTGCGCAATCGCCGCAAGCCGGTGCGCCGCCAGTACAAGATCCAGGAAGTGATCAAGCGCCGGCAGATCCTGCTGGTGCAGGTCGTCAAGGAAGAGCGCGGCAACAAGGGCGCGGCACTCACCACCTATCTGTCGCTTGCCGGCCGTTATTCCGTGCTGATGCCGAATACGGCGCGTGGCGGCGGCATTTCGCGCAAGATCACCAGCGCGGTAGACCGCAAGCGTCTCAAGGAGGTCGTCGCCGATCTCGAAGTGCCGCAAGGCATGGGCGTCATCCTGCGCACCGCCGGCGAGAGCCGCACCAAGGCCGAGATCAAGCGCGATTACGAATATCTGATGCGGCTTTGGGAGAACGTCCGCAGTCTGACCTTGCAGTCCACGGCCCCTGCCCTGGTCTATGAGGAAGGCAGCCTGATCAAGCGATCGGTGCGCGACCTCTACAACAAGGACATCGACGAGATCCTGGTCTCCGGCGAGGAAGGCTATCGCGAGGCCAAGGACTTCATGCGCATGCTGATGCCGAGCCACGCCAAGGTGGTCCAGCCGTTCCGCGACACGACGCCGATCTTCGTGCGCAATGGCATCGAGGCGCAGCTCGACCGCATGCTGCAGCCGCAGGTGACGCTGAAAAGCGGCGGCTACATCATCATCAACCAGACCGAGGCGCTGGTCGCCATCGACGTCAATTCGGGCCGCTCGACCAAGGAGCACTCGATCGAGGACACCGCGCTCCACACCAATCTGGAAGCGGCCGAGGAAGTGGCACGCCAGCTCCGGTTGCGCGATCTCGCCGGCCTGATCGTCATCGACTTCATCGACATGGAGGAGAACCGCAACAACCGCTCCGTCGAGAAGCGGCTGAAGGACCACCTCAAGAACGATCGTGCCCGCATCCAGGTCGGCCGCATCTCGCATTTCGGCCTGATGGAAATGTCGCGCCAGCGCATCCGCGCCAGCGTGCTGGAATCGACCATGAAGCCCTGCCCGCATTGCGGCGGCACCGGCCATGTGCGCTCCGATTCGTCCGTCGCGCTGCTGGTGGTGCGGGCGATCGAGGAATTCCTGCTCAAGGATTCGCGCAGCCACATCACGGTGCGGACGCCGGCGGCGACCGCGCTCTACGTACTCAACCACAAGCGCGGCACGCTGGTGGAACTCGAAAGCCGCTTCGGGCTGACGATCACTGTCGAGGCCGACGATGCGGTTGGTGCGCAGCACTACGCGATCTTCCGCGGCGCCCTGGCTGAAAAGCCGGAAGGCTTTGTCGAG
Organism: Mesorhizobium sp. M0152; assembly: GCF_040322415.1. Classification (NCBI taxonomy): domain Bacteria; kingdom Pseudomonadati; phylum Pseudomonadota; class Alphaproteobacteria; order Hyphomicrobiales; family Phyllobacteriaceae; genus Mesorhizobium; species Mesorhizobium sp. M0152. Next base: position 62,817 of record NZ_JAMYTH010000004.1, read on the forward strand.
GCACGCAGCTTCCCGGCCTATGTCGAGCCGGAAGAGCCCGAGGACGAGATCGTCGTCGAAGTGGAAGACGAAGATGCTCCGGCACAAGCCGAACAGCCACGCCAGCAGCCGCAGCAACAGCAGCCGCGGCCTGCCAGCGGAGAAGAAGGCGAAGGCCGCGACCGCAAGCGCCGCAAGCGGCGTAGACGGCGCGGCGGCAAGGATCGCGACCGCGAGCATGGCGCGCCCATGGACGGGACTTCCGTCTCCGCACCCGCCGATGCGTTCTCCGATTCGACCAGCGACAGCGACACGGAAGCGGATGAGGCTCCTCTTGGTGTTGCCGAAACTGCTGAAACGGCTGAGGCTTCGGACGAAGGCCAGGGCAAGAAGCGCCGGCGCGGCAAGCGCGGCGGCAAGCGCAACCGCCGCGAAGATGGTGAAACCGAAGGCGAAACCGAGGCAAGTGCTGCCGAAGCGACCGAGCCTTCCGCGGCCGATGCTTCCGTAAGCGAGCCTGAATCGGTCGAGCCGATAGTCGCCGCCCCGATGGAAGAGCCGGCAACTCCGGTCAGCGACGAGGTGCCGAGCACCGAGAAGCCGAAGAAGCCGCGGCGTGCAGCCAAGCCAAAGAAGGCAGCTGCCGAGGCCGTCGCCGAGGCGACGGTTGCCGAGGCGGCAAAGCAGGCATCCGTCGAAGCTCCGGCGACAGCTGGGGACGAAGCAGTGGCCGCGGTCGTCGAAGTGACGCCGAAGGCCCGTCCGTCACGGCGCAAGCCGGCGGCCGCCGAGGCGCCGGTCGTGCCGGTGGTGTCTTCGACAGTAGCCGAAGAAGCGGAAGCCAAGACCGAAGAAAAGCCGAAGCGTGCAGGCTGGTGGCAACGGAAGGGCTTTTTCTAAGCTTTTCAGCCGCTTGTTCTGATTATTTGACGAAAGAAAATCCCGCGCCACATCGACCGGCGCGGGATTTTCGTATTCCGCCCAAAGCACGAAACGCTACGGCGCGAAGATCGACCAGTTCATCGTCCTGGCCAGCTTTTCCAGCGCGATCGAACCCAGCCTGGAATTGCCGTTGGCGTTGAGGCCGGGCGACCAGACGGCAAGCGAGGCCACGCCTGGCACGATGCCCAGTATGCCGCCGCCGACGCCGCTCTTGCCGGGAATGCCGACGCGGAAGGCGAAGTCGCCGGAGCCGTCATAATGGCCGCAAGTCAGCATCATCGCACCGATGCGGCGCGCGCGCTCGGCCGACACCACGGAATGCCCGGTCGCCGGGTTCTTGCCGCCATTGGCGAGGAAACGGCCGGCGAGCGCCAGCTGCCGGCAGCTCATGGCTATGGCGCAATGGTGGAAATAGACGCCCAGCGCCAACTCCGGCGCATGATGAAGATTGCCGAAGGATTTCATGTAATTGGCGAGCGCGAAATTGCGGTAGCCGGTGGCGCGTTCGGACGCCGCGACATCGCGGTCGATGATGATCGTCTCGTCGTCGGCCAGGAACTGGATGAAGCGCAGGATCTCGCCGATCGCCTCGCGCGGCTGATGGCCGGCAAGCAGGATATCGGAAATGACGATGGCGCCGGCATTGATGAACGGATTGCGCGGAATGCCGTTCTCGTGCTCGAGCTGCACGATCGAGTTGAACGGATTGCCCGACGGCTCGCGTCCGACCCTGCTCCACAACGCGTCGCCGACATTGCCGAGCGCCAGCGTCAAGGTGAACACTTTCGAGATGCTCTGGATCGAAAACGCCTGGTCGGCGTCGCCCGCCACCAGCACGCGGCCATCATTGGTGATGGCGGCGATGCCGAATTTCCTCGGATCGACCTTGCCCAGCTGCGGAATGTAGGAAGCGACCTCGCCGCGATCCGTGCGTTCGGCCATTTCGGCCGCGACTTCGGCCAGCGCCTGCTCGATCTCCGGCATGACGCTACCTCAACCAGCGTTCGATGCGCGCTATCGCCTCGACCATCTCGTCGTGGCTGCCGGCATAGGAGAACCGCATCGTGCGATGGCCGGTCTGGGTGTCGAAATCACGGCCGGGCGTCGCCGCGACATGCGCCTGCGCCAGCATCTTTCGCGCGAAGGCCATGCTGTCATTGGTATGCCTGGTGACATCGCAGAAGGCATAGAATGCGCCATCCATGGGCGCCGCCAGCGGAAAGCCGAGTTCCGGCAGGCGTTTCATCAACAGCTCGCGATTCCATGCATAGCGGCCTTTCACCGCTTCCAATTCCTCGGTCGCCTTGAAGGCCTCGACCGCGGCGATCTGCGACAGTTCCGGCGGCGAGATGTAAAGGCTTTGGGCGACGCGCTCGACCGGACGCACCAGCTCTTCGGGCAGCACCATCCAGCCGATGCGCCACCCGGTCATGCAATAGTACTTCGAGAAGGAATTGATCACCGTCACGCTCTCGCCGAAGGCGAGTGCCGTGGTATCGGGGGCGTCGTAGGCCAAGCGATGATAGATCTCGTCCGAGATCACCGCGATACCGAGCGCTTCCGCCGTTTTCACCAGCGCCGCCAGTTCGTCGGCCGGTATCACCGCACCGGTCGGGTTGGCCGGACTCGCGAACAGGACGCCCTTCAACGGCTTCTCGCGATGAGCGGTCTCCAGATGGCCGGCATGCAGGTAAGCCGCGTCGCCGAGCTCGATCTCGACGACATCGATGCCGAGCGCTGCCATGATGTTGCGATAGGCGGGGTAACCGGGCGCGGCGATGGCGACGCGGTCGCCAGGATCGAACATCGCCAGAAAGGCGAGGTTGAAGGCGGCCGACGACCCGGTGGTCACCGCGATCCGGCTGGATGGCACATCGATCGCATAATGATCCGCGTAATGTCCGGCGATGGCCTGGCGCAAGCCAGCCAGGCCGAGCGCGTCGGTGTAGCCTATGCGCCCGTCCTGCAAGGCCTTGGCCGCCGCGGCGCGGACCCGGGCGGGCGCCGGATCGGACGGCTGGCCAACCGCCATGGAAATCACCGGCGCGCCCGCGGCCTTCAGCCGGTTCGCCTCGGCCAGTACATCCATGGCGTGGAACGGCTCGACATTGCCACGACGTGAGAGCGAAACGACCATTTTACCCGATCCCGACGATTGACCGCGCCAGCCACTGACGCATGCGCCGCACAAATGCCCGATTGATGTGAGGATCACAAGTTTGAGGAAGTTTCCGGTGCCGACTTTTCATCTTTCGCCCGCTCGTCTACCAGTGGACACATCATGTTGAGCCGACCCAGATCGACAATTGCCGGGATAGCGCGCGTTTTCGCGACGCTTTCGCTTGGCCTTGCCGTTGCGGTGGCAAGTTCCGTAACCGCCTTCGCCCAGAGCGTGCCGGTAATACGCGATGCCGAGATCGAGGCCCTGGTGCGCGACTACGCACGGCCGATCTTCAAGGCCGCCGGACTGGCGAATGACGGCATCGACATCGTCCTGGTCAACGATTCCAGCTTCAACGCCTTCGTCACCGGACGCCGGCTGTTCATCAACACCGGGGCATTGATGACGGCCGAGACACCCAATGAGATCATCGGCGTCATCGCGCACGAAGCCGGCCATATCGCGGGAGGCCACCAGCAGAAACTGCGTGACCAGCTCGAACGCGCCAAGACGATGGCGATCATCGCCACCTTGCTCGGCGCCGGGGCAATGGTCGCCGGTGCGACCACCAACAGCCGCGGCCTTGCCGGCGCCGGCATGGGCGTGGCGGCCGGCGGCGGCGAGATGGCGCAACGCAGCATCCTGGCCTATCAGCGCACCGAAGAGATGACCGCCGATCGCTCCGCGATCACATATCTCAACGCCACGGGCCAGTCCGGCATGGGCATGCTGAAGACGTTCCACCGTTTCCAGAGCGCGCTGTCGCTGTCGGGAGCGCAGGTCGATCCTTACCGGATCAGCCACCCGATGCCGCAGGACCGCATCGCCAACCTCGAAGTGCTGGTGAAACAGAGCCCGGACGTCGACAAGGTCGATCCGCCGGCGCTGCAGCAACGTCATGACATGGTGCGGGTCAAGATCGCCGTCTATATGGAAGGCCAGGCCGCCGCGTCGCGGCTGATGCGAAAGATGCAGGGCAGCCTCGCCGCGCAGTATGGCGACGCCCAGTCGACCTATCTTTACGGCAATATCGCCGCCGCGCTGGCCAAGACCAACGCGCTGATCAAGGCGCAGCCCAGAAACGCCTATTTCCAGGAATTGCGCGGCGATATTTTGATGAAGGCCAACAAGCCCAAGGATGCCGCCGACGCCTATGCCAAGGCGGTCAGCCTCGATCCCGCGCGATCAGGCTTGCTGCCGGTTTCCCTTGGCCAGGCGCTGATGGCGATCGGTACGCCCGAATCGCTGAAGAAAGCCGTCGTGCAGATCAACAACGGGTTGGGACGCGACAAGGAAAATTCCGTCGGATACCGCTATCTGGCGCAGGCCTATGGCGAGTTGGGCGACATACCCGGTGCCGAGCTTGCCACTGCCGAGGCTCATTTCTATTCCGGCAGCTACAAGGATGCGAAAATCTTTGCCATGCGGGCGCAGCAGCAGATGAAACGCGGCGAACCGCGCTGGATTCGCGCCCAGGACATCATAAACTACAAGCCGTCAGGCAAGACCTAAGTGAACCTTCCGGCCGCCCGCTGAGACAAAGCCAGACTTACCGGGCCAGAAAACACGCAAGAAAACAGGCAAAAGGAACGAAAACGATGAAAAAGGCACTGCTGTTGGGCACCACGGGGATTGCTGTAGCCCTTGCCATGCTGGCTTTCGGTTTCGTGGCCGGCAATCCGCAGACCGCAAAGGCAGACACGGCGCAGCCCGTCCAGCTGGCTGCGGCCGACACCAAGATCGACCGCAGCGAAGTCGAGGGGATCATCCGCGACTATCTGCTGAAGAACCCCGAAGTGCTGCTCGAAGTCCAGGACGCGCTCGAGGCCAAGCAGAAGGAAGAGCAGCGCATCGCTCATCTGGGCGTCATCAAGGACGCCAAGGAGCAGATCTTCAACTCCGCTTTCGACGGCGTCGTCGGCAATCCGAACGGCAAGGTCACCATCGTCGAGTTCTACGACTACAATTGCGGCTTCTGCAAACGCGCCATCGAAGACATGCGCGCGCTGACCAAGTCCGATCCGGATCTGCGCTTCGTGCTCAAGGAATTCCCGATCCTGGGGCCGGATTCGCAGAAGGCGAGCGTCGTTTCGATGGCGTTCCACATGATGAAGCCGGAAAAATACGGCGAGTTCCACAATGCCTTGCTCGGCGGCCAGGGACGCGCCACCGAGGCGGCGGCGATCAAGATCGCGCTTTCGCTCGGCGCCGACGAGACAACACTGCGCGAGAAGATGAAGGATCCGTCGATCCCCCAGGCCTTCTCCAAGACCTTCGATCTCGCCAACAAGCTGGCGATCACCGGAACGCCGTCCTATGTCGTCGGCAACGACGTGGTGTTCGGGGCGCTCGGGCAGGAGGTGCTGGCCGAAAAGATCGAGGCGGCGAAAGCCGCGCTTTGATCAGCCGCAACTTTCCTTCACAGGCGCATTTCCGCCTGTTGTGGACAGTGAAAGAACGCACTTGCGCTCTTTCCGCGGGCGACTATGCCCATTATAGAGGGGCCCAGCGCGCCGGCTTGATGCCGGCGCCGGGAAAGGTTCTGATTTTTTGAAAACGGTTTTCGTCCTGAACGGTCCCAATCTCAACGCGCTCGGCAAGCGCGAGCCGGGTATCTATGGCGGCAAGACGCTTGCCGCCATCGCCGACGATTGCAAGCAGGCAGGCGCGGCGCTTGGGCTCGAGATCGATTTCCGCCAATCGAACCACGAGGGCGATCTTGTCGACTGGATCCACGAGGCCGGCGACAAGGCTGCCGGCATCGTCATCAATCCGGGCGCCTACAGCCATACGTCGATCGCTATCCATGACGCCATCCGCGCCGTCGCCCCGCTGCCGGTCGCCGAAGTTCATCTTTCCAACATCCATGCCCGGGAACCGTTCCGCCACGTCTCCATGGTCGCGCCGGTCGCTGTCGGCATGATCTGTGGTTTTGGGCCGCTCGGCTACACGCTGGCGCTGCAAGCGCTGGCCGCACGCCTATGACCGGCCAACAAACAGAAGGCTCGAAAATGTCGATAAAGAAGACCGGTGTTGACCAACAGCTGATCCGCGATCTGGCGGGCATACTGAACGACACCAATCTCACAGAGATCGAGGTGGAACTGGGCGACCTGAAGGTACGCGTGTCGCGGCAGGCGCCGGCCGTCCACGCAATCGCGGCACCGCAGGCGGCCTATGCGCCGGCAGCAGCCCAACCTGCCGTCGCCGCAGCCCCGGCAGCGGCCGATGTGTCGAAGAACGCGGTAGCCTCGCCGATGGTCGGCACCGCCTACCTTGCGCCGTCGCCGGACGCCAAGGCATTCATCGAAGTCGGCCAGAAGGTCAAGGAAGGCCAGACGCTGCTGATCATCGAGGCGATGAAGACGATGAACCAGATCCCCTCGCCGCGCGCCGGCACGGTGACGGCGATCCTGTTCGAGGACGCGCAGCCGGTCGAGTACGGCATGCCGCTCGTCGTGATCGAATAGAGCGACCGGATGTTCCAGAAGATCCTCATCGCCAATCGCGGCGAAATCGCGCTTCGGGTGCTACGAGCCTGCAAGGAACTCGGCATCCAGACGGTGGTGGTTCATTCGACCGCCGATGCCGACGCCATGCATGTGCGGCTCGCCGACGAGAGCGTCTGCATCGGGCCGCCGCCGTCGCGCGACAGCTATCTCAACATCCACCAGATCGTCGCGGCCTGCGAAATCACCGGCGCCGACGCCGTGCATCCCGGCTACGGCTTCCTGTCGGAAAACGCCAAGTTCGCCGACATCCTGGCCGCGCACAACATCACCTTCATCGGCCCGACCGGCGATCATATCCGCGTCATGGGCGACAAGATCGAGGCCAAGCGCACAGCCAAGCGCCTCGGCATTCCGGTGGTGCCGGGCTCCGACGGTGCCGTGACCGAGGAAAAGGAAGCCAAGCGTGTCGCCGCCGAGATCGGCTATCCCGTGATCATCAAGGCATCGGCCGGCGGCGGCGGACGCGGCATGAAGGTGGCGCTCACCGAAGCCGACCTCGAAGTCGCCCTGCAGACGGCACGCACGGAAGCCGGTGCCGCCTTCGGCGACGACGCCGTCTACATCGAGAAATACCTTCAAAAGCCGCGCCATATCGAAGTGCAGGTGTTCGGCGACGGCTTTGGCCGCGGCGTGCATTTCGGCGAGCGCGACTGTTCGCTGCAGCGGCGCCACCAGAAGGTCTGGGAGGAGGCCAATTCGCCGGCGCTCAACGCCGAGGAGCGGTCCCGCATCGGCGGCATTTGCGCCAAGGCCATTGCCGATCTCGGCTATTCCGGCGCCGGCACGATCGAGTTCCTCTACGAGAATGGCGAGTTCTATTTCATCGAGATGAACACGCGCCTGCAGGTCGAGCATCCGGTGACGGAAGCAATCACCGGCATCGACCTCGTGCACGAGCAGATCCGCGTCGCCTCGGGCGGCGGCCTTTCGGTGAAGCAGGAAGACATCAAGTTCAACGGCCACGCCATCGAATGCCGCATCAATGCCGAGGATCCACGCACCTTCACCCCCTCGCCCGGCACGATCAGCCATTTCCACACGCCGGGCGGTCTGGGCATCCGTGTCGATTCCGGGGTCTATTCCGGCTACAAGATCCCGCCCTACTACGATAGCCTGATCGGCAAGCTCATCGTGCATGGGCGCAACCGCGTCGAATGCATGATGCGGCTGCGCCGGGCGCTGGACGAATTCGTCGTCGACGGCATCAAGACGACGCTGCCGCTGTTTCGCGATCTCGTCGGCAATGCCGACATCGCCAATGGCGACTACGACATCCACTGGCTGGAAAAATACCTGGCCAAAGGCGAATAGCGCGGAGGCGCGATGACCCGTCCCTACGCGCCCGGCTATCGCATTCCCACCGACCTCTTGCTCAAGGCCTATGCCTCGGGCGTGTTCCCGATGGCCGAAAGTGCCGGTGACCCGGAGGTGTTCTGGGTGCGGCCGGAGACGCGCGGCATCATTCCGCTCGACGGTTTTCACACGCCGAAAAGCCTGAAGAAGACAATCCGCAGGAACCTGTTCGATATCCGTTTCGATTTCGATTTCGAGGCGACGATCGACGCTTGCGCGGAGCGGCGGGAAGAGCGGCGCTCGACCTGGATCAACGCGCCGATCCGGGAGGCCTATGTGCAGTTGCATCGCATCGGCCACTGCCATTCGGTGGAAGCCTGGCGCCAGGACCGGCTGGTCGGCGGCCTCTACGGCGTATCGCTGGGGCGGGTATTTTTCGGCGAAAGCATGTTTTCGCGCGAAACGGACGCGTCGAAGATCTGCCTCGTGCATCTCGTCGAGCGCTTGAAGGCACGCAGCTTCGCGCTGCTCGATACGCAGTTCACCACCGAGCACCTCAAGCGCTTCGGTGCCGTCGATGTGCCGCGCGGCAAATATGAGAAGATGCTGGCCGAGGCGCTGAAGGGTGAAGCGGTTTTCTTTCCCTAAAGATCAAGCTCGCTTGCGGGCCGCGGTCTCGATCGGCGTCTGCGCATGGAACATCATCTTCCAGCCGTTAGCGCGATGAACATAGCCGGTGCTGACAAGCGCCGCGTAAGGCTCGCCATTCTCGCGTGTCGCACGCGCCTCATAGGTCAGCATGATGATGTCGCTGCCCGGCTCGATTATTCCCTTGAGCTCGATGTCGAGATCGCGCCAGCGGTTGGGATGGGCCGCCGTCCTGGCGAGATCGGCATTGTCCATCGCTTTTGCCAGTTGCGGAAATGCCACCAGGCATTCGGTATCCGCATTGGCCGCGTAATAGGCCGCGTCACCCGTCCAGAAGCCTTTTTCGATTTCCAGCAACTCCGCCTTGTTGGCCGTGATCCGTTTGCTGTCCGACATCGGATTGTCCTCCCGGCGCATCCATGCGCGGTCGTCACCGGCCCCAACGCGTGGTGGCCATGGCGGTTCCAGGGGATCAGTTGGCGCCGGTGGTATCCGGTTCCGTGGCATCGGGCTGTGCAACGTCCGGCGTGGCCGCGGCCGGCTTCGAAGCATCGGCTTTGGTCGCGTCAGCCTTGGCGGCGTCGGGCGCCGGTACGTCGGACTTCTGCTTGCACTCTTTCAGCCAGACGTCATAGACGGCATGTTCGACAGCGTTGAGACCAGGGCTTTCGGCGAACATCCAGCCGGTGAAGATGCGGCGAATCTTGCGGTCGAGCGTGATCTCGTCGACCTCGACGAAGGAATCGGTCTTCGGCTCCTCGTTCTGCGGCCGCGAATAACAGACGCGCGGCGTCACCTGCAAAGCGCCGAACTGCACCGTTTCGTCGATATAGACGTCGAAGGTGATGATGCGGCCGGTGATCTTGTCGATGCCGGCAAACTCGGCAACCGGATTGGTGATGCGCTCCGATGCCCCGGGGGTCGCCGGCGCCGGTGCGGCGGGTTCCGGCGAAGCGGCAAAGGCCGCGGTGCCGACGGCAAGGCTGGCGGCCAACGTCAGGCCGCCCATCGATGTCAGGCTGAAAAAGCTCATGCAAAGGTACCGGTGGTTCGTGCCCGGGTGATTCTGTTGACCAAGGCTAGTCGCCGTTTTCTGATCAGCAAGCAGCTAAACACCAATTGTGGCGATAAAGGACCGGCACCCACCTTGCCGTTATGACCCAGGCGTCCAGGCGTCGTAATCGCCCGTGACCTGCGGGCGATGCTGATTGGTCAGTACCGAGCCCTTCGGGCGGTACGCTGCCGGCGTGCCGGTCAGATTTGGCTGGTGCGGCTTCTGCCAGTCGCGCGGCCGGTAGTCGTCGCTTGGCGGCGCGGCATCGACACGGTGGTGGATCCAGCCGTGCCAGCCGGGCGGGATGGCCGAAGCTTCCGAATAGTTGCTGTAGATGACCCAGCGGCGCGTGCGGCCTTCCGAATCGACGCCGCCCTCGTAATAGACGTTACCCATCTCGTCCTGGCCGACCTTCTTGCCATGGCGCCAGGTGTGCAGGCGCGTTCCCAGCGTCTGGCTGTTCCACCAGGTGAAAAACTGCGTAAGGAAAGTCTTCATCTCAGAACCCTCGCGCCGGCAGCGCCCGTTTCCTGCTTATGGCGTCAGGCCTCGGGGAAGGCAAGGGTCTTGCCGGAGGAAGCGCTGAAATGGCTTGCCGGGAATTCGACACAAGCCTGTGATCTTTCCGGGTGGCAGGATGCGTGCTTGCCAACCCCTGGCGGTCTTTCTAAAGCTCTGCGCGCCCGCTCAGCATGTCCAACCCACTTGGTTGCGGGCCGACGGAGGTGACGATTGGCCACGGAATTGCCGACCACCGACATTCGCATCGGCGCCGATCTGATTCGCCGCCGCAAGGGCGGCACGCCACTGGTCTGCCTCACGGCCTACACCTATCCTGTCGCCCGCTTGCTCGATCCGCATGTCGACCTGCTTCTGGTCGGCGACAGCGTCGCCATGGTCCTGCACGGCCATGAGACGACGCTGGGCGCCTCGATCGAGATGATGATCGCGCACGGGAAAGCGGTGATGCGCGGCTCGGCCAGGGCCTGCGTCGTCGTCGACATGCCGGCCGGGACCTATGAGGATTCGGCGACGCAGGCCGTTGCCTCGGCGCGGCGCATCATGGGCGAAACCGGCTGCCAGGCGGTCAAGATCGAGGGCGGCGTCGACATGGCGCGGCAGATCGCGGCGATCGCCGAGGCCGGCATTCCGGTCATGGGACATATCGGCCTGCTGCCGCAATCGGTGGAGAAGGATGGTGGCTACAAGATCAAGGGCCGCACGGACGAGAACGTGGCGGCCCTTCTGGCCGATGCGCTCGCCGTGGAACAAGCCGGCGCGTTCTCGGTGGTCATCGAAGGCACCATCGAGGCGGTCGCGGCCGAGATCACCCGCCGCATCGCCATTCCAACCATCGGCATCGGCGCCAGCGGCGACTGTGATGGCCAGATCCTGGTCATCGACGACATGGTGGGCTTGACCGTCGACCGTGTGCCGAAATTCGTCAAGGAATATGCCGACCTGCGCAGCGTGATCGCGCATGCCGCAGAACGTTACGCATCGGAGGTGCGAAGCCGGACGTTTCCTGGCCCCAGCCATGTCTTTTCGGCCGCAAACAGCAGGGATGACGCATGAGCCGGCCGATCGTCGTCGATAGCGTCGCCTCTCTTCGGACGCAGGTCCGCGGCTGGCGCCGCGAGGGCCTCCGCGTCGCCATGGTGCCGACCATGGGCGCGTTGCATGACGGGCATCTGTCGCTGGTCAGGATCGCACTCGAAAGCGCGGATCGCTGCGTCGTGTCGATCTTCGTCAACCCGACGCAATTCGCGCCAACGGAAGACCTCGACAAGTACCCGCGCCGGCTCGCCCGGGATCTCGACCAGCTGGCGACGGCCAAGGCCGATCTCGCCTTCACGCCGACGGTAGGCGAGATGTATCCCGCCGGCTTTGCCACCCGGATCTCGGTGGGCGGCCCTTCCGCCGGGCTCGAATCGGACTTCCGCCCCAGCTTTTTCGACGGGGTCGCCACGGTGGTGGCCAAGCTCTTCCTGCAGGCGACGCCGGACTGCGCGGTCTTTGGCGAGAAAGACTACCAGCAGCTTTGCGTCGTCAGGCAACTCTGCCGGGATCTCGACCTGCCGGTCGAGATCATCGGCGCACCGACGATTCGCGACGCATATGGCCTCGCCATGTCGTCGCGAAACGCCTATCTCGGCGCGGCCGAGCTCGGAATCGCCCGCCAGCTCAACGTGATCCTGCGCAAGGCGGCGCTGGCGCTGGCGGCCGGCAGCGACCGGATCGACGCGATCAACGAGGCCAACCGCTCCCTGATCACGGCGGGGTTCCAGAAAGTCGACTATGTCGAGGCCCGCGAAACCCAGACGCTCGCGCCGTGGCGCCAGGACAGGCCGGGACGCCTGCTCGCCGCGGCATGGCTCGGCAACACCAGGCTGATCGACAATGTGGAAATTCCCTCCGCCTAGACGTGGTCATTCCACCGACGCGGTTTGCTGCCGTGCCTAGCTCTCTTCTTTTCGCACGCTGGTCCTGACGAATAATTGCCCAACGGCGATTCCAATAATCCCGGCCAATGCTTTCACGAGCCCATCGACAAACTGCGCGTGGCGGCCAGGGTCGATAATCTGGAGCAGTTCGAGCACGCCGGCGGTCGCAATCACGAAGATCGCTGCTTGATAGAGGCGGTGGGGGAAGCCGATCGCCAAGGCGAAGCCCAACAGCACATAAGCCAGAGCGCGCTCGACATTCGCCTCGGCGATGTGTGGCCGCAGCTGGATTGGCGACAAGGTCGCGAAAATGATGATGGCTAGCAGCGCCGAGGCAGTAATGCGGGACAGTTTGATCATGTCCTTTGCATACCCTTCGCAAGCCGGCACAGCAAATGCAGCGATGACGCATACGGATCGCCGCTAGCGCGAAGGTGATCCAGAGATGGGCTGGATCCAGCGGTCAGCCGGCAAGGGGCTTGAGGTAGACGAGCGTCGGTTCTCCCAAGGCGCCAATGTGCTCGCCGCCATCGCCGGATCGCAGGAAGCCGTTCGCCTCGTAGAAGGCGACGGCGCGCGTGTTCCGCTCCTCCACCTCCAGGCGGACGGCGCGGGCCTCGGGGAAGCTTTCGATGATCTCATCGAGGAGCATGCCGCCGATGCCCCGCCCTTGCAGGTCCGGCAGCACGTAGAGCTGCTTCAGGACGACCAATTTGCCGCCATCGATGCTTTCGGCGAAGGCCAGACCGCCAATGCGCTTGCCGTCATCGGCAACGAGGAATTCGCTGTTCGGTCTGGTCAGCCGGACCTTCAGCGAGGCGATCGAGTGCCATTCGTCGGTGATCGCGGTGACCCGTTCGGCACCGTAGATGGCGTCATAGGTCGCGTGCCAGGTTTCGACCAGCAGCGCTCGAATGGCAGCAAGGTCGCGTTCTCCGGCGGTGCGGACGAACACCGCTACTCGATGCCCAGCTTGGCCTTGACGAGGTCGTTGACCGATTGCGGGTTGGCCTTGCCGCCGGTCGCCTTCATCACCTGGCCGACGAACCAGCCGGCCATGCTCGGCTTGGCGCGCGCCTGCTCGACCTTGTCCGGGTTGGCGGCGATGACCTCGTCGACAGCCTTTTCGATGGCGCCGGTGTCGGTGACCTGCTTCATGCCACGGCTCTCGACCAGCTGACGCGGGTCGCCACCCTCGTTCCAGACGATCTCGAACAAGTCCTTGGCGATCTTTCCGGAAATGGTGCCGTCCTTGATCAGGTCGATGACGGCACCGAGCTGATCCGGTGAAACCGGGGCATTTTCAATACCCTTGCCAGCCCTGTTCAACTGGCCGAGCAGATCGTTGATGACCCAGTTGGCCGCGAGCTTGCCATCGCGGCCGGCGGCCACCTTCTCAAAATAGTCGGCGATAGGCTTCTCCGAGACCAGGATCGAGGCATCGTAGGTCGACAGGCCGAGCGACGAGATCAGCCGGGTCTTCTTGGCGTCAGGCAGTTCCGGCAACTCCCTTGCCAGCGCATCGACATAGGCCTCGTCGAATTCCAGCGGCAACAGATCTGGATCGGGGAAATAGCGGTAATCGTGCGCCTCTTCCTTGGTGCGCATCGAACGCGTCTCGCCCTTGACGGCATCGAACAGCCGCGTCTCCTGGTCGATCTTGCCGCCGTCCTCGAGAATGGCGATCTGCCGGCGCGCCTCATAGTCGATGGCCTGGCCGATGAAACGGATCGAATTGACGTTCTTGATCTCGCAACGCGTGCCGAATTCGCCGCCGGGCTTGCGCACCGAGACGTTGACGTCGGCGCGCATCGAACCTTCGTCCATATTGCCGTCGCAGGTGCCGAGATAGCGCACGATGGTGCGCAACTTGGTGACGTAGGCCTTGGCTTCGTCGGCCGAGCGCATGTCGGGCTTGGAGACGATCTCCATCAGTGCCACGCCCGAGCGGTTGAGGTCGACATAGGACATGGTGGGATGCTGGTCGTGCATCGACTTGCCGGCATCCTGCTCCAGATGAAGCCGCTCGATGCCGACTTCGATGTCCTCGAATTCGCCCTGGCGGTCGGGGCCAACCGAGACGATCACCGTGCCTTCGCCGACGATCGGCTGCTTGAACTGCGATATCTGGTAGCCCTGCGGTAGATCCGGATAAAAGTAGTTCTTCCGATCGAAAACCGATTTGTGATTGATCTGCGCCTTCAGGCCAAGGCCGGTGCGGATCGCCTGCTTGACGCATTCCTCGTTGATGACCGGCAGCATGCCGGGCATCGCCGCGTCCACCAGGCTGACATTGGCGTTGGGAGCGGCACCGAAAGCGGTGGAGGCGCCGGAAAACAGCTTTGCCTCCGACGTCACCTGCGCGTGAACCTCAAGCCCGATGATGATCTCCCAGTCGCCGGTGGCGCCGGGGATCAGGCGTTTTGCGTCGGGCGTGCGGGTGTCGATGATGCTCATGGCGGCCTGCGGTTCTAGCTCGCGAGAATTGGGATTTTCGCGAATTTGGATGTTGGCCTTCGCTAGTGCAAACCGCACGGCGAGACAAGCGCAAAGCCGCGCGCTGGCCTTTTCAACCGCTTTCGCTTACAGGACATCCATCCCAATGGAGAGTGGATGTCCACTTACGCTCAGTCCCGGTAAGGCCCTGACCTCGTAGCGAGGCAGGGCAGAAAAACCTGAAAACCCCGTGCCGCGAAACGTCGCGGCGGCGGCTTTTTTGTTTTCCCGGAAACTCTCACATGGATATTTCGCGCATAGAACAGCGCATTCTGCACCTGCTTGCGCAGGGCGGGCGCATAGAAATCGAAAAGAACGACAAAAAGCGGATCGCCTCCGTCAAATGCCTGACCCGCGATGGCTGGCACTACCCGGGCGTCGATCTCGACCTGTTTCGAAAGCTGAAACGGAAGAAGGCGGTCTCCTCGTCGCGTGGCGGTCCCTACCGCATCACCCGGCGCGGGCTCGAACTCGTCCGTTCCGAACTGGACAACAGATAGAATGTGGGTTCCGCCGGTCGGTTCTCCGGCCGGCGGTTCCTTTCACCGCTCAAGCGGTGGCGATATAGGCCCTGATCTCAGCGGCCTCGCGCTCGACGTCCTCGATGCGACGCTTAACCACGTCGCCGATCGAGACGATGCCGTCGAGGAGGCCGTCCTTTTCCACCGGCAGATGGCGGAAGCGGCCTCGGGTCATGATCTCCATCACTTCGTTGACGGTGTGGTTCTCGTTGCAGATCTTCACCTTCGGCGTCATTGCCGAGCGCACGGCGATATCGAGCGCGGCGGCACCTTCCCGCGCGACAACCCGCACGATGTCGCGCTCGGACAGGATGCCGACGATCTTGCGATCGCCATTGGTGATGACAAGCGCCCCGATCCTGTGCTCGGACAGGATGCGAATGGCTTCGCTAAGCTTTTCGTTCGGCCCGAGCGTCAACACGTCATGGCCTTTTTGCTCAAGAATGGCCTTAACCGTCATGGCGTCCTCCTCTGCTTCGCCTGCCGGTTCCTGCCTGACCGGCTTTCACCTAAGAATGAACATCGTGCGCCGCGTTCGGTTGCATTTCAAGTGCGGTGGTCGAAGGTCTCCCATTCGGACGCCTGCCATCGCCGGTCGAACCATCGCAGGCCGAAGAAGCCGGCGACAAAGCCGCCAATATGGGCCTCCCAGGCGATCTGGCCCTCTATTCCCGGCGCAAAGCCGAGCAGGCCTGTGGCGAGGTTGATGATCATCCACATGGCAAGGAACGTCATGACGCCACGCGAGCGCAGCACGATTGCGATCGGCAGCACCGGTCCGGCGAAGGCAGCTTTGCCGGCCGAGCGGTCGGTGCGGAAACCAAAACGCGCCGCGGCACCCATCATGCCTGAGATCGCACCGGAGGCACCGACCAGCGGCGCCTCTCCGAGCGGATGCAACGCCCAGAAGAGCGCGACGGAAGCCAGCCCGGTCAGGGCGAAAAACAGCGCGAACCAGAGCGTGCCCAAACGATTTGCTAACGGCGAACCAAAAGCCGCAAGCCAGACCATGTTGATGGCGATGTGAGCGAAGCCGCCATGCAGGAAGGCATAGGTGAAAGGCCGGGAAAGCAGGAACCAATCGAAGCCGTATTCTCCGGTGTAAAGGACGGGGATGAAAGCCCCGTCATACAGCAGCGTCATCTGCTGCGTTTCATTCAGCACATATTGCTGCAGCAGATAGACGACTACGCAGATGCCCATCACCACCAGCACAATCGGCGGCAGGTTGAACACCGGCTCCCGCGCCGGCGGCGGCGGCGAGTTCTCAGCCTGCTCGGCTTCGGACTGTTCGCTCTCGGAAGGGTTTACCGGTTCGCTCATCTGCAATCGCACTCGGTGCTGGTTCGGCCCGCGAGCATGTAGATCACCGCCACCGGAACCGCAAACGGCGAATCGCCCCGACGCGAATCAAAAAAAAGCCGTCCAAGGTTTCCCTTGAACGGCTGGTCGAGCCCCCTGCTCCCCAAACTCTTGACTGAAGTGCTGCCGGTCGTCGCGAAACGACCGCTTCTGGAGTGGCTTTTATGTGCCACAAGGCTCGTTTTGGCGCAACGTAAACCAGTTGTTAACCTTAACGGCCCCGACCCGTGAACAAGTGTTAACGACGCTGGCACGCTTCCTGCTCCGCAACGCATGTAAGTCATCGGAGGGCGCCCTTCTGTTCACCGATGGGACATCAGACGGCAGAATGCGCGGAGCTGCATAGCATGAACCAAAACGGATCGATCACGCTGTTCCACTATTGGAACCGCCTGCGTGACGGACGCCCTGCTCCGAAGCGATCGGAAGTCGAGCCGGCCGACATCAAGTCGCTGCTGGCGGATACGTTCATCCTGGAGAAGGACACGCGCGGACAGCCCGTGTTCCGCCTCGCCGGCACCAGGCTCTGCGCCTGTTACGGCCGCGAATTGAAGGGATTCTCGTTCCCGTCGCTGTGGCGCGAGAAGGACCAGCGGCTGGTCTCGCGGCTGATTCAAGGCGTTTTCGACCAGAAATCCGTGGTGCTCATGATCTTCGAGGGCTTCAGTCGCAACGGCCGTTCCAACAGGTTCGAACTACTTGCCTTGCCGCTCGACGGCGGTGTTGAAAATCCGCGGTGCCTTGGCGTGATCAGCGCCGCGGAGAAACCATTCTGGCTGGGTGCCGACCCCATCACCGATGCATTGATCGATTCCATCCGCGTCATCGATCCGGAAAAGGAACTCCTGAACAATCGTCCTGCGATCGAGGTTCCCTCCCTCGTTCCCGACGAGATCGAGGCGCCCGAAACGATCTCGGCGCTCGGCCGCGCGCGCCGCATTCGCCATCTCGTCGTCTTCGACGGCGGACGTGAGGAATAGTTAGCGATCTCGCGCGATCGGCACCTCGTTTTTTCCCTTTGTTAACCCGCTTCGTTGTAGTTCTGCGATGAAGTTCCTTCGCATCGACGCGAGGGAATGCCAAACGAGGTGCAGGCAGTCATGAGGTCAGCGGCGGTCGACTACGCGCCGTCCCAAGCTGAAAGGCGTAACTTTCAGCGCGTCCGGGTCAAGATATACGGGCGCTTCATGCTGGAAGACCGCACCGAACATCCTTGCCAGGTCGTCGACATGTCGCCCGGCAACGTCGCGTTTCGCACCGACCGCATCGGTATGCCTGGCGAGAAGGTCATCGCCTACATCGATCATATCGGCCGCATCGAAGGGGTCGTGACACGCACGCTCCAGGACGGTTTCGCCATGACCGTGATCGCGTCCGACCGCAAGAAGGACAAGCTTGCCGCGCAATTGACATGGCTCGCCAACAAGCACGAGCTCGATCTGCCGGAAGACCGCCGCCACGAACGCGTCGCGCCACGCAATCCGACCAGCGTCTTGCAGCTCACCGACGGCCGCCAGTATCAGTGCCGGATCATCGACCTGTCGCTTTCCGGCGCCGCTGTCGAGATCGACGTCAAGCCGGCGATTGGTGTCCAGGTCACGCTCGGCACCATGCGCGGGCAGATCGTCCGCCATTTCGAGGATGGCGTCGCCATCGAATTCGCCGTCATCCAGCGGCCCGAATCGCTCGATTCCGAATTCAACACGCCGCGCGCCTGACCGGCTCGGAAAATACGCCCCATCAAGCCGGCCTTCGCGGCCGGTTTTTTTGTTTTTTCGGGGCCGTTCCGCCAGGTCAGGACCGCCTTACGCCGGGACAGCGCGGGGCCGAGCCTTTAGGCTGGAGCGTCGGGCGATCCAAACAATTCTACACTTAAATAATTCAAATTTTACGTTTATTCTATCTGCGTTTTACTTAAAATCTACTTCGCGCTTTTGCGTCGAATAAATCCACCTATGGCAATGTCTCCTTCGAACGGGGAGACTGAACAATGAAAAGAACGAAAGGCAAGCTGTTGCTGATTGCAATGGCGATGCAGCTTTCCGCGTGGGGATCAGCATATGCCGCGGGACCGGTCTATATGCACACCGGCGGACGGACCACCCAGCCTGTCGGCCATTATGAATTCTGCCAGCGCATAGCTGGCGAATGCAGCGAGAAGACCCCAAAGGGGGCGCCGGTCGAACTGACCCGCAAGCTTTGGGCGACGATCGTCAGCATCAACAATTCGGTCAACACCCGCGTCCAGCCGCGCACCGACATGGAAAGCTTCGGCGTCGAGGAGTACTGGGCGTATCCCGACAATGGATACGGCGATTGCGAGGACTACGCGCTGGAAAAGCGCCGCGAACTGATGGATGCCGGCGTGCCGGCCGGCAATTTGCTGATGACCGTTGCGCGCCAGCCGAACGGCGACGGTCATGCGGTGCTGACCGTTCGCACCAGCCTCGGCGAGTTCATTCTCGACAATCTGGAAACCAGGGTGCTGGCCTGGACGGACACCGAATACACCTATCTCAAGCGCCAGTCGGACCAGAATTCCGGTGTCTGGGTGACGATCAATGACGGCCGCTCCGACGCGGTCGCCAGCGTCCGCTAATGTGAGACAGGTCAAGCGCGTGCCAGGAAGGCGGCGCTTAAGGAGAAACCCGGTCGAGTCCCCACCCTCCCCGTCCCCAACGACCGGGTCAAAGGAGCCGGCCCCGTCCCCGGGCCGGCTCCACCATTTCTGGTGACCTCAGACTTCCCTCATCCCCGCCTTGAAGCGCTTGGCGTTCGCGACATAATGCGCCGCCGAACCGCGCAGTTTTTCGACCGCCGCTTCGTCCAGTGTTCTTATCACCTTGGCCGGCGAGCCGACGATCAGCGAATTATCGGGGAATTCCTTGCCTTCGGTGACCAGGGCGCCGGCGCCGACCAGCGAATTCCTGCCGATTTTCGCGCCGTTCAGCACGATCGCGCCCATGCCGACCAGGCTGTTGTCGCCGATCGTGCAGCCATGCAGCAGGGCACGGTGGCCGATGGTGCAGCCCTGCCCGATGGTAAGCGGAAAACCGGGGTCGGTGTGCATCACCGTATGTTCCTGGACATTGGTATCGGCGCCGATGACAACGGGCTCGTTGTCGCCGCGGATGACGACGCCGAACCAGAAGCCGGCATTGCGGCCGACCCTGACGTTGCCGATCAGCGTCGCGTCGGGCGCGATCCAGTTCGAGTCCGCATCCGTGAAGCTCGGCTCTGTTCCATCGATCGCATAGAGCGGCATGTCGGTCTCCGATTCGTCTCAGGCTGGAATGCCGGAGCCTAGGAGAGCGACCGTCCATGATGCAATGGCAAGCATGACGGTGCCGAGCGCCAAGGCCCAGGCGATCGCCGTGCAGCCGCATGACATCAGCATCGCAGCCGAAATGCGGCCGGCGCGGCGGGCGTCGAGGGCATCGTTGGTCAGCATGAAAGGCCCGGCGCAAGCCGTGGCGAGCAGCGAGCGCAGGACATGCGACGGCGACACATAGGGCTCGGCGAAGGCGACCCTTCGGCCCGCGATCAGTTCCATCGTCGAGCCCGCCAGCCCGCAAACCGTAAGCCCGACGACAAAAGCAAACAGAGTGATTTCGAGCGAGCCCATCTTAACCCTCCATTTACCATGAAATCGCACAGTCGTTTCACAAAGGCTGCAAGAGCCGTGCCGTGCGATGCGTGCCGTCACGGGACATCCGAAGGCGGGCGGCCGGTATCCGAGGACCGAGATGAAGCAGGCAGCGATCGCCGACGGCCCCGAACTCACCGTGGTCGATTCGATGCTGATGAAGCGGGTGTTCTACGCCTTCGCGGCGTTGGCCTTGCTGTCGGTCGCGATCAGCCTTGGCGGCAAATGGTTCGGCCATTCGATCGCAATGGCCGGCTACACCGACGACGCCACGATGCGGGAAGTGGTGATCGGCAACAACGTCATCGCCGTGCCGGCAAACGTCATCCGTTTCGACCAGGCGCGGCGGGACGGCATCGCTTCGCGACTCGACCTTTACCTGCGTTATCCGCAGATGGACGGCTACAGCGAAGCTGCCCGCGATGATTTCAATCACATGGGGACGAACAGGAGCATCATCTTTCTGTCCTTCGAACAGCAGATGATGTCGCGCGACATGAGCGGCCGTTTCGCGCCGATCTACAGCGCGCTGATCGTCCAGCCCGGCATTCCGGGGCCTGGCGGCACGACGGTCTACGATTTCAATGAGAAATCAGGTTACGTGAACGAGGTGCTGATCGTCGGCAAGCGCCCTGGCGAGGATCCCTTCGTGGCCCGCTGCCTGAGCGGCCCGAGTGCCGGGGACTCGCTGGCGCCTTGCGAGCGAGACATCCATGTTGGCGAGGATCTCAGCCTCACCTATCGTTTCCCGAAAGAGTTTCTTGGCAACTGGCAGGCGCTCGACGCCGCGATCGCCACCGAGGCCAAGCGCATCCTGAGGACAGGACACTGAGAAAGGGCCGGCCGCGTTCGACGCGGACCCGGCCAGCCGAGGCCTGCTGGCTCAGGCCAGATCGATGTCGAGGATCGCCATCGAGAAATTGTAGTCGCCGTCGTCCTCGTCCTTGAAGACGATGCCGAGGAATTCGTCGCCAACATAGACTTCTGCCGAATCTTCCTTACGCGGTCGCGCCTTGACCACAAGTTGGGGATTCTGGAAGACGCGCTTGAAATAGGCGTCCAGCTTTCTGATTTCGTCCGGCTTCAAAGTCTTCTCCGATCATCGGGCTTGCTCGTTTGAACGGCGCTTCTGGCACGTCGACAATGGCGATGTAAAGGCAAGCCGGCCTTATTGCACCGGAAGCAGCACCGCCGCCGGCCAATCGCAATGATGCCAGGCAATGCGCCGGGCGGTGTCAGATATCGAAGCTGACCACCTGGTCCATCCTCTGGGATGGCAGGAGCTGGTCCATCTGACGCGAGGGCTGATCGCAGCCGGTCTCGCCAACGACACGGGCCGGCACGCCCGCAACCGTCTTGTTGTGCGGCACAGGCGACAGCACCACCGATCCGGCGGCGATCTTGGAGCAGTGACCGATTTCGATATTGCCGAGAATCTTGGCGCCGGCGCCAATCAGCACGCCATAGCGGATCTTGGGATGGCGGTCGCCGCCTGCCTTGCCGGTGCCGCCCAGCGTCACGCCGTGCAAGATCGACACATCGTCCTCGATCACCGCCGTCTCGCCGACGACGAGGCCGGTGGCATGGTCGATGAAGATGCCCTTGCCGATGCGCGCGGCCGGATTGATGTCGGTCTGGAAGACAGAAGACGACCGGCTCTGCAGATAGAGCGCGAAATCCTTGCGGCCCTGGTTCCACAGCCAATGCGCCAGCCGATGGGTCTGGATGGCATGGAAACCCTTGAAATAGAGCACCGGCATGATGAAACGATCGCAGGCCGGGTCGCGATCGTAATAAGCCTGGATGTCGACGCGCACCGTCGTCGGCCATTCCTTGTCGTCGGCCAGCATCGATTTGAAGGTCTGGCGGATGAGATCGGAGCCGATGTCCTGATGGGCAAGCCGCTCGGCTAGCCGGTGGATGACCGCCTCTTCCAGACTGTCCTGGTTGAGGATCGTCGAATAGAGGAATGCGGCCAGCAGCGGGTCGCGATTGACCGCTTCCATCGCTTCGTCACGGATCGAACGCCAGATCGGATCGACCGGCTGCAACGCCTTGTGGCGGGAAATACTGATGCTGTTCATCGACGTCTCGTCCTGCGTCCTGCCGGCTTGCCTGTTGTCCGGCCGCACGTATAAGCCAGATCATAGCACGATTGAACTCAATTTTCCTTAGTGATCTGTCAAATGGATTTGGTTCTCGGGAATTCAAGCTGCGATGGAAAACGAAATCTTGATCGACAACGCGCTGAAGAGCGAGCTTTCGGCTCTCTACCTGGCCGAGGGCCGCCACTATCACGACCTGGCCCATATCGAGGCGATGCTGGCGCTGGCTCACGACTATCGAGGGCTGCTTGCCGATCCCGAAGCCGTCGAAGCGGCGATCTGGTTCCACGACGCCATCTATGACAGCAAGGCCAAGGACAATGAGGCGCAAAGTGCCGCCCTTGCCGAGGAAAGGCTCGCAGGCCGCGCCGACCCCGAGCGCCTCAGCCGCATCACCGCGATGATCCTCGCCACCGCCACGCACCAATTGCCGCGGATCGACGACGCGGCGGCGGCCCGCGACGCCAGTCTTTTTCTCGACATGGACCTGTCGGTCCTGGGTGCAGCGCCAGATGCCTTCGACGCCTATGAGCGCGCGGTCCGGCGCGAATATGACTGGGTGGAGGAGCCGCTGTGGCGGGCCGGCCGGGCCGCGGTGCTGAAGACCTTCCTCGCCCGCCCCCACATCTTCCACACGCAGGAATTTCGTCGGCGCTTCGAGCCGCGGGCCAAGCGAAACCTGGCGAGATCGCTGGCGGCGCTTGAATCCGGATAGAAAACGCCGCTCGGTTCGAACTCCAACGCTGGACGATGCCGGGTCAAAGC
Source organism: Mesorhizobium sp. M0152 (assembly GCF_040322415.1). NCBI lineage: Bacteria > Pseudomonadati > Pseudomonadota > Alphaproteobacteria > Hyphomicrobiales > Phyllobacteriaceae > Mesorhizobium > Mesorhizobium sp. M0152. The sequence goes on from NZ_JAMYTH010000004.1 coordinate 85,745, forward strand.
GGATTTTCGGCGTAGAATTCCAGCACGCGCTGCTTGAAGGTTTTGTCGCCGACCGCCAGCATGTGGTCGCGGCCCTCGATGTGAAAGGCCCTGGCGTTGGGCATCAGTGCCGCAAGTTCGTCGGGCGAGCCGCCGATGTCGTCGGTCGTGCCGACGGCGACCAGCGTCGGCTGGGCGATGCGGGCGATATCGTCCTCACCCAGTAATTCCCGCGATTTGGCGATGCAGGCGGCAAGCGCCCGGCGATCGCTGCGGGTCTGGTCGGCGAAAGCGCGAAACGAGCGGCCTCGCGGATGCGCGGTTGCGGCCGGATCGTCGGCAAGAAGCGCCGCTGCGATCGGATCCCAATCGCCGACGCCGTCGACCATGCCGATGCCGAGACCGCCGAAGACCAGCGTCGCCACTTTGTCGGGATCGGACAGCGCCAGGAACGCCGCTATGCGCGCGCCCATCGAATAGCCCATGACATGGGCGCGCCCGATGCCGAGATGGTCGAGCAAGGCGGCGGCATCCGAGGCCATTTTGGCCGGCGTGTAGTCAGCCTCGTCATAGCTCTTGGACGAAGCGCCGTGGCCGCGATTGTCGAAGGCGATAGCGCGATAACCGGCATCGTTCAGCGTCTTGAACCAGCCGGGCGACACCCAATTCACATGATGACTGGAAGCGAAGCCGTGGATCATGAGCACCGGGTCGCCCTTGCCCGCAGCCGGCTGGCGATCGAGGAAGGCAAGATCGAACCCGTCATGGGAAAAAAACTGCATCGGCTATCCTGCCCTTGCGTTCAACCGCCGCCGCTATTGGGCGCATCGCCATTGTCCGCCGGCCGCACGCCTGGGCCGGATATGGTGCCGACGGCCGGGTGGCGCACCAGATCGCCATATTCGATGCCGTTCCTGGCTGCGGTGCCAGACTTGAGCTCGAGCACGAAACGCACGGGCACGCCGGGCGAAATGATGGCCTGGGATTGCGGCTCGCCGTGCTTGACCGCACGGACCTTGCCGTCCTGGCCAATGAAAATCAGGTCGAGCGGCATCGGCGTGTTCTGCATCCAGAAATTCACCTGCTGCTGCATCTCGAAGACGAACAGCATGCCGTGATCGTCCGCCATATCCTGGCGGAACATCAAGCCGGCCTCACGCTCTGGATCGGTATCGGCGATTTCGATGGAAAAAGACCGATCGCCGTTCTTCGTCGCCACGACCAGCGGCGTGGGATCGACTGGAAGAACCATCGCCCGGCTGTCGGCCGAGGTCGGCCGCTCGGAATAGAAGTAAGCGCCTGCGGCGACGACGATCATGGCGCACATCACGCCCGCCGTCAGCCAGTTCCTGTGAGTCATGCAAAATCCTCGGCCGGAATCGTCCTAGACCATGATCCCGGAAAGTGGAACCCGATTTCGGGCAAGATCATGGTCAAACGAACAGGCACAAAGACCCGATCCCAACGGGATGTATGAGGCTTCTGGGAGTGTTGAGATTCAGATCCGATCGAGCCGGAGGCGAAGACGAGCGCGAAACGGCCAAACCAGATGCGGTTCGAGAACCGGAGCGGACATTCGGCTCCGCCAGCACCGGAAGCGCAAAAAGCCGTCTTTTGCCGGCCTGCTGAAATATCGACGAACCTCAGTGCGAGACCGGCAAGGTACCCACATCGGGGTGAATTTCGGCGGCCATGAGGCCTTTGTCGCCGCGCCCGAAACGGACGAGCACCACCTGGCCAGGCCGAAGCTCGGTGATGCCGTAGCGGCGCAAGGTCTCCATGTGGACGAAAATGTCCTCGGTGCCCTCGCCGCGCGTCAGGAAACCGAACCCCTTAGTGCGGTTGAACCACTTGACCAAAGCGCGTTCGAGGCCGCTCTCGGGCGTCACCGAGACGTGGGTGCGCTGCTCCTGCATCTCGGCGGGATGGACCGCGGTGGTGACATCCATGGAGAGGACACGGAACGCCTGCAACCCGCGGTCGCCCTGCTTGACGAGACAGACCACGCGCGCGCCTTCCAGGGCAGTCTGGAAACCGTCCCGTCTAAGGCACGTCACATGGAGGAGGATATCGCCCGAAACGCCGTCGTCGGGGAGGATGAAACCATAGCCCTTGGCCACATCGAACCATTTGATAGCACCGGCAATCTCGACCAGGTCGGCAGCGTCGCCGCCTTCGTCGCGTGCCAAGGCGTCGCCAAGGGTTTCGGCCCGCACCTTCAGAGAGGCCTTTTCCCCCATAAGAATGCCCCCTTTTTTCAAGAACACCGCAATTGATTCTTGACACCAGATTAACACTGCGGCTTCCGGTGAGTGCAAGACCTGCGGCGCCTTTTTTCACGGTTCATCGCGGATATACCGGATTTGTTCTTTCCCGGCATTGCCTGCCGCCTGGCGATTGCCCTTTGACGGGGCCGACCCTATGTTGCGCGCAACCCACAAATCGAGGAAAACACATGCGCTATCTGCACACCATGGTCCGCGTCGCCGATGTCGATGCCTCGCTCGATTTCTACTGCAACAAGCTCGGCCTCAAGGAAGTGCGCCGTTATGAAAACGAGCAGGGCCGCTTCACGCTGATCTTCCTGGCCGCCCCTGAAGACGAGCAGAGCGGCATCGCCAACAAAGCGCCGCTGGTCGAACTCACCTACAATTGGGATCCGGAAGACTATAAGGGCGGGCGCAATTTCGGGCACCTCGCCTATGAGGTCGACGATATCTATGAAACATGCCAGCGGCTGATGGACGGAGGCGTCACCATCAATCGCCCGCCACGCGACGGCAACATGGCCTTCATCAAGTCGCCGGATGGCATCTCGATCGAGCTTTTGCAGAAAGGCCCGGCCAAGGCCAAGGCCGAACCGTGGGCTTCGATGGCGAACACCGGAAGCTGGTAGGCTTTTGATCTGACGCCGGCCGCAAATCGCCCGGCAGCCGTTGGCGTTTGGCAAGACGACGCCTATCTGTCGGACTGTTACGCCGGCGTTTCGGCGCCGTCGCCTTGCCATGAAAACAGGGCGCCTGCCCCGCGGAGAATCCAGTCATGCCGACCAGCCGTGCCGATGTCGCCACCGAACATGCCAGCCGCTATCTGCAGCAACTGTGCAAGCACTGGGCGCACAAATTTCCCGTCGAGTTCGATCCGCACCATGGCACGATCGATCTCTCGCTCGGCCGCACCGTCATGGATGCCGATGCGGCCGCGCTTCATATCACGGTATCGACCGACGAAGCCGGATCGATCGATCGCCTGGAAAGCGTCGTCGCCGATCACATCAAGCGCTTTGCCTTCCGCGAGGAACTGACCTTCGGCTGGAAGCCCGTTTCCGCATAACCAGCCTATTTGCCGCCGGCTTGGCCGGCCATTTCCAGGAGCGCCAGCACCGTGCGCCAGTTGCGCGCGGTGCCCGGAACTTTTAGCGTCCGCGGAAGCAGCCCGGCAAAAACCGATTTGCCGAGCCCGCCCGGCGCGTGCAGGTAGAGCACGTCGCGCTTGATCTCGAAACTTTCACGACCGGTGCATTTTTCGGCCAGCCGCGCGATCTCATCGGAGGTCGGCTCGCGCTCCAGCGCATAAGCGTGGAGTTTCGTGTGGTCCGCCGCGACTTCCGGATACGGGTTTTCGGCCACCAGCCTCTCCAACCAGCCGAGATCGCGCACCATGATGCGCGAATGGAATCCCCATTTCTTCTCGAAGGCCGCTTCGATCTGCTTGGTCAGCGTCGCGGCGTCGCCATTCTTTGCGCGGAACACGGCATTGCCGCTCTGGACATAGGTAGCGACATCGGAAAAGCCGAGATCCTCGAAAAAGGAGCGCAACTCCGCCATCTTGACGATGCGGTTGCCGCCGACATTGATGCCGGAGAACAGGGCGACGAAGACCGTGCCGCTCATATGATGAAGCCCGCCAATGTCTCGTTGTCGGTGATGTCCTGATACTGGACGCCCTCGGCCTCGAAATTCGCCTTGAGCAGGTCGAAATTTCGGCGGTCCTTGGTTTCGATGCCGATCAGCACCGAGCCGAAATTGCGCGCCGATTTCTTCAGATATTCGAAGCGGGCGATATCGTCGTCCGGACCCAGCAGTTCCAGGAAATCGCGCAGCGCTCCCGGCCGCTGCGGGAACCGGATGATGAAGTATTTTTTCAGGCCCTCGAAACGCAACGCCCGTTCCTTGACGTCCGGCAGCCGCTCGAAATCGAAATTGCCGCCCGAAACGACCGCAACGATGGTCTTGCCCCTGACCTCCTTTTTCGAAAAGTCCTTCAATGCGTCGATCGCCAATGCGCCGGCCGGCTCCAGCACCACGCCTTCGATATTGAGCATCTCGATCATCGTCGCGCAGAGCCGGTTTTCCGGAATCAGCCGCACCGTGTCGGCGGCGAACTCCTTGAGATGCCGCAAAGGCTCGCGGCCGATCTCGGCCACCGCCGCGCCGTCGACGAAGTTATCGACCTTGGCGAGTTTGAGCCGTTTCCCCGCCGCGAGACTCTCGCGCAGGCTCGGCGCGCCGGCCGGCTCGCAGAAGACGAAGCGCATTTCCCGGCCCTGATCGGCAAAAAAATGGGTCACACCGGCGGCCAACCCGCCACCGCCGACCGGCAGCATGACGATGTCGGGCATGCGCGCACCCGGCATCTGACCGGCAATCTCATACGCGACCGTCGCCTGGCCCTCGATGATGTCCTTGTGGTCGAAAGGCGGCACCATGTGGGCGCCGGAGCTTTCGGTGAATTCGAAGGCGGCGCGATAGCAGTCGTCGAAAAAGTCGCCCACCAACCTGATCTCGACAAAATCGCCGCCGAACAGCCTGGTCTTGTCGATCTTCTGCTGCGGCGTCGTCACCGGCATGAACACCACGCCTCGCCTGCCGAAATGGCGGCAGACGAAAGCGAAGCCTTGCGCATGGTTGCCGGCGGACGCGCAGACGAACAGTTCCGCGTCGTTACCCGCCGCAAGCGCCTTGCGGAAGAAGTTGAAGGCGCCACGGATCTTGTAGGAGCGCACCGGCGACAGGTCCTCGCGCTTGAGCAGCACCCGCGCGCCGGTCTTTTTCGACAGGTAGTCGTTTTCCTGCAGCGGCGTTTCTGGAAAGATCTGGCGGATCGCGGTGGCGGCCGTCGCGACGCGGGAAGAGAAGCTGTTCATCGAAAACCCACCTTGCACCGCATATTTTGCCGACTCTAGCATTGAAAGGGCCGCGTACCGTTTGTTTGTCGCGCACTGCCGGATCCCGCCTATTGCATATCCGGCGTCGCGACGCCATTGTCCGTCGGCTCGCGCCTCTGCTCGATTGGCGTTCATGCAGTCTTTGCAAGCACTTGAGGACTTTCGTTCATATATCGGCTGGAATAAAATCCGCGACGCTGCCGGAATTCGGCGAAAAGGCGATGCTGCTTTGGCGTGCACCGTCAGCGAAGAAGCGACCGCATGTGGCATTCCGGCTCAGGCCGAAACTGCCGCCTCTCTTCACGTCCCGGCGTTTTCCGCCTTTCTTCTGGCTTTCGGGCCACAGTGCGATAGCAGCCGCAAGGCGCCAACCGGATTTCGACCCGACATGACTTACTTCCGCCGTACTTAAACTGTCGGGGAGGTGTCGCGGAGTAGGCGGGCCTTTTGGCCGGAGTGGAATTGCAAGCGTGCCTTTGAACAAGATCTTTACGGCTGTCCTTGCCTTGTTTCTTGCCGGCTGTGCCGGCACACAAACGCAGGAATTGCTCGGCAGCACCATCGTCGCGACGCCGGTGACGGAGATTGCCGGCAACCACTCGATCTTCATCGCCACGACGCGCAAGAAATCCGACGACCCCAACAAGGTTTTCGACGGCGAGCGCTCGGCAACGCTCAACTACGCCCGCGTCAACGTCACCGTGCCCGGAATCCACGAGACCGGCCAGATCGAGCGGCGCTCGCGCGGCAAATCGAACGATCCGGCCAAATATTTCATGGCTTCGGAGGTCGTCGGCTACGATACCGCGCCAAAATTCTCCAGCGCGCTCAGCGCCGACATCGCGGCGCGCGGCGGCCGTGTCATGGTCTTCGTCCATGGTTACAACACCGGCTTCGACGACGCCGTCTACCGCTTGACCCAGATCGTCCATGATTCCGGCTATCCTGGAACGCCGGTGCTGTTCTCCTGGGCTTCGGGCGCCAAGACCACCGATTATGTCTACGACAAGGAAAGCGCCAGTGCCGCGCGCGACCAGCTCGAAGTGACGCTGCGGATGCTCGCGCAAACGGGCGCGCGGCGAATCGACATCGTCGCCCATTCGATGGGCACCTGGGTAACCATGGAGACGCTGCGCCAGCTCGCCATCACCGGCGACCGCGATCTCGGCGGCAAGCTCGGCGACGTGGTGCTGGCCTCGCCCGACATCGATGTCGACGTGTTCAAAAGCCAGATGCGCCGCTACGGCAAGCCCGACAAGCCGTTCATCCTGCTGTTGTCGGATGACGACCGGGCGCTGCGGCTCTCCGGCCTGATCGCCGGGTCGCAGCCGCGTGTCGGCGACTACAAGGACGCCGCCGATCTTGCTTCCTACGGCGTGACGGTCGTCGACCTCTCGAAGATCAAGGGAACGGACCGCTTCAACCATACGAAATTCGCCGACAATCCGGCTCTGGTGAAGATGATCGGCCAGCGGCTGCGCGAGGATGACGGCTTCGCCAGCGACCGCGACGTGACCGACCGCATCGGCCTGCTCGGCCAATAGATGCGGTGCCGCGGGTTTCGCTATTGCCCGTTCACCGTGGCCGATGCATCGCCGAATTTAAACTGGACCGCGCCGGCGTCTGGCTTTATCGAAACATGCAGCGACGTCATCCGTTTGACGTCCCCTCGCGGGAGCCGGCGTGTGACCTTGCGCTCGAAGAGTTTCGTCCTCGTCGCGTTGGCGCTCGCCGTTGCCGGCTGCGCTGGCCGGAATACGCACGATCTTCTCAGCCAGACGAGTGTCGCCGCCCCTGCTGCGGAAATCGCGGCGACGCATGAGATCTTCGTCGCCACCACCCGCCAAAAGGCGACGAAGGATCCGCGACAGGTGTTCGACGGCGACCGTTCGCTGACCACGAGCTATGCCCGTGTCGACATGACTGTTCCGAAAAGCCACCAGGTCGGCGCCATCGAGCGAGCCAGGGGATCCGCCAACAGCAATCCGGCCAAGGACTTCACCGCCAGGGATGTCACCTTCTACGATGGTGCGCCGCAGTTCGCCAAGGCGGTCGGCGCCGATATCGCCATGCGCGGCGACCGGGCGCTGGTTTTCGTGCACGGCTTCAACAACGGCTTCGACGACGGCATCTACCGGCTGACGCAGATCGCTCATGATACGAAATATCCCGGCACGCCGGTGCTTTTTTCGTGGGCTTCGAGCGGCAAGACGACCGGTTATATCTACGACAAGGAAAGCGCCAACGCCGCGCGTGACGATCTCGAGGCGACCCTCAGGATGCTCGCCAAGACGCGGGCCAAGAGCATCGACATCATTGCCCACTCCATGGGAACCTGGGTGACGATGGAGGCGCTTCGTCAGCTCGCCATCACCGGCGACCGCGATCTCGACGGCAAGCTGGGCTACGTCATCCTGGCTTCGCCAGACATCGACGTCGACGTGTTCAAGAAGCAGATGATCCGCTATGGGAAACCCGACAAGCCGTTCGCCATCCTGCTTTCGGGCGACGACCGCGCGCTAAAGCTTTCATCGATCATTTCCGGCGACAAGCCGCGCGTCGGCGATTACGGCGACGCCGCCGACCTTGCCAGCTATGGCGTATCGGTGGTCGACCTGACTCAGGCAAAGGGCGGCGACCGCCTGAACCACGCCAAGTTCGCCGATAACCCGATCATGGTGCAATTGCTCGGCGACCGGCTGCGCGCACCGGCCGGCCTCGCCTCGGAAGAACCCGATCCGACACAGCTCAACGCTCTCGGTCAAGGGCTCGGCAAGGCCGTCGGCTCGGTCGCAGAGATCGTCATCACCACGCCGTTCAAGGTACTGACCATCGCCACCGGTGGATGAGAACGAAGTGCTGGCAGCCGATCTCAAACGAACAGATCGACCTTCTGGAATGTCGTCACGTCGATCAGCCCGACGTCGGAAATCCTCAGCTCCGGAATGACGACCAGCGCCAGCAGCGAGTGCTGCATGTAAGCGTTGTTCAACGAACAGCCCAATTTACGCATCGCCCCGGTCAGTTTGTCGGCCTTGGCGGCGACGATCTCGGCCCGCTCGTCCGACATCAGTCCGGCGATCGGCATTTCGACCAGCGCCAGTTCCTTGCCTCCCGCGAACAGCACGACACCGCCGCCGACCTCGCCCAGCCTGTTCACCGCCAGCGCCATGTCCTGCTTGTTGGTGCCGACGCAGATGATGTGATGGGCGTCGTGCGCCACGCTGGAGGCCATGGCGCAATCGCCGATGTAGCCGAACCCGGAGACGAAGGCATTGGTCACGCCGCCCGTGCCTCTGTGACGCTCGACCAGTGCGATCTGGCAGACGTCGTTGCGGCGATCCATCGCGACCAGCCCGTTCTCAACAGCGAGATCCGCCTCCAGCGCCCGTGTCGGCGCCTGGTTCTCGATGACGCCGATGACCCGCACCCGCACTTCGTTTGCGCCCTTGGGGGCCGCGATGTCGAAATCCGCGGCCTTGAGCTTCCTGCCCAACCTGACCGTGTCTTTTGCCGTCTTGGGATAGTCGTAGGCCGGAATGTCGATGTCGAGCCTGCCGCCCTTGGCCAATCTGACGCCCCGCGCATAGACCTCGTCGATGACCATTGCGGCGAGATCGGAAACGATCAGCAGATCGGCCAACCGCCCCGGTGCGATCGAACCAATCTCGCGCTCCAGCCTGAAATGCTGGGCGGTGTTGAGCGTCGCCATCTGGATCGCCGTTACGGGCTTTAGCCCCTGTTGGATGGCGTGGCGCACCACCCGGTCCATATGACCTTCATGGACCAGCGTGCCGGAATGACTGTCGTCGGTGCACAGGATGAAGTTGCGCGGATCTATGCCGCTTTCGGTCACCGCCTTGATCTGCGCGGCAACGTCATACCAGGCCGAGCCCAGCCGCAGCATCGCCTTCATGCCCTGGCGCACGCGGGCGATGGCGTCCTCGGCGCGCGTGCCTTCGTGATCGTCCTCCGGCCCGCCGGCGACATAGCCATGGAACGGCAGGCCGAGATCGCGCGAAGCATAATGGCCGCCGACCGTCTTGCCCGCCCTGACCGTGGCGGCGATCCCGCCCGACATGACCGGATCGTTGGCGGCAACGCCTGGGAAATTCATCACTTCGCCGAGGCCGATTATGTTTTCCCACGTCATCGCCTCGGCAACGTCGGCGACCGTAAGCTCGGCGCCGGCATGTTCCAGCCCCGGTGCCGAGGGCACGCAGGACGGCATCTGCACGTATACGTTGACGGGCATGGCCACCGCCTCGTCATGCATCAGCCGCACACCTGGCAGACCCAGCACATTGGCAATCTCGTGGGGATCGATGAACATCGACGTGGTACCGTGCGGAATGACGGCGCGGCAGAACTCGGTCACCGTCACCATGCCGCTCTCGACATGCATATGCGCGTCGCACAAGCCAGGGACCAGGTAGCGCCCCCCGGCGTCGACCACCTTGGTGCCCTGACCGATGGCATGGCTGGCGTTCGGCCCGCAATATGCGAAGCGCCCGCCGGCGACGGCGATGTCGGTGCCGGCGATGATCTCGCCCGAATGCACGTTCACCCAGCGCCCATTGCGGATGACGAGATCGGCGGGCCTGCGTCCCATGGCGACGTCGACCAGATGCGTCGCCATCTCGGTCCACGGTTTGGGTCTTGCGGGCCTCGTGGGCTTGGCTTTCGTCATTGGCGATTCCTCGGTTGCGGCCAGTCTCGCAAATGTTGGCGGGCGCCGCCAGAGCCGTCGGCCCGACATCCGGCGAGACAGGCCGCGCTTGTTGACTAATCCAGCTAACAGGCGATGCTGAGCGGATCGCACCGCAAGGGGGGAGACATGACCCGTTTTTGGAAAGCGTTCGCCATCGTCATCTTGTTCGTAGCGTCAACCGCTTTCGCCTCCGCCGAGGAACGGTGGCAGACCTTGCCGGAACCAGCGGCCATGCCAAAACCGGATCAGAGCGGATATGCGCCGGTCAACGGCATCCAGATGTACTACGCGGTTTTCGGCGCGGGCGACCCGGTGCTGCTCATCCATGGCGGCCTCGGCCACGCCGACATCTGGGCCAGCCAGGTGGCGACGCTTTCCAAAACCCACAAGGTGATAGTCGCCGACAGCCGCGGCCACGGTCGCTCCACCCGCACGGAACAGCCTTATGGCTACGACTTGATGGCGTCGGACTATCTGGCGCTGCTCGACTATTTGAAGATCGACAAGATCGCACTTGTCGGCTGGAGCGATGGCGGCATTATCGGCATCGACATCGCGCTGCATCATCCCGAACGACTGACAAGGCTCTTTGCGCAAGCCGCTAACGTCACTACCGATGGCGTCGATCCGGGCGTGATGACCAACAAGACCTTTGCCGCCTACATCGACCGCTCCGGCCGCGACTACAAGAAGATGTCAAAGACGCCGGACCAGTATGAGGCCTTCGTGACGCAAATCAGCCATATGTGGGAGAGCGAGCCGGCTTGGACCAAGGAACAGCTCGCCAAGATCACCACGCCGACGGCGATCGTTGCCGGCGACCATGATGAGGCGATCAAGCGCGAACACACCGAATACATCGCCTCCGCTATCCCGGGCGCAAAGCTCATCATCCTGCCCAACGCCAGTCATTTCGCCATGCTGCAAGCGCCGGATGAATATAGCCAGGCGGTGCTGGACTTCATCGACGCCAAATAGAGCATCCTGTGCGGCCGCAGGCGGATTTCAATTGTTGAACAATGGAATTCCGGTTTGCGGCAAATACGGTTATCCTCCTGACAAGGGATCTTCTGGACCGCCATTTCGGAGAACTCGATGCGTCCTTTGATGCTTGCCAGTGCCAGCTCTCTCGCCCTCATGTGCGGGCCGGCTTTTGCGGCCGACGCGACAGCCGACTTGCCGATGACCGCGCCCGGCTTCGACTGGACCGGCTACTATGCCGGCCTGCAAGCAGGCTATGGCTGGGGTCAGTCCGAGATCACGACCACGGAAGGCGCGCCGTTTTCCATCACGCCCGACGTCGACGGCGGGTTCGTCGGCGGCCATGTCGCCGGCCTGTGGCAGTTCGACCAGGCGGTGATCGGCGGCGAAGCCGACCTCAACTATTCCTCGGCGGAAGGCACGACGGAATCGGGCCTGGGAAGCACATTCGGGACCGACATCAAGTGGTTCGGGTCAGTCAACGCCAAGGCGGGCTTCGCATTGGATCGCCTGCTGGTCTACGGCGTCGGCGGCGTTGCCTTTGCCGGCATCGAAACGTCGCAAATCTCGGGGGCCGCGTTCACGGAAACGAAAACGAATGTCGGCTGGACCGTAGGCGCCGGCGTCGACTATGCGCTGACCGACAAGTTCATCGTCGGCGCGCAGTACCGCTACTATGATTTCGGCTCCGAGCACTATGCGGCGCCGGAACCCTTTAACGATCGCGATCAGAGCGTGAAACTGAACACGGTCGGCATCAATCTGAGTTACAAGTTCTGAGCGTTGCCGATGGCATGACGCTCCAGGGCCCAGTTCCTGGACCAATCTCGCTTGAGAGGGCGGCCGACGCCCCCAGTGGGCGGGGGGATTGGGTTGGGCCTGAGAGGCGCCGGCCTTGGCGGATCAGGTCCGCCGCGCAAACATCATAGCAGTGCCTGCCGGGGCGGATAATTCCGCGATCGCACCAGTATCGCTACGCCACTTCATCTTTTTTCGCGTCCAGAGATGGAGAACAACATGACTTGACGGCCTGTGTCTGGCGTCTGAAAAGGGCTGGCCTGCGGACGTGGCGGAATTGGTAGACGCAAGGGACTTAAAATCCCTCGATCTCTGATCGTACGGGTTCGATTCCCGTCGTCCGCACCACAAAGCACCCAATGCCAACAGGGCTCCGAACGCAGGTTGGCAAAAAGCCTGACGACAGCCAACATCCGGCGGTGCCGGCAGCTTGTGCCGGCAACTTTCTATGATAGGAATTTTTTCTTGACAGGGTGAGTGCAGCTATGGTAGATATTTATCTATGGTGCAGATTTGCGCCAACGACCCGCCGCACAGGCGGGTTTTTCGTTTGATGCTTCTCAACCTTTGATGCTTCTCAACCAACGCGCCGGAGGAGCGCCGGCGAACGCTCGAAGGAACCTGTTATCCCGGGATTCGTTGCCCTGGCCATGCCAATTGCATAATTATTAATTTAGTGACAACTTAATTAATAGGGCAAGTGGGAATTGGCACCGAACCCAGGGGTTTGGGGACAGGTTGGGCAAGAAAGATGTACTTTCCGCAATTTCTGATTGGAATGTCTGCAACGACAATCGGCGTTGCGATCTGGACCTACTTGGAGGGCGGATCGATCTGGGCGTCCATTGGCTGGTCAGTCCTGACGTTGATCATTCTGCAGGTCGGCTATGTCGGCGTGGTCATTCACCTGGTGTTCAGGCGACCATCGGAAGCGTCGGACGCACGGCCGGTGGTTGACCCCACAAGCCCACTTCTATCCTCTCTGAACTGGTGAGGCCGAGTGCCTTTGCGAGGTCTGGCGCTAGCTGCCGGGCTTTTTCGCGATGATCGTCTGGACCCGGACCTTGTCGCCGATCTCCTTTGCCTTCGCCAGTGCCGCGGCCTTGTCTTTCGTCGTCAGCACCGTGCGCCAATGCGGCTTCTCGAAGACGCTGACGACATAGGTGACGGTCGACTTTTCCATTAGCTATGCCTAATATAGGCGCACTCAAGGAATTGGTCTAGCACAACTGGTCCTTGGCTCCGCATCATTGCGAACGCTGGATTTCTGATCCGCAAGCGCTCTACAGCAGCGACAATTCCCGGACCGTCGGCTACCCGGCGCGGCTCAAGCCGGTATCGGGTTCAGCTTCAGGTGCTGAATGAGGATAATCGTCTTGGCATCGATGATGCGGCCTTCGGCTATGCCGGCCAGCGCCTCGTCGAGGGGCATTTCGAGAACCTCGATGTCCTCGCCCTCCTCCGGCGCGCCGCCGCCGGCCGAGATACGGTCGGCGGGTGAATAGCGGGCGATGAAGAACCAGAGCCGCTCGGTGACGCTGCCGGGGCTCATATAGGGCGAAAACAGGCGCTGAACGTCCTTCAGCCGATAGCCGAGCTCTTCCTCCGCCTCCTTGCGGATGCAGGTTTCCGGATCGTTTTCGTCCAACAGGCCGGCACAGGCCTCGATCAGCGGCTCGCGATGGCCGGTAACGTAGGCGGGATAGCGAAACTGGCGCACCAGAAGCACGGTCGAGCGTTGCGGGTCGTATGGCAGGATCACCGCGCCGTCGCCGCGATCATAGGTCTGGCGGACCTGCGTCTCCCACTGGCCGTCGCGCCTGCGATAGTCGAGGACGGTCTTTTTCAGAACCGCCCAGTCGTCGGAGAGAACCTCTTCCGAGCGGATGCGAACGCGATCTTCCATGGAGTGCCTCGATGGCTGTTGTCGCACGCAGGCCTAGCCGCGAACCGATTTCCGCGCAATCGGGGGGCAGCGGTTTGGTCCAGCAGGGCCCTTCACTGTCTCGTGTGTGGTATGGAAGCGATCCGTTGCCTAAATAGCGCGTTCCCCTCCCCGGAGTTTGCTTCATGACGACATCGCTTTTCCAGCCGATCACGCTCGATGGGCTCAGCTTTCCCAACCGCATCGCCGTCGCGCCGATGTGCCAGTATTCAGCCGAGGACGGCTGTGCCAGCGATTGGCATCTCCACCACTGGATGAACCTGGCCATGTCCGGCGCAGGCATGGTCACGGTCGAGATGACCGATGTCGAGCGGCGCGGCCGCATTAGCCATGGCTGCCTCGGCCTGTATTCCGAAGACAACGAAGCGGCCGCCCGGCGCGCGCTGGATGCGGCCAGGCGCGTGGCCGCACCCGGCACCAGGTTCGGCACGCAGCTTGCACACGCCGGTCGCAAGGCCTCGAACCGCAAGCCTTGGGAGGGTGGCGGGCCGTTGCAGCCAAACGAGGATCCCTGGCAGACCGTATCGGCTTCGGCCATTGCCTACGACACGGGCTGGAACGTGCCGCGCGCGCTGGAGGACGAGGAGATTCAGCAGTTGATCGAAAGGTTCGCCGAAGCGGCCAGGCGGGCCGAACGCGCCGGCTTCGACTTCATCGAACTGCATGCCGCGCATGGCTACCTGATCTTCCAGTTCCTCTCGCCGCTTTCCAACCAGCGCACCGACCGCTGGGGCGGCTCGCTGGAAAACCGCATGCGTCTTGTCGTCGAAATCGCCAAGGCGGTGAAAAACGCGGTTCCAAACATGATGCTTGGCACGCGGCTGTCGGTGAAGGACTGGGTCGAGGGCGGCTTCGACGTCGAGGACGCAATCGAGGTGGCGAAAGCGCTGAAGGCCGAGGGTGTCGCCTATCTCTGCTGCTCCAGCGGCGGCAATTCGCCGTTGCAGAAACTGCCGACCGGTCCCGGCTACCAGGTGCATCTGGCGGAAGCGGTGCGCAAGGGCGCCGGCATCGCGACCCGCGCGGTCGGCCTGATCGACGACCCGAAACAGGCCGAGGCGATCATCGCCGAGGGCCGCGCCGACATCGTGGCGCTGGCGCGCGCCTTCCTCGCCGACCCGCGCTGGGGGTGGCGTGCCGCCGCCACGTTCAGCGAGACAATCCACCCGGCGCCACAGCTTGCCCGTTCGGTGACGACGATGCAGCACTGGATGAAGGCGGCGGGCTGAACGGTCCATTCGTCCCAGACCGGCACCTTCGTACCTTCCGCGGCTCCGGACGGTTTGCCCGGCTTCAATTCCGGTCGCAAACTGTTACGCTGGGTCAAGGCTGCGGCGGGCGCGGCCGGGCTTGGGAGATAATCATGTCGTTCAGGGCATTCTTGCCGGCCGCAGTGCTGACCGCTGTGGCCGGACTTTGGATTGGCGCGCCGACACCGGCCGTTGCCCAATATTGCGAGGACACGGTGCACGGCCTGTCGGGGCGCTACAATCTGGGCACCGGCAGCGGTTTCCTGGCGGTACGGACGCGGCCGAATTCGTCGTCGCGCATGATCGGGCAGCTGTTCAACGGCGACCACACCGAGATCTTCGACCGGCGCGGCAACTGGTACCAGGTCGAAATCGGCGGCACGACCGGCTGGGCGAACGCCCGCTGGTTGCGCAACGATTGCGGCTACTGACAGGCCGTTTCGAAAGTCGCTCCGGCGCCGCAGTCCAGACAGCTCTGAGACGTTTGGGCGCAGGCCGAGGGCCACGGTTGCAACCAAATTGGCTGCTTTGCGTTGCGGCCATGATGGATAACAAACCTTTTGAAACGCCGGTCGTGGTCGAACTCGGCCATGTCGGCAAATATCGCCACATCCGCAGCACCCAGGAGGCGGCGGAGTGCCTGATGACGGTATGGCCGCTCAATCGCGGTCCCCGTCATCGTGATGCTCTCGACACTTGCCTCAAAGTGCTGGAAGGTTATCGTTCGACAGCGGATGCGCGCCGGGCACTTATCGAAGCCGCCAGGGAATCGGAAGTGCTGGTGCCAGACGACAAACTGTCCGACGACCGCCTGCACTGAGCGGGCGGACCTTTAAACCGGAGGTTTTCATGGCGAAGCTGACTTACAAGATCGTCGAGCATGACGGCGGCTGGGCCTACAAGGTCGGCGCGACCTTCTCGGAAACGTTCCCAACGCATCAGGACGCGTTGCGTGCCGCCGAGATCGCGTCTGCCGAGCAGCAGATCGCAGGGTCGACGGATGGCATCCAATATGAGGACGCTGAAGGGAAATGGCACGAGGAACTGGCCGATGGACGGGACCGGCCGCAGACCGAGGTCTCGGACTGATCTTGCAGCCCCAAAGCCCGATCGCCCCAAAGGCCGGCCGCCCGGAGCGCCGACCGCGGGCGGGAGAGAAAACGTCCTACGGTCAGCAGCGCTTACGGCTGATTATTTGCCGCAGTACTGGTCGTTGACGTTGCCTTGAGCACTGGCGTCCGGACCTGGAGTGTTGTGGGCACATGGACCTATCGCACCGGTATAGCCTTGGGGACTCAACCCGGAGCCGCTGGGATTGATGCTGCCGGTGGCGTTGGGATCGACGGTTGTTTCGTCCTGATTGCCGAATATCCACCAGTTATGGTTGGAATATGTTCTGTCCGACGACTGCGCCACCGCCGATGTGGCGAGACCGATCGTCAGGAAGGATGCTGCTAGAAGCCTTCTGTACATTGGTTTACTCCGTAATCTTGGCCGTCTTCTGTGCGGCACGGATAAAACCCGGCAATCAACCGAATGGTTCCGTGAAATTGTCGTGAGGCCGCGGTGATGTCGGGCTGAAAAAAGCCCGTCTGGCGATGCGCTCGATGAAGGCGGCGGTCCGTTCCGGCATGGCGAATTGCGGCATGTGCCCGAGGTCGTCGACAGGTTCGAAATCGAGCTCTTCGACCTTGTCCCGCATCGGCAAGCCATGAGTGTGGATGTCGATGACCCGGTCGGCGGTTCCGAAAAGGATGCCTGCCGGCATGGAGATCTCGCCGTAACGCTGCTCGACGCGGCCGAGGTCCTGTTCGACTGCCACGACATCGGTCGAAGTCGCATGGAAATGACCTGGCCTCAGCCCGAGCCATCCACCTCCTTCGATCATGTAGTCGGCCGGACAAGGCTGGGGCGCAAAGATGAATTCCATCGTCGGCCGCGCATATCGGAGGCTTGCCGGGATCGCCATGGTGTAAGCCACGATCCAGCGCCGCAGGCGTGATGGAATATAGAGCAGGCCGGACTTTTCGCGCGCACCGGCTTCCATATGCGTCAACGGCGCCAGCAGAGCGATGCCGGAAATCGCTTCGGGATGCTCCACAGCCAAGGTCAACGTGATGGCACCACCCAGCGAGTGGCCTACCACCAGCGGCCTTTCCAGCCCCAGCCTTTCGATGAAGCGTCGCACAAGCTTGGCCTGCTCGGGCAACCGGCCGGTGGCGCCATGCGCCCGCACCGAATAACCCGATCCCGGCCGATCGAGCGCGATCAGCCGGTAACCCGGACCGAGCCGCCCGAACAGAGTGTGGCGGAAATGGTGGAGTTGTGCACCGAGTCCATGCAGGAAGACGATCGGATGCCCCTCGCCCGTATCGACATAATGGATGCGGTTGCCGTCGATCTCGATGAATTTTCCGACCCGCGGCACCAGTCTTTCAGCCTTGGCGGCGATCCACAGCGTCGCCAGCACCAGACAGGCAATTGCAACGACGGCCAGCAGGAACAGTGCGGCCAGCAGCCACGACAAAATCGACAGGAGCATTGTTCACCTTGATCGAAACCAGGTGAACTTAACTGTCTTCGATCCGGCTGCAAGTTCGCATCGAAACGGGCGGTTGGAGAATGGGGATTCCGATGCGCCGGCCTGTTTGACGCGACGCCGAGAAAAGTCAGCCGTGCAACTTGGCGGTGAGCGGGTGGCATTGCCGCTGGCCGCGCGCCGCGCTATCCCAAGCGACCTGTCTTGCCGGAGCCTGCCATGCCCGAAATCGTTACCGCCGCCATGCTCGTTATTGGCGATGAAATCCTGTCCGGCCGCACCAAGGACAAGAATATCGGCCACCTCGCCGATATCATGACGGCGATCGGCATCGATCTGAAGGAAGTGCGCATCGTTCCCGACGAGGAAGACGAGATCGTCGCGGCGGTGAATGCGGTACGCGCCCGCTACACCTATGTGTTCACGACCGGCGGCATCGGGCCGACGCATGACGACATCACCGCCGATTCGATTTCCAAGGCGTTCGGCGTGCCTTGCGAACACGACGCCAAGGCATATGCCTTGCTGGAGGCAAGCTATGCCGCGCGCGGCATAGAATACACGGAAGCGCGCAAGCGCATGGCGCGGATGCCGCGCGGCGCCGACCATATCGACAATCCGGTATCCGTGGCGCCCGGCTTCCGGATCGGCAACGTCCATGTCATGGCCGGCGTGCCCTCGATTTTCCAAGCCATGCTCGACAATGTCGTGCCGACGCTGAAGGCTGGCACGAAAATGCTGTCCGCCACGGTGCACTGTCCGTTTGGTGAAGGGCTTGTCGGCGGGCCATTGGGTGAAATCCAGAAGGCGCATCCGGATACGATCATCGGCTCGTACCCGAAATATGGCGACGGCAAATTCTGGACCGAACTGGTCGTTCGTGCCCGCAGCCAGGGTGCGCTGGACGCCGCGCGCGCCGACGTCGAGGCAATGGTGGCGGGTTTCGGCAGCAAGGCTGGTTGATCTGGCCCAGGCCGGAACCAAGCATGGCATCGCGACGTTTCCATCGCGCGAGTTCGTCGCTCGTAAACCGAGGGATTTACCATGCGATTCAAAACCATCGTTGCCATTTTGCAGAACGAGCAAGATGCTGAGCGCGTACTCGACTGGACCATTCCGCTTGCCAACCGTTTCGAAAGCCATCTGATCGGCATCCATGCCGAGGCGCTTCCGGTGCCGTACACATCGGCTACCGGCTTTCCGGACACGGAATTCCTGCAGGTTTCGGCCGACATGAACCGGGAAAGGGCCGAGAAACTCCAGGCCGTTTTTCTCAAGCATGCCGAGAATTCCGGCTTGTCCTTCGAGTGGCACAGCCTGGAAAGCTTTTCGGGCGACAGCGCGTTGACAGGCATTTCGAGCGTGCGTGCCGCCGATCTGATCGTCGCCGCCCAGCGCGAGACCGGCGGCGACTCGGGCGCCGATGTCGACACGCTGGTCTACGATGCCGGCCGGCCGGTGCTGGTGGTGCCGCACGCGGGTCCGCTGGTCACCACTTTCAAACACGTGCTGCTCGCCTGGAACGGCAGCAAGGAAGCCGCCCGCGCCGCTTTCGACGCGCTGCCCTTCATCATCGAGGCCGAGAAGACCGACATACTGGTCATCGACCCTCCCGAAACACTCGACGAAAGCCCGGAGGCCGCGGGGGCGGAAATTGCTTCGGCCCTGTCACGTCACGGCGCCACCGTCAGCGTCTCGGTGCAAAGGTCGGGCGGCCGTTCGATCGACGACCTGATCCAGACCCGGATCGCCGAAACCGGCGCCGACCTTCTGGTGCTCGGCGCCTACAGCCACTCCTGGCTGCGCCAGCTTCTGTTCGGCGGCGTGACGCGCACAGTGCTGCGCACGGCGCCGGTGGCGGCCTTCCTGTCGCGGTAAGTCCACAGCGATCGCTGTCGGCCGCTCTTGCCAAGGCCAAGGCTTTCCGGCTAATTCCGCGCGCATTCCCCTGTTTTCTTGCACGCGATCCCCGCGTGCTGCGGAGTGCGCGAGAAATGTCCCTTCCCGAAAAAGCTTTTCCGGTCTCCTGGGACCAGTCCCATCGCGACGCCCGCGCGCTAGCCTGGCGTCTGGCCGGCGCCAACAAGGGGCAATGGAAGGCGATCGTGTGCATCACGCGCGGCGGGCTGGTCCCGGCTGCCATCATCTCGCGCGAACTCGGCATCCGCGTCATCGAGACGGTCTGTGTCGCCTCCTATCACGACTACACGAGCCAGGGGCAGTTGCAGGTGCTGAAGGAGGTCACGCCGGCGCTGCTTGCAGACGACGGAGCCGGCGTGCTGATCATCGACGACCTGACCGACACCGGCAAGACGGCGGGCATCGTGCGGGCAATGATGCCCAAGGCTCACTTCGCCACCGTCTACGCCAAGCCAAAGGGCCGGCCGCTGGTAGATACTTTCGTCACCGAGGTCAGCCAGGACACTTGGATCTATTTCCCCTGGGACATGGGCTTCACCTATCAGAAGCCGATCGCCGACGATCACGCAGGCTAATTCGCGACGGTCCGCCATTTCCAGGTAACCCGCCCCTGGCGGCAATATTTGCTTCCACGGACCGATCCGCGGGATGGAGGTATCCTGTGAAATCGGCCTTTGATGGTGGAAACCAGCCGGCCTGGCCAAATTTTTTACTTTTATTGCTGATAATTGGCGTAAAATTCATATGACGGCAAACGATTCTGGAGGCTGGGGCTAGCTTCTGCGATGTTGACGAGGCCAACGACACACAACCATCTGGCCGAAAGGGTCCGGCGACTCTTCGGCACCGCGCCGTGTCGCCTGCAGGTTGCCGCCCTGCCCTGGCGCGAGGCTGGGAACGGTGTCGAGATCATGCTTATCACCAGCCGTGACACGGGCCGTTGGGTACTCCCCAAGGGCTGGCCCGAAGCCAAGGAGCCGCTCTGCGAGGCCGCCGCGCGCGAGGCTGTGGAAGAGGGCGGACTTAGCGGAACGATTTCGCCTCTCGAAGCCGGCCGTTATTTCTATGGCAAGGTGCTGGCCTCCGGCGAGGAGGTGCCGTGCGAGGTCCTGGTATTTCCGCTGCACGTCGACAAGATCGCCGACCGTTGGAAGGAAAAACGCTCGCGCACCCGCAAATGGGTCAGTTCGAGCGAAGCGGTGCGCATGATCAACGAACCCGATCTTTGCCAGATCGTCGCCTATTTCTGCGCCGATCCGCACAGGTTCTCCTGAACGGACCCGAGCTTTCGCAGCAAAACGTCGGGAGGGGCACGGTTGTCCGCGCACAAACGTGAATGCTTTGCTAATGATTGAGGACTACGATTCGATCGGTCTGGCGATGGCGAACCCTGCAAATCCAATTCCCGAGCAATCCGACGAGCCCCGGCGCGAGCATCGCCAGCGTGTGCTCAAGGGCGGCACGATCATTACGGGCATTTCGAATTCGGAAGTCGGCTGCACGCTTCGCAACCAGCATGAGGGCGGCGCCGAGTTGAAGATTCCGCTCGAGGCCAGGGTACCCGATCGTTTCCTTCTCTATGTACCGGTCGACGGCATCGGCTATCGGTGCGAGGTCCGCTGGCGTCGCAACGACCGGCTCGGGGTGCAGTTCACCGGCACCGAGCCGAAGCCGAAGCTGCACTACGGCTGATCCCGGCCGGCTGCGGCCTGACGAGCCTGCACCCAAGTTCACTCCTGATGGACATTCCCGGCAGCTGGTCGACGCAATGCCTTGGCTCCGGCAAGTGGCAATCGTCACGGCTCAATTCTGTCCCCGTTATCCACATATGTGACACACAAGATGTTGGGGTCATAAAAGCTACGCAAACGAATCCTTGACGGCGCAAAACGAGTCGCCTTTTATAGGCCATGCGCTCCTGTTGAGAGCGCGACCGGAAAGTTTCGAGCCCGGTCTTTTTCCCGGATTATGTGTGTTTTTGCCCGCATTTCCGCCTGTTTACGAGGCCGGCGAGAGCGTTGGGATTGTGGGCGCGGGGCGGCGAAAGGGAGAATTGTCGGGCTGGAATAAATTGTCTGTTAACACTATATTTAGTGTTTGCAGGCAGGTTCTGCGCTAGATAGTGTGAAGGTCCCTCGAGTGAGGGAATCGAAAAAAATCAGTTTTGAGGGACCCGCGGGTTCGTCGGCGAGTTGGACAGGCGCTTCGCAAGGAGTTTTGACCAGCAGGGCGGACGGAGACCGCGAAATGGAGAGCCGGCCGTTTTCGGACGCCCGGCGAACGGCGGACATGCGCGTTTCGCATTGGGGGCAGAAATCCCCTGACGAAAGCGCTATATATAGACAAAAGGGACCGGACCAATGCGCATCGAGCGTCGCTTCACCAAGCCAGGCCAATCTGCCTATGCGGAGATCGAATTCCGCAAGGCGCTTTCGGAGATCAAGAATCCGGATGGCTCGGTGGTGTTCCGTCTCGACAATATCGATGTGCCGGCGCAGTTCTCCCAGGTCGCGGCCGACATCCTGGCGCAGAAATATTTCCGCAAGGCCGGTGTTCCCGCGCGCCTGAAGAAGGTCGAGGAGAACGACGTTCCCTCCTTCCTGTGGCGCTCCGTCGCCGATGAGGCCGAGCTTGCCAAGCTGCCGGAAGCCGAGCGCTACGGTTCCGAGATCGACGCCCGCCAGGTTTTCGACCGGCTGGCCGGCACGTGGACCTACTGGGGCTGGAAGGGCGGCTACTTCAAGAAGTCGGAAGACGACGCGCGCGCCTTCCGCGACGAGCTTGCCTACATGCTGGCCACGCAGCGCGTGGCGCCGAACTCGCCGCAATGGTTCAACACCGGCCTGCACTGGGCCTATGGCATCGACGGCCCAAGCCAGGGCCATTTCTATGTCGACCCCTTCACCGGCAAGCTGACCAAGTCGAAATCCTCCTATGAGCACCCGCAGCCGCATGCCTGCTTCATCCAGGGCGTGCAGGACGACCTCGTCAACGAGGGCGGCATCATGGATCTCTGGGTGCGCGAGGCGCGCCTGTTCAAATATGGCTCCGGCACGGGCTCCAACTTCTCGCTGCTGCGTGGGGAGGGCGAAAAGCTGTCCGGCGGCGGCCGTTCGTCCGGCCTGATGAGCTTCCTCAAGATCGGCGATCGCGCGGCGGGCGCCATCAAGTCGGGTGGCACGACGCGCCGCGCCGCGAAAATGGTCATTGTCGACGCCGACCATCCCGATATCGAGGAATTCATCGACTGGAAGGTCAATGAAGAGCAGAAGGTCGCCTCGCTGGTCACCGGCTCCAAGATCGTCAAGAAGCACCTCGAAGCGATCATGAAGGCCTGCGTCAACTGCGAAGGCCATGACGACGATTGTTTCGATCCCGCCGTCAACACCGCGCTGAAGCGCGAGATCAAGGCGGCCAAGAAGTCCGCCGTGCCGGAAAACTACATCTACCGCGTCATCCAGTTCGCCAAGCAGGGCTACACCTCGATGTCGTTCAAGACCTACGACACCGACTGGGATTCAGACGCCTACCTGACGGTTTCGGGCCAGAACTCCAACAATTCGGTGTCGCTGAAGGACGATTTCCTGCGCGCCGTCGAGGATGACGCCGACTGGCACCTCACCGCCCGCAAGGACGGCAAGGTGCTGAAGACGCTGAAGGCCAGGGATCTCTGGGAGAAGATCGGCTACGCCGCCTGGGCGTCGGCCGATCCGGGCCTGCATTTCAACACGACGATGAACGACTGGCACACCTGCGCCTCAGCCGGTGCGATCCGGGCCTCCAATCCGTGCTCGGAATACATGTTCCTCGACGATACGGCCTGCAACCTCGCCTCGATCAACCTTTTGCCCTACCGCAATGCCGACGGCACGATCGACATCGCTGCCTACGAGCATACGGTCAGGCTGTGGACCATCGTGCTGGAAATCTCGGTCATGATGGCGCAGTTCCCGTCGAAGGAAATCGCCAAGCTCTCCTACGACTACCGCACGCTCGGCCTCGGCTACGCCAATATCGGCGGCTTGCTGATGACGTCGGGCATTCCCTATGATTCCGACGAGGGCCGCGCCATCTGCGCCGCGCTCACCGCTGTTATGACCGGTACCGCCTATGCCACCTCGGCCGAAATGGCCTCCGAGCTGGGCGCCTTCCCCGACTACGACCGCAACGCGCAAAACATGCTGCGCGTCATGCGCAACCATCGCCGTGCCGCCTATGGCGACAAGGACGGCTACGAGAAGCTCGCCGTCAACCCGGTGCCGCTGGTCGCTTCCGACCTCAAGCAGCCCGAGCTTGCCGAGCACGCCAAGGCCGCCTGGGACCGCGCCATCGAGCTTGGCGAGGAGCATGGCTACCGCAATGCGCAGGCAACCGTGATCGCGCCGACCGGCACGATCGGTCTGGTCATGGATTGCGACACCACCGGCATCGAGCCCGACTTCGCGCTGGTAAAGTTCAAGAAGCTGGCCGGCGGCGGCTATTTTAAGATCATCAACCGTGCCGTGCCGGAAGCGTTGCGCACGCTCGGCTACTCCGAGAGCCAGATCGCCGAGATGGAGGCCTATGCGGTCGGCCACGGCAATCTCAACCAGGCCCCGGCAATCAACCCCGGCGCGCTCAAGGCAAAAGGCTTCACCGACGACAAGATCGCCGCCCTCAATGCGGCGCTGAAGTCGGCCTTCGACATCAAGTTCGTGTTCAACCAGTGGACGCTCGGCGCCGACTGGGTGAAGGAGACGTTCGGCTTCACCGACGAGCAGCTCAACGACTTCTCGTTCGAGATGCTGCCGGCGCTCGGCTTCTCCCGGAAGGACATCGAGGCCGCCAACATCCATGTCTGCGGTGCGATGACGCTGGAAGGCGCGCCCTTCCTCAAGGCCGAACACCTCGCCGTGTTCGATTGCGCCAGCCCGTGCGGCAAGATCGGCAAGCGCTCGCTGTCGATTAACAGCCACATCCAGATGATGGCGGCGGCACAGCCCTTCATCTCCGGCGCCATCTCCAAGACCATCAACATGCCGAACGATGCGACGGTGGAGGACGCCAAGGGCGCCTATATGCTGTCGTGGAAGCTGGCGCTGAAGGCCAACGCCCTCTATCGCGACGGCTCGAAGCTGTCGCAGCCGCTGAACTCCTCGCTGCTTGCCGATGGCGAGGACGATGAGGATGAAGCCATCGAGCAGCTGATCCAAGCACCGGCGGCAGCGCGCGCGGCGCAGATCACCGAGCGGATCGTCGAGCGCATCATCGAGCGCGTGTCGCGCGAGCAGGAAAAGCTGCCCGGCCGCCGGAAGGGCTACACCCAGAAGGCCAAGATCGGCGGCAACACCATCTTCCTGCGCACCGGCGAATATGACGACGGCCGTCTCGGCGAGATCTTCATCGACATGAACAAGGAAGGCGCGACCCTGCGTGGCCTTCTCAACAACTTCGCCATCGCGATTTCGCTCGGCCTGCAATATGGCGTGCCGCTCGACGAATATGTGCACGCCTTCACCTTCACCAAGTTCGAGCCGGCCGGCATGGTGATCGGCAACGATGCCATCAAGAGCGCGACGTCGATCCTAGACTACGTCTTCCGCGAGCTCGCCATCTCCTATCTCGGCCGCAACGACCTCGCCCATGTCGACCAGTCGGACTTTTCCAACACCGCACTTGGCCGCGGCATCAGCGAAGGCAAGACCGACGCCGTCTCCAAGGGCCTGACCCGTGGCGCCTCGCCGGTGAAGCTGGTATCGCGGGTGAGCGGCAACGACCCGAAGGGCTTTGCGGCTCCCTCGGGCGCCCCTGCCCGCTCGGCACCGACAGCCTTCTCCGGCTCCAACGTGCTGGCGCTGAAGCCGGCTAGTGACGAGGCGGTCGCCTACAAGCGCGACTATGAGGAGCGGGCCAAAGAACTGGTCGAGGACATCGTCTACGAGGAAGCCGCCGACCAGGCTTCGGGCGCTTCGGCGCTGTTCACCGACGCGGCGGAAAACGAAGCCGCCGAAGCGAAAGCGCTTGCCGCCACCCGTCGCCAGCAATCGCTGATGCAGGGCTACACCGGCAACGAATGCTCGGAATGCCACAACTTCACCATGGTGCGGAACGGCACCTGCGAGAAGTGCGACACGTGCGGCTCGACGAGCGGGTGCAGCTGAGGAAGTTTAAGGCGCTAGATAAATAATAAACTAAAACAACGCAACATCATCGGCCCGGTCGCAAGCTCGGGCCGATGTGTTTAAATTCTCAAAAAAGGGATCCTTGGATTTCGTTCTCAACCCCGTGGTCGAGCCGAATGACGCCATTAATAAGCCATTGCGGATAGGCCTTGTGGGTTCCCATCGCGAGAACAAAACCCTTTTTCGAATATTCAATCCCAAATCTGTCCGTCATTTTTCGCAACGTATCTGCTTCACCATACAGTCGTTGCCACTTGAGAAAAGTCGCCTCGATCTCCCAATCCTGACAAGTTCCTTCACGTAGGCCATCTACCGTTTGATATTTGTATTTGAAAAGAAATGGAGCTGGCTCATACGGGACTAAGCTCTTGTCCAAAAACCCAAACAGACTATTAGCTTCTTGATCATGCCACTTACGAAATCGCGCTTTCTCCTCCTCAAACGTAGCGCGGTCCTTTCTTTCAACCACAAATTCAGCGTTCTGGGGTCGAATGAGTGCCAAGCTTCGACCCTGTTCCAGTTCGCTATTGAGACTGGAAACAACATGCCGGGCTAAGAATTGAGCTCGTGATTTTTCAGACAAACTGCCTGTTATTACGAGAGACCTATGCTCCAGCCTTCGACTCTCGCTTCTGTGGTCGCCTTTAGGAAGGCTCCAGCCATACTCTATGGTGTCCCATCTACCAAACTTCTGGGCATCTTCTAGGGTCCGAAAAGCTACTGGGTATAGCCGAATCCAGTTACCGTTGAAATCTAATCCTGCACAGCAGACCAGCTCCCCGTGAGTTTCTCCAACGCGCGGCGCGGCCTTTACCAAAATCACCGCTGAGTCACGCTGAGATAGAGATGCCAATCACGCAGCCTTTAGACAAAAGCCTTTCGGTACACCAAGATTTTTAATCGAACTCTTCCTGATTTTCAATATCTCTTCACAAATGATGGAGCGATGGCAGTCTTTGTGGTCCCTTTCAAAACACATCAGGCAGATGTTTTTTGTTTCTGCCTGCAATCCCAACTCACGGATTATTTTTCCGGCTGCCTCGTTCGCAATATGGTTTCTGAAAATTCGCTCGAACCGCTGACGGTCGCCGCTTCGGGCAGCCAGCCGACCCTCTCTGGGATCACCAAGAATTTTTGTGTGCCGGTAGTCTATCGCAGAATTTTCGAGATGGTTCCTAAGCGAATTTTTGGAGAAACCAGGCTTTCTTGACAGAGGTAAATCTCTCACATCGACAAGCAGTTCCACCTTTGCTGCCTTTAGCACGGATACGAAGTCGCCAATTTCAGAACCTTCGTAGCCAATCGTCAGTAGCGCCATGGGACATCTCATTTCTGTTGCCACGGTCATAGGCAATCAAACTTGTCCGAAGCATGACGCATGATCAATCACTAGATTGCACGCCAGCACGGTCGCGGTTGGCATCGGCCGGTCCCCTACCCCGCCGGCAACACCTGCAGCGTCCGCTCGTCGAACAAGGGCTCGTCCTGTCCCGCCCGGACAAACAGCAGCTTGCGCGCCTCGCCGGCCGGCACCTCGAAATACTGGATGCCGTCAGGCATTTCGCCCCAGTCGCCGCAGGGCGGCTCGGGAATCTCATCGGGGTTGGCAACCGCTTTCAGCTTTTTCGCGTAGGCGGTGTCGGGATTGAATGTGTAACGCTTGACGCCGGCAGGCACGCTGCCTTCCGTGTAAGGCGTCGGCACGCAGCGCGCGCTGACGGCCTTGTCTGTCTTTTCGAGGAACAGGCGCAGCAACGCAGCCTCGGCGGTTTCGCCGGATTTTATGTCGAACACCTCGGCAAGAGGATCGGCCGCGCCGCCGTCGCTGTATTTGATGGCAAGCGCATTGCCGGCGAATTCGAAATGGATCTGGCGGAAGCCGAAATCGCAGCGCTGTACCCAGGCGGCAAGTCCGACATTCTTGTCCGTCAGCATCTCCCAGACACATTTGTCGATCGGCGAGCGCGATGGCGCCGGCTCATCCGCACGCGCTACGACGGATATCGTCACGGACGCCAACAGGGCGCCGGTCCAGATGATCGATCTCATGGCGCTATTCATCGCTGCATCCTGTCAAAGTGAAGGCATCCCATGCCGAGCCATCTGGATTGGCATTGGCGAAATCGGCCCATTCGGCAAGGGCCGTGCCGAAATCAGGCAGCAACAGGCCTTCCGGCGCCGGAGCCGCTTCGCGCGAATTCAATTGCTCGGCGCCGCCGCCGGTCAAGGCATAGACCTGCCCATCCAAATCCTGCACAGCCCGCTGCCATCCTCCAGGCCCGCTTCGCGGTCGTCGTCAGTCCAAGTGTGGCGGATGGTGCCGAGCGGAAACGAATTCCTGCCATTGGTCCAGGTGATGTCGGCCGGCAAGCTTGTCTCCATGGTGCGGAACGGCACCTGCGAGAAGTGCGACACGTGCGGCTCGACGAGCGGGTGCAGCTGAGGGCCGATGCCGCCTGGTGCCACCACACCCAAAGTTGGGTACCTGAAAGCCAATGTTGTGTGCTTGGAGCGGCCAAAGGGCCGCTCCTGAGAAAACCGAGAGGCGCGAAGCAACGGATCGCCTGACAAATGCGCCATCTCAGTTGCAACGAACGCCAAGCCCACTTTAAAAAGGCCCTGCCGTCGCGAGACGAATCCGCTAGCAGGAGTCCCCTACGCGTCCATTCCGGCGAGAAGCTCCTCGCCGAGTGTTTACCTCGACGAGATCGAGGTCTTGCTGGGCGCTGAAACCTCTCGGCTCAATTCCGGCCACTGCCAGCCATGCTGGCCATCAGGAAAAACGAGCTGAGGGCGGGAAAACTCTTCCCAACAAAAATCACGCGAGCGCACAAAAGGTAGCTGCAACACGCCAGTCCTAAGCGCGCCTCTTTCGAATCGCGTCATAAGTCACGCAAACAGCGCCGTACGCTGATTAAAACGAATTCGAGAAACCTCGCCAGAATTCAATCAAGCCGAAAGCCTGAAGCGCCAAACATGAGATGGCGACCTGTTATCAGGGGAACCTTGAGGATAGGTCCTTGCTCATCCCAGTCCTGCACCGGCGGCCCAGCAACGTACGGATGCATCTTCAGCGTGGTCTGCCAGATGGTGGGAAAGTCCGCACCTTTGCTGCGCGTAGAGTTGCACTCCCTGACAAGCTTTGAAACGACATCGGCCATTGGGTGGCGACCTCTCGATAAACTGCTGAATCTTCGAAGACACTTTGATCTCGGCCATCCGCATTGATCTCGATCAAATGGGCCGACTTTCTCGCCCGAGCGGCCTAACTTCACTGGCGTCTTTGATGCGCATCAAGGACGCGACTGCCATCGGCTGCCATTGTGTCGGCGATGAAGCGGAGCTCCATCCTATCGAAAACTCGAGATTGCAGGCGATACATGACCCCCGACAGCAACGGCACTCTTTCCACACGCACTGGATTTCGCTTCGAGATGCGCCGCGCGCGGCCCGAAGACGAGCCTACTTTGGCAGAGTTCTTTACCCATGTGACGCCGGATGATTTGCGGTTTCGCTTTCTCGGCGGGTTGAAGGTGGTCTCGCATGAGCGGCTCGTCGCGATGACGCGTTCGGACGATGCAGCTATACACAACTTCCTTGCCTTTTCGACGAACGGGTTGCTGATCGCCGTTGCGATGTTGGCATGCGATCAGCCTCGTCGGCATGGAGAAGTCGCGATCTGCACTCGCGAAGATCACAAGCACCTGGGCGTCAGCTGGGAGTTGCTCTCATACATCGCGAAATATGCTGAGGGGCTAGGCCTCGACACCATCGAGTCGATCGAGAGCCGCGAAAACCGCGCCGCGATCGAACTCGAGCGCGATATGGGCTTCACTGTGACGGCATATCCCGATGATCCGGCGCTTGTTCTGGTTCGGCGACAGCTGGGTTGCGCAGCACCTTCTTAAGCAGCGGTCAGCGGGATACCAATCGAGTTGTGGATGAACATGCGACCACTCCGCAACCGGCGATCCGCGGACATCAGACGCGGCCCCTAGTTTCTACAAACGTCGTGTTCTTTGCGCTGGCGCAAAGAAGCGGCTGATCTCCTAGATAAGTAGACAATCGTGATCATGTTTGTTGGCTCGCCTGACTGGGTTCCGGGATATGTCGGAACCCGTTTCGTTGCCGATGCGGAAAATATCACCCGAAGGCAAAGAGCGTCGCCGTCGGTAGCAAGGAACAGCCAATGTCTCGCCAGTTGATCCTATTTTCATCCATCGCAGCTCTGCTGGTCGCCGCTTCAAGAGCATGCGCGCTGGAATATCCCATTGGCGAACCCAAACTGATGAGCGGCATGGAGGTTGCCGCCGTCTATCTGCAGCCGATCGAGATGGAGCCAGCTCACATCATGAGACCCGCGGCCGATTCCGATATGCATCTGGAGGCCGATATCCATGCCACGCGTGACAATGCCAATGGCTTTGCCGAGGGCGATTGGATCCCCAACCTTAGAATCGAATATGTGCTGATCAAGCTCGACGGCAATCAGAAGGTGGGCGGCGTTTTCATGCCCATGGTGGCCAGCGACGGTCCGCACTATGGCGACAACGTGAAGCTGATGGGGCCAGGCAAATACAGCCTTCAGCTTAGCGTTACCTCTGAAGGGTCCGACGCGTCCTCGCATTTCGGAAGACATGTAGACAAGGAAACGGGTGTCGGAGTGTGGCCCGAGACCTTTCACGTCGAATACGAGTTCACCTACGCCGGCGTCGGCAAGAAGGGCGGGTACTAGACCTGGGTCAGCTGCCCGCTTCGAATTTGTAGCTCATTCTGCATTGCCACCTTTCCGGCTCCTTGAGCGCAACGCAGAGCGACAAAACAGGACAGACGCCCGAAAATGACCGCCTTGCTCCATTCGACGCTGGTCGCCATTGCCATCTGCCTTCTGGCAACCGCGCAGCCTGCAGCCGCCGACGAATATCCGAGCTTCGTCGTCGAACTCAGCGATGGCGCGATCACGCCGCGATCAATCGAGGTGCCGGCCAACGCGCGCTTCAAACTGGAGCTTCGCAATACCGGCTCCAGTCCCGTCGAGTTCGAAAGCGTTGAGTTGCGCAAGGAGAAGGTGCTTGGACCCGGCGTGACATCCTTCGTCGTCATCCGGCGTCTCAGTCCCGGCGAGTATCAATTCTTCGACGATTTTCATCCCGGCATGCCGCCCGCCATGCTCATCGCCAAGGAGCCCGCGATCCAATGACCGCTCTCTTCGGACAGGTTGCCTTCGTGGTTTGGCGCGAGAGCATGGAGGCACTTCTGGTCGTCGGCATCCTGCAGGGATGGCTGACGCATCACGCCGGCGCGAGAGCCACAACCGGACGATATTTCCTTTGGGCCGGCGTCGCCGCAGGTATCGCCGGGGCCGCACTCCTGGCTTTGGTCATCCTATCCTTGGCGAGCCTGCTCGATGGAGACCGAGAAGATTATTTTCAGATCGCCATGGCCGGACTGGCCGCCTTGCTCATTTTGCAGATGGTCGTCTGGATGCACAGGCAAGGCAGGGGGTTGAAGCAGGACCTTGAACGCAACGCAGAGCGCGCGCTGACCGGCCGCAACTGGTTGGGCCTTTTCTTCCTGGCTGCTATCGCCGTGATGCGGGAAGGCAGTGAAACGGTTGTTTTCCTCTACGGCCTTTTGGCATCGGCGAGCGAAACGACACTGCCCGGAACACTCGCGGCCGTCATGACGGGGTTTGCTTTTGCTGCCGCGTTCTATTGGCTGATTCAAGTGGCCGCCAGGCGCTTCCCCTGGTCTATATTCTTCCGCGCCACGGAAATCCTTCTGTTGGCGCTGGCCGCATCATTGTTGATGGCTGCTCTTGACCGCGCCATGGGGCTGGAACTCATCCCGCCGCTATCCGGATCTCTGTGGGATACGTCCTGGCTTCTGGACGAGTCGGGCGAGCTTGGCGGCATTGTCGCCACCATGACAGGCTATCGCGCCCGGCCCGAACTGATGACGGTCCTGGTTTACGCGCTTTACTGGATCGCCACCGTCGCACTGCTGCGATCAGCGCGGCCGCATCCCGCAAAACGCGCGCCATGACGATACGGGTCGCACCGCAACGACAAGTTCAGCCCGTCCCGCCGAGCGACGTCTGGCAGAGGCTCGGGGATTATCTGCAGCGCAATCAACGGTCGATCCGGATCGCGCAATGGTCCGTCGTGCTGATCTACGCCATCCTGCTCGTCGTTCCCGTCTTCCTGCCTCTTCCGGACGACATGGCCTATTTATGGAGCAATTTCACCCGCTTTGCGCAGTTTGCCTTCTGGGGTGTCTGGTGGCCGCTCGTGCTCTTGAGCACCGCGCTGGTCGGGCGGATGTGGTGCGGCATTCTCTGTCCGGAAGGAGCGATAACCGAATTCGTCAGCGGACGTGGGCTTGGGAGAGCGATCCCGCGCTGGATGATGTGGCCCGGCTGGCCCACGATCGCCTTCGCCTGCACGACGTTGTACGGCCAGATGACGAGCGTCTACCAGTACCCTGGTCCAGCGCTCCTGATTCTCGGCGGCTCGACGTTGGCGGCCGCCGTGATCGGCTATCTCTACGGGCGCAACAAGCGCGTGTGGTGCCGCTATCTCTGTCCGGTCAGCGGTGTCTTTGGCCTGCTGGCCAAGCTGGCTCCGCTGCATTTCCGTGTAGATCCGCCGCTCTGGCAACAGTCCCAGCTCTCCGGGATCAAGCCTGGGGCCGTCAAATGCGCGCCGCTGGTGCCGTTCCGGACCATGCGCGGTGCCGCCGACTGTCACATGTGCGGACGGTGCAGCGGTTTTCGTGGGGCAATCCGCCTGGCTCGCCGTTCGCCGAACCATGAGATTGTTCATGTTGCGGGGAGCGCGGCCAAACCCTGGGAGACGGTACTGATCGTCTTCGGCCTCATGGGTCTGGCCGTTGGCGCATTTCAATGGTCTGTCAGTCCTTGGTTCGTTGCCGCAAAGCAGTGGCTAGCGGAGCGGCTGGTCGATAGCGGGGTGATCTGGCCGCTCGAAGCCACGGCGCCTTGGTGGATGCTCACCGACTATCCTCAGAGGAGCGATGTGATGACGCTCCTCGACGGGGCGCTGCTCGTCGGCTACGTGCTTGCGACGGCTATCGCCTGCGGCACGTTGACGGCATCGATGCTGGCGTTTGCCACGCGTAGCCTTGGTCCCTGGCAGCCGGCCCGATTTCATCACCTTGCCCAAGCACTGATACCCTTGGCCGGCGCTGGGGTCTTTCTCGGCCTGTCCGCGCTGACGGTCAGCCAGCTTCGTTCGGACGGCATCGAACTTTCATTCGTCGGCCCCCTGCGCGCCACGATGCTAGCGCTGGCGACTATCTGGTCCGGAGTGCTTTGTTGGCAGGTGACGGGTCTCTACAACCGGGACCCTGGCCGACGAGTGCTCGCGATATTCTTCGTCGGGTTGGCCATGATCATCACCGACGTCGGCTGGCTTCTGCTTTTCTGGGTCTGGTGAGCCGGCATCATCTCACATGTGCGGTATGAGCATTCTACGAAAGGCCACCAGAAACAGACCGAAGGCGATAACCCACAAGGTGCTTGAAAGGCTGGTTAAAGCGGCGCCGTAGTTGGGCAGCAAGTCGACCAGAAAGCGCGACAGGCAGCAAATCGTCATCGCCACGAACGCCCCGGTCGTCGGAACCGAAGACGCGAAGGCGCGGCGGCTGTGCTTGCGGATCATGCTCGCCATGATGGCGAGGGCCATGGTGCCGAAGGCCCCGATCGTCCATGCATGAACCGCGGCCGCCTGTCCCAGCCATTCCGGTGCTAGAATGTGGATCGCCAGAAGTCCGAAACCCACGATGATCCAGCCATATCCTATGTGAAGGGCAAGAACCGTCGACGAGGCCGCGCTCCGCCAGCCATTCCACTGGGTTGCTCGCATCGTCTGGCCGCACGCGGCAAGCGCGCAGGCAAGGCCGGTGAGTTGTGCCTGCGGCGCAACAACCCACAAACCAAGGGCGCATGCCGCGATGGCCGCTGCCACGTATTCCACAACCGCAGAACGGTTGACGGAGATTCGACCGCCCGCGCTCTCGACATAGGCCACCGTCAACGCCGGGACGACGCGTCCTCCGATGATCACGACAAGTCCGACGACCGAAGCCAGGGCTAGCCGCAGTGCAAATTCTACTTGGTAGGACGCCGCGGCAAGTATGTTGCCACCACAAAAGGCGAGCAGCAGAAACAATATCTTCAGGTTGCGGCGGTCGCGGCTGGCGATCACCCTTCCCGCCGCGATCAAGAGGACCGTCGAAACCAAAAGCGCCGAGAGGGCAAGCCCGGTCGAATGCGACAGGAACAGGAAAATCCCCCGGCTACACAGCCATAGAGCAACCAGCAAACGCGTGGTGAGTGGCGACACCGCACGTCGGTCCGTCCATCGAGGCAGCGCCGTCAACAGGAACCCAGTCAAAATGGCTGGAACCATCCCGAACAGAAGCACGTCGCGATGCCAATCGCCGGGAGATATCCCGGTCGGCCCGATGGCCCGTATTCCGAACGCTG
Source organism: Mesorhizobium sp. M0152 (assembly GCF_040322415.1). Taxonomy (NCBI): domain Bacteria; kingdom Pseudomonadati; phylum Pseudomonadota; class Alphaproteobacteria; order Hyphomicrobiales; family Phyllobacteriaceae; genus Mesorhizobium; species Mesorhizobium sp. M0152. The sequence continues at coordinate 119,705 of NZ_JAMYTH010000004.1, forward strand.
ACGGCAACCAGACAGCCGCGCCTACAATCGCGTCCAATCCCGCGATTAGAAAAAATGGCCGAAACGGCGCCGACATCTGCCTCTGCTTCGCGTCGAAAGGAAGCACACTCCCGTCTGCAACCATGCAACAATTCCTCTACGGGGGGTGACCGACACGACGCCTCGTGCCGCTTCTCAACTCGCAAGACCGGCGGTCGGAAAAAACTCAATCCGAAGGCAATACTGTCGGTGATCGATCTCCGTGTTTGTTCCAGCGCAAACAGGCTGCAAAATGGTCGATTATAATCAAAAACAATTCTCGAGACCGGGTCTGCCGATTGGCAAGGCTCGCGGCGTCTGTTCGCGTTGCGACCGGCCGCGAAACGTCTGCCCTAGGAGCCAAGAAGATATGAAACAAAACGTTCCATCGAGTAGTATTGGCGACGGCTCCCGGCGCTTTGCTGACATGGCCGTTGTCGGCAGGCTGGCAAATTTGATCAAGGACGCCCGGTTCGACTGTGAGTGCCGTTCCAGGCTCGACGAGACGCTGGCGCGATTTACGGCTCTGGAAGTCCGGCGCGTGGCACGCGAACATCTTGCTAACGCCCGCAGTCAACGCGAACGCATCGAAGCCATTCTCTTCTTCCTGCAGGACCTTGATGAAATGGGAGCTGCCGAGCGGGATCGCAGCGTCTACATGGATCTCGCACTCCTGTTTGACGATATCGCGAGCACTGCAAAGGAAGGTGCATTTTCGATGCGGCAACTCAGTTTATCTCCGGTGCGGACGGGGCCATAGCTGATCAGCCGCAAGAGCTGGCGAGGGGCCGCAGGCGTCCCTACCGAACCTGTTCCGGCGATCGTCATCGCGGTCCGAACAGAGCCCGCTGCCACCTGCGGCATGAGTGAAACCAAACACATTTCGCAAAGGAGAAATCGCATGAAGAAATGCATGATGCCAACAGTCGCCATGGTCCTCTTCGCCGCCCCGGCGCTTGCGACGGGAATGCATTCCGGCACTCATGACGGCCATGAAATGATGACTATCGGTCAGCCGGGCATGGCGGCCAAAGTAGACCGCACCATCGCGATCAGCATGGTCGAGAACGAAGACGGATCGATGGCGTTCGATCCGGTTTCAGTCACTGTGAAAAAGGGCGAGACGGTGCGCCTGGCCTTCACCAATGAAGGCGAATACGACCACGAATTCGTCATGGATACGCATGAGCAGGTGATGGAGCATAAGGCCGGGATGGAGAGACTTCCCCATATGGAACACGCCGACCTCAATGCGATCCGCATCAGCCCCCAAGGAAAAGGCGAGATCGTCTGGGCCTTCACCAGCGTCGGCAAGTTCGAGTTCGCCTGCCTGATACCGGGTCATTTTGAGCTTGGAATGAAGGGGGCCCTCACGGTCACTGCCAACTGAATCCTGGGGTGACCAGATCAGGCCGATCGGCGTGTGCGACCTCTTTTCGCAGAGCTCGACATCACTGCGCAGGTCGAGGTCTTCCTATCTCGATCAGCCATTCTGGGGGCCCCGACCTAAGGCAAACCCAGATGTGTTCGCCGACAAAGAACGCTTCGAACTGACGCCTGAGTCCATCAGGATCAAAATCGAGAACGACCACGAATGTCTGAGCGGGTTTGAGTCCGTCGAACATTGACAATATGGCGGACTGCTTCCTTTCAGGTGGAAGTTTCCGTACGTCATATGTCGCGCCTTTCGGCTGCAGGAAATTCATCGCAATCCTTGCCCGTTGAGCCAATCCATCAGGCCGATCACGCGGCGGCGACTTTCTTTTCGCCCCAACGCGTGAGCTTGTCGCCCGGGTCGACGCCCGCCCAGCCGACCAGCCGGGCAGCCATCTCGACCACCATTTCCTCGATCGAGGCCAGCTTGACGTAGAACGGCGGTACTGGCGGTGCGATGACTGCGCCCATCCGTGCCAGTCTCAGCATCGCGTCGAGGTGTCCTTCATGGAGCGGCGCCTCGCGCGGCACGATGACCAGCCGGCGCTTTTCCTTCAAGCTGACATCGGCGGCCCTGGTGAGAAGGTTGTCGCCTAAACCGTGTGCCATAGCCGCCAAGGTCCGCATCGAACAGGGAACGACGATCATGCCATCCGTTCTGAAAGAGCCGCTGGCGATGGGTGCGGCCAAGTCCTGATAGGAATACGCGTGGTTGGCAAGGGAGGTCAGTTGGGCAAGGCCGTCGGTGCCGAGCTCATGAGGGATGGCCAATCGCGCGCCCTTGGAGACGACGAGATGCGTCTCCACCCCGGCCCTGACCAACTGACGTATGGTCTCCAGCGCGAGCACGGAGCCGGATGCACCTGTGACACCGATTATCAGCCGTTTGGTCATTGTTGCCCCTGAGCGGTTGTCTGCGAAAAAAACTCGTTCCATCTTTGGGACACCTGCTCCTCGATAGGAGCTGACATCCTCAGCTCCTTTCCCCACTCGCGAGATGTCTCGGATCCAATCTTGCGCGTCGCATCGAGCCCGATCTTTCCTCCAAGTCCCTCGAGCGGTGACGCGAAGTCGAGCTGGTCGATAGGGGTCCGATCCACCTGCATCAGATCGCGCGAGGGATCCATGCGGGTGGCGACCGCCCACATCACGTCCGGCCACGATCGAATGTCGATGTCGTCATCCACCACGACGACCATCTTGGTCATTGAGAACTGCGGCAGCAGGGACCAGAACCCCATCATCACGCGCCTGGCCTGTCCGGCATATTTCTTGGCGATCGAGATAACGGCAATCCTGTAGGAGCAGGTTTCGGGCGGAAGCCACACGTCGACGATTTCCGGTATTTGTTGGCGCAGGAGCGGCTTGTAGACGTCGAGCAGGGCCTCGCCGAGGACCGAGGGCTCGTCGGGCGCGCGCCCGGTGAACGTGGTCAGGTAATTTGCCCCGTCACGGACGCGAACGCGCTTGAGGTTGAATACGGGGTATCGTTCCGGCGCGTTGTAATATCCGGTGTGATCGCCGAAAGGGCCCTCCAGCGCAGTTTCTGTTGAAGAGACGGCACCTTCAAGCACGATTTCCGCACTGGTTGGCACGTGAAGCATGATGCTCTTGCAGGTCGCCAATCCGACTCGGCGGTTGTTGATCATCCCGGACAGGGCCAGTTCCGACACGCCTTCAGGCGCCGGCATCACCGAGGCGATCAACGTCGCGGGGTCTGCCCCGATGACGACCGCCACCGGCATCTCAAGACCCCTCGCCTGCCATATACGATGGTGGGCTGCTCCGCCTCGCATGGGAAGCCATCTTATGATCGCACGATCACGGGCCAGTACCTGCATCCGGTATATGCCCAGATTGTATGTGCTCGGGTCGTCCTCGCCAGGCGGGCGAGTAATGACCACTGGCCATGTTATGAGGGGGCCTGCATCTCCCGGCCAACAAGTCTGGACGGGAAGAAGCGAAAAATCCGGATCGGCGTCTCGCCACTCTCCAGGCGGGGAGACGATCTTCGGCCGCGCCACGAGTGCACCGCGCGCCGCAGGCAACATCCGTCGGGCCTGACGAAGGGTCTGCGGGGCCTGAGGCGATCTCATCCACGCAAGGAGCGCGCCGAGGGTCTCTAGACCATGAAGGTCGGTGCCAAGGCCCCAGGCTACACGTTCCCGGGTGCCGAAAAGATTTGCGACGACGGGAAAGGCTGACCTGACGCCGCGATCGTCGACGGGCGCCGTAAGGCGGAGCGCCGGGCCTTTCGAGGCAATCACTCGCCTGTGTATCTCGGTCAGTTCGAGCCTTGTCGAAACAGGCACGCCAACCTCACGAAGCTGCCCGTTCCGATCGAGGAACGAAAGGAATGAGCCGAGATCTGAAAACGAGGGAAGGCAGCGGTGATGCATGGCGAAATCCGGCCCGACCGGTTCGTCGGCGATCAATTTTGCCATCAGGACTGACGAAGAACTTTGCGCTAGCGCAAAGAGCGAACGATCCGTCCCCGCTATTTTCCCTTCTCACATCATCTCCGAGGAAGGCGATCGAGGCAGGGGATTTCACATGGCAGGCAATCTCATCAGCGAAACTGTCGGAGCTTGGCGGTCCGTACTTTCCTTTCTTGCGGACCGCCGGCGGAGCAGGGCAGCGACGAGAGAATTTTGGGCAATGGGTCGGGATGAATGCACGGGCATTCTGAATGACATCGGTCTGTCGCGAAGTGAATTCGACGACGCCATGCGGTTACCATACGCCTCGGAAGACCTGCTTTCTTCGGCGATGCGTTCAGTCGGCATCGATCCGGACAGTTTTCAATCACTGCAAGCCGCGCATTGTTTCATGTCGCGCACCTGCATCACCTGCCTGCATCGCCGCCAGTGTCATGGCCACCTGGCCGCCTTCGATTTCGAAAGTCACTATCAGGATTTCTGTCCCAACAGTGTGAATTTCGCGGACTTGCTAGTAGACGGACGCAGCCAGTCGATGGCCGGGAAAGCCTGTTGAACGATCCCATGTGGATAGGATGTACTGAATGATGACGATTAGCACGGAACCGACATTGCCGGCGGTCATTCGTCATCTTTTCCCACCTTTTGCCGGACTTCCCCTCGGGCTATTGCTGACGCTGTCCTTGCGCTCGATGGCCAGGCGACAGCCCCGATTGTTCGACCGCCTGGGCGAACATCGAACAGCTTGCTATTTCATCGACCCGGTCGACCTCGCCTTCGCATTTACTGTCGTACCGGACGCAGAGCGTTCGATCGTTCGTGTCGTCAGGAAAAGCGAGACCGCGACATCAAGCGTCCAGATCAGGGGACCTATTCTGACACTGTTGAGCCTGCTCGACGGCACGCTGGATGGCGATGCGCTTTTCTTCAGCCGGATCATCTCGATCAGCGGCCGGACGGAGGCGGTGCTCGCGCTGAGGAACACAATCGAGGACGCCGAGCTTAGCCCCGCGGACTTACTCGGCCTGAGTGGCTTCCTGGCTCGTCTCGCCGATACGGGCATTCTCGGCGCATTGAGCGTCGCACGCCAAATGGCCAATCGAAATTCCAGACGCGAGGCACCGGGGGCATGACAAGCGGACGCATGGAACTTGTCTGCCCGGCCGGAACCCCCGCTACATTGAGGGCAGCCGTCCAGGCGGGCGCGGACGCAGTCTATTGCGGATTTCGCGACGAAACGAATGCCCGGAATTTCCCAGGTCTCAACTTCTCCGGCGAAGAACTGGCCGAGGCTGTACGCTTCGCGCATGACCATGGCAGCAAGGTCCTGGTGGCCATCAATACCTTCGCGCGCGTCAACGATGTGGACCTGTGGAAAAAGGCAGCGGACACAGCGGCCGAATGCGGCGCAAACGCCATCATCGCGGCGGATATAGCCGTCCTCGACCACGTCGCGAAGAACCACAAGCAAATCCGGCTTCATCTTTCGGTGCAGGCTGCGGCGGCAACGCCGGAAGCGATTGGATTCTATGCGGATAGCTTCGGCGTCCGTCGCGTCGTCCTGCCGCGGGTGCTTTCGGTCCAGGAGATCGCGGCGCTCAATCGTGCGATCGAAGTGGAAACGGAAGCATTCGTGTTCGGCGGCCTTTGCGTGATGATCGAAGGCCGATGCTATCTCTCTTCATACGCGACGGGAAAATCGCCAAATCTGAATGGCGTCTGTTCGCCACCCGAAATGGTGAGTTACGACGACGAGCCGAACAGCACGGCAGCACGGCTTTCAGGGTTCACGATCGACCGCTATGAGCCCGGCGAGCCAGTAGGCTACCCCACTTTGTGCAAGGGCAAATTCAAGGCCGGCGGCAAGACCTCCTATTTGTTCGAGGACCCCGTCAGCCTGAACGCCGGCGGGATGATTGCCGGGTTGAAAGCCGCCGGCGTAACCGCCTTGAAGATCGAAGGACGCCAGCGTGGCAAAGGTTACGTCACGGAAGTGGTCCGCGCCTTCCGGAAGGCCGTCGACGCCGTCGAGCAAGGTGGCGACGCGACCGAGATCGATCGGATTCTTGCTAGCCAGTCGGAAGGTTCCCGGCAGACGGCAGGAGCGTACAGCAAGAAGTGGAGATAGGACCTTGTCCGGAATTGCGTTGACGCTTGGGCCGGTCTTCTTCCATTGGTCGCCCGGCCTCCTCTCGGATTTCTATCGCAGGATAGCAGACGAGGCTCCGATCGACCGGGTCCATGTCGGCGAAGTTGTCTGTGGCAAGCGGATGCCGTTTTCCGACCCTGTGTGGCCTGAGATCATCGAACGCCTCGAGCGCGCCGGAAAGGAAGTGGTGCTGTCCACGCTGGCGGCGCCGGCAACCGTTCGGGAACGCAGAAGCATCGAAGACCTCTGCGGCGACGATCGGCTGGTCGAGATCAACGATGCCACCGCCCTGCCATCACGCGCTGGCAAGCCCTTCGTGACTGGTCCGTTCCTGAATGTCTACAACGAGGCTTCCGCGCGATTCCTGATCCAACGCGGCGCCCGAACGATATGCCCGCCAGTGGAATTGTCGCTCGCGGCTGTCGGCGCCATGGCCGGCGCGTGTCCCGAGTCGGAATTCGAGGTGTTCGTCTTCGGTCGGTTGCCGCTGGCGCTCTCCGGCCGATGCTACCACGCGCGCATCCACGGCCTTCACAAGGATTCCTGCCAATTTACGTGCGAGAAGGATCCGGATGGCTTGGCGGTCGATACACTCGACGACCAGCAGTTCCTCGCGATCAATGGCGTGCAGACGCTCTCCAACCAGGTGCAGGCCTTCTGCCCCGCACCTGCGGATCTCATCTCCAGAGGCGTCCGGCGTATACGCCTGTCTCCACACACGTGCGACATGGTCGAGGTGGCAAAGACCCATAGAGCGCTTGCCAACGGGAGAGAGGATCCCGAGGCCGCCCGCTTTATCCTCTCGTGCCTTGATCTGCCCGGCACACTGGTCGACGGATACGCCCTTGCCAAACCCGGCTGGCAAGCAGCCACTTCGATCTGAAGCCCGGTTTCGAACGGAAAACATGGCCCAGATTGCGATCGTCACGGTATCGGACCGTGCAAGCCGAGGCGAGTATGAAGACCTTGGCGGGCCCGCCATCGAGCGCTGGCTTCGCCGTGTCGTGGCATCGCCGTGCGTCTTCATCCGTCGCATAGTCCCTGACGGCGTGGAAAGTGTCCAGGATGTGCTCATCGAGCTTTGCGACCAATGCGACGTTGATCTTATCCTGACGACTGGAGGAACCGGCCCCTCTCCGAGAGACCTTACCCCAGAGGCCATGCAGCAGGTCATCACCAAGGAACTTCCCGGTTTTGGCGAACTCATGCGGCAGGCGAGCTTGCGGCAAGTCCGCACGGCCATTCTTTCACGTCAGACTGCTGGAGTGCGTGGCCGTTCGCTGATCATAAACCTGCCAGGCAAGCCAGCTTCGATCGACGTGTGCCTCGACGCCGTCTTTCCTGCCGTGCCGTACTGTCTCGAACTGATCGGAGCAGCGCCAATCATACCAGATCCAGCGATGTTCGGATGATCTCGCGCCGACAGCGCTTCAGCCGCTGGCGAGGAACCCTCCTCGCCTTTGATTTCGAAGATTTGACCTAGGCGGCCGCCAGACCAGTCGGTGGCGACGAAAAGGAAGGCATGCAAAGTGCCGCCGGACGTTGGGCTGGTCATCAGCTGCCGCAACAACAATCGCAGCCAGACGATTGCGGTCTGCTGATTTCGACGCGCCAGACCTCGGGCCCTCGCTCAAGGTATTCCCAAGCGAATACGCCGGGATATCTGGCCTCGATCTGATAGTGCAGAGGTCGTGGGTCGTGGTCGTTGACTATGATGAAAGAAGACCCCTCGGCCAATGCGGTCGCTACCCCGAAGATTCGCGGGTGACGATCTATCGGGGGGATGGTCCGCACGTCGATCAAGAGTGTCGATGCAAGTTCTGGGTCTGCCATGTCGATTGAATTCCCGGCCGCCAGAAACGTTGGAGCTAGGAGACGGCGGCGATGGTCGATCCCGGCGTGAAAATCTACCCCGTGGTCAGCCGGCCTATTTGTCGAAACGCAAACAATTCCGAGAATCCTGGAGGGACCGGGAAATTGCCGCTCGTTGGCATTTCGCAAAGAGCCGTGCGGCGAACCGACAGCATGACTGACGTTCCATCTGAGTAGGAAAGTTCCCTTGCTCGTCCGTCCTGAGAAAATAGGAGATGTGCCGCACCACGATCACGAAAACGGACGAACCTATTCTCGATTATCTCGCCATCTTGCGGGAGGAGATTCACTTGGTAACCGATCACGGCAGAGCCGCCTGCCAAAGCGGGCAATTGTTCCTTTGTCGCCTATTCGCGCTCCCCAATTCAAGACTTGACGTGCGTCCATAGAGCGTCTTGCGACAGAACATACGCGTCTACGCCATCGAGGCGTCGGACCGCACCGGCAATTGTCTCCACGTCCATCAAGCTGAAGGCGGTCGACAGTGCATCCGCAATCGTGGCAGTCGGCGCGACGACGCTCAGGCTCGCATGGCGTTGTGGAGTGGATCCGGTTCGCGGATCAATAATATGGGTGAACCGGCCGTCTTCATCGAACTGAAAGCCGGCCGGGCTCGAGGTGGCGACGGCGCTGTCCGTCAGCGGTAGAACTTTCAGAACCGAATCGGAATTGGAGGGATCAGTTATGCCAATGCGCCAAGGCCGGTCCTCCGGCGCCGATCCGATCGCACGGCTCTCGCCCATGTCGACGAGCGCGTGCTCAACGCCGCCGGCACGCAGCAGATCGACGACCTTATCCGTTACGTAACCTTGCGCGATGCCGTTGAGCGTCAGCGCCGACCCGGCCACGGGCAATTCGATGCGGTCATCCGAATAAGCCATCTTGTCAAAGCCGACCCGATCGAGTGCCTCCTGTATGACCTGACGCGAGGGCCCGGCGGCAGTGGCTCGGGGATCGGAAAAGTGGCGTTTGTAGGCTATCCACAATGGCTGCACCGTAGGATCGAAGGCGCGCTCGGTGAGATGCCAGACGTCCTTGCAACGGCGAAGGATTTCGACGAGATCCGTTGCTGGCGAGACTAAGAATCCTTGACGATTCAGTCTCGTAAGGTCCGAATCCTCGCGATAGAGGCTGAAAATCCTTTCCAAGCGGCGGATTTCGGCGGCGACTTGGTCAACGAGCCTCAAGGCCAAGGCCCGGTCGGGATGGTTGATGAGCAGCGTTGCCTGGGCGCCCATAGCTTCTCCGCGCCACGAGACGGCCGACGGTGTCGCCAGAGCTTTGCGGCCGAGCGGAAGCAGCGCCATTCCCGCAGCAGCCGCGGTTATGCCGATCACCCGACGTCGAGACAGGTCGCAGGTCATAGTGCCCTCAATTGACGTTGTCGGGATCAAGCGATTGCCTGCCCGAGCTGCCATATGAAGCCGCCTCGGACTCCTGCCCTAGAACGTAGTCGCGCGGAAGGTCGGTGAAGTTCAAGACCTGACCGCCATGCTCATCGGCAAAAGCCCGGGCGGATTCGCTGGAAGAGAATGGCACCACTTCCGCAGCTCCCATGCCGCCCTTTTTGTCGCTCCCGATGACGAAAAAAGCGTCCTTGGCATTCACCCAGTTGTTGATGCCTGGATTATCCCAGTTGGACGCTTTCGCCATGTCGGAAACGTAGATCGCCCGAATATCCTTGGGTTCCTCCGGCAGCATGGTAAAGGCGATCGAGTCGCGGGCCGAGGAGAACCAGATGGGCTCGTTATACTTGGCAAGGATAACCTGCCCTTTCGGGCCCGGATGTTCGAGGATGTTCATACCGCAATAGCGGCCCATCGCATCTTCGGTCATGGCGAACGGCGCCGGCATCTTGTCCGGACCGCGCTGACAACCGGCAATGGCTATGAGGCTTCCGGCGAGGAGTGTCAGTCCCAGGCGCATCCTCACAGCTCCCTCCTCGAAAATATGAAAGCGGCGGCGGCCATCGGCGCCACCGTCCACGCTGCCAATGCCGCCACGAGCGAGAAAGAACCGAGCGCGACACTCTGGACGGTTCCAGCCATGCCGGATGCCGAACTGATGTCGCCAGTACCCATGAGGTTCAGCAGCCTGTACGCATCGGTCGGATTGAGAAGAAGTAGTGCATTCAGCATGCCGGCGGTCACGAACCGCCCCTGATCGGCTACCAGCAATCCCAGCAACCCCGTGTCGTAGATCAGCACGAACAGGAGCCAGATACCGATCGCGATCCCACTGGCGGTTCCGTGGTCGCGTGAGAGCGCGCTGACCAGATAGCCGATCGCCACGAACACGGCCCCCAGCAGCACCGACGAGGCCGTCATTGTGGCGAAGGCGAACCAACTGGCGCCGCCGATGGACTTTCCGGTCGCCGCCAGCGCAATCGCGGCACGCCATACCCAATGAGGGTCGCAAACGCCAGGATCGCAAGATGGCCAAGGAACTTGCCGAGAAGCACTTGCCAACGCCGGACTGGATAGCTCAGCAATAACGTCATCGTGCCGCGCTCGATCTCGCCGACGATCGCATCATGGGAGATCAGTAAGGCGATGAGCGGAACGATGAATATGGTGAGGCTGGCGAGGCTCACCACGACCACGTCAAGAGCGCCGGCTCCGACATTGCCGGCAGGCGCACTGCCGAGAAACGTCAAGGTTAGCGCGAGCGCCGCCAACAGTGCCGTCGCTGCCACCACCCAGCGGTTTCGCAGCCCTTCGCGAATTTCCTTGACGGCCAGAAGCGCGATCATACTCATGCTGATGGTCTCCCGCCGAGGAAATGGGCATAAAGTTCATCGAGGCCGGGCGGCACCATCTCGATGTCGTCGAACGGCACTTCGGCGCCAGCCGTCCGGCGCAGGAACGCGATCTTGCTATCGGGGGACGCATCCAATTCGATGGTATGGCCGTTCACCTGTCGGAGGTCCGGCCGATTTCCCATCCAGTCCCTGATGCGCTGGACGCCGCCGTCGGTAGCCCTCATCCGAATGACCGTCGGCAGGCGAGCGATCCGCCGCAATTCGTCGAGCGACCCGTCCGCGATCTTCTTGCCTTCGTTCATTATAATGACGCGCGTGGCGTTTCCTTCGAGCTCGTTGAGGGCGTGCGACGACAGAAGGATCGTTGTCCCCGCATCCCGCATCTCACGCACGATCCGATAGAATTGCTGGCGCAATTCTGGATCGAGGCCGGTGGTCGGCTCGTCCAGCAGAAGAACCCGCGGCGTTCCGATCAGCGCTTGCGCCAATCCCAGCCGCTGCCGCATGCCCTTCGAGTAAGTTCCAATGCGTCGGTCCGCAGCATGCGCAAGACCAATTCGATCCATTAGCTCGTTCACGGAGCGCAGGCTCTCACCCTTCAATCCAACGTAGAAACGAAGCATTTCGCGGCCGGTCAGAACCGGATTGAACGAAACGTTCTCCGGCAGATAGCCAAGATGCCTGCGAACGGCGGAACTTCCGGCTGACGTATCCTGCCCCAGCACGGTGACGGAGCCTGATGTGGGACGGCTCAGCCCAAGCATGAGCTTGATCAGGGTCGTCTTGCCCGCACCGTTATGCCCAACGAGGGCGACGGTCTCAGCATCACTCAGTGCGAATGAAACGTCATCGACGGCCCTGACCGTGCCAAAGTGCTTGGCAACGGAGTCCAATTGGATGTTGACGCTCATGGGCTCTCCTCCGTGTCGGCCGGCTTCATCAGTGGATGGCTGTCGACGACGCCGCCGGGAAAGACTGCGGGAAATCGGGTCTGCGCCCAGCGGGATCACCTGCACCGCGGGACTGTTGACGAGAACCTTCGCCGCCGGCGCTGTCCACAGGACCTTGTCGATCACATCGTTCGGTCGGTAGGAGTTGTCGCCGATGCCGTCGCCGTTCAGGTCGAAAGCCGGGTTGTCGCTCCAGTAGTTACCTCTGCCGCCGCTCGACCAATCGAGGTAGCGCGTACCGACATATTTCACCTGGTTTCGATTGCGGATGAAGGCGTTGCCGGCCATCTCGTTGCCTTCCGAACCGGCCGTAAAATGCACGCCGATCTCGCAACCCTCGAATCGATTGCCGCGAAAGCGGTTCTTGTTTGCATTATAGATGAACACGCACTTCTCGGGGCCTAGGCGGGTAATGGCCCCTGTCGCAGCCACCACCCCGTCCGCGTCGCCCACAGGAAGTCCGTCCGTGCCGGCGAAACGCTGTCCGTTGCTCGCCCATCTGCCGATCGGCTGCCTTCGGCCGCGGACCACGTTGCCGCTTATTTCTGAGCCATTGGCATAATTGAACAGCAGCCCGTAGTCGCGGTCGCCGTCGGACAAATTGCCCGTGACCCGCAGCCTGCTGGAATACATGATGGCGTAGCCAACGACATTGCCGACTGAAACATTGTCGCTGATCACACTGTCGTTTGTGTACATGTAATGGATGGCGAACCGCACATCGTGGAAGATGTTCGCGCTGAATTCATTGTGTTTGCTGGCAGTCGCAAAAATGCCATCGCGTCCAAAGCTGATCTGGTTGCCGACGACCTTGGCGCCAGGCGCGTTCCAGACCGAGACGCCATTTCCAGCCTGGTTCGTACGTCCTGTGCGCATGCCCTCTATGCGGTTACCCCTAGCGACGGCGCCCGCAGCGCCATGGAGATATATTCCATAGAGGTTGCCGAGGATCGCGTTTCCCTCGACGATCGCGCCCTTGGCGGTCTCTTTCACGAACACGCCGGCGTCCATCGCATCCAAGTTGGACCCGGAACCGACAATCTCCAGACCGCGCACCGCAGCATTCGCGGTCTCGACGGTGATCACGCTTCCCTGGCCATCACCCTCGACCATTGCGCCTGCCTGGCCTTGCAGGGTCACCCGTTTGGTGATGGATACCGGACCACGGTGCCTGCCGGTTGCGAGCAACAGCACGTCGCCGGGCGCGGCGGCATCGACGATCGCTTGAAGGGGCGTCTCATCGGCCGGCACGGCGATTTCCGACGCCCCGGCATTGTTACCGGGAATGGCGACAAGAAGCGCCGCCATTCCCAAAGTCGCGAGGGTGGCCAATTGAGCCATGCCGTCACGCAGCCTGCGGCTCGACGAACATGCGGCCCTGCATCTCCATGTGCATGGCATGACAGAACCAGGAGCAGTAATACCAGTAGACGCCTGCCCGGTCGGCCGTAAACGTCACCGAAGCTGTCGCCTGGGACGCAACTTCCATGTTGATCCCGTAGTTGACGATGGCGAAGCCATGGGTGAGGTCTTCTACCTCATCGATGTTGGTGACGTAGACCGTGACCTCGTCGCCTTGCTGAACGGAGAAGCTCTCCAGTCCGAACGCTGGTGCAGCCGACGTCATGTAGACGCGAACCTTGTTCCCGTCGCGGATGACTTCGCTATCCGCCAGCAGGTCGATGCCGTCAGCAGCTGCCTGTTTTACGGCGTCGGCGAAGAACGGGTCCGCTCGATCCCATGCGCTGACGGGATTTATCTTCGACCGGTGGACCAGGGTTGCGTCATGCGGTTCGGCAAAGCTTGGCCCGTCATGGACGAGCGCCATAGTGTCACCCGAGATATCGATGAGCTGGTCGTTCTCCGGCTTGAGCGGGCCAACGTTAAGGAATCTATCCTTGGAGAACTTGTTGAGGGAGATGAGCCACTTCCCGTCCGCCTCCTTGGTCTGTCCCATCGAGGAATGGTTGTGGCCGGGCTGATAATGGACGTCGAGCTTCTGACGGATCGGATCGATCTCCTCGCCGGCGAAGGAGCGCTTGGCGTCGTCGATATTCCATTTGCAGATCTGGCTGTCGATGAACAAGGTGGTGTAGGCATTGCCTCGGCCATCGAAAGCCGTGTGCAACGGTCCAAGACCGAGCTGGGGTTCCGCCACGACGGCATCGCGCGGCTGGATCTTGTCGTCGAAGAGGTCGTCGAACTTGCGCACGTCGAAGACCGTGCAGGTGGGCGACAGCTTGCCGTTGGCCACCACGTGGATTCCGTCTGGCGCGGTATTGATGCCATGCGGGCTGTTCGGAACGGGAACGTAGCGCGTGTAGGGCGAACCGTGGCGTCCGTCGATGACCGGCACGCCGCCGATTTCCTTGAAATCACCCTTGGCGACGGCCTGCTCGATGCGCTTGAGGTTGAAGATGACGACCCAATCCTGCTCTTTCGCCATCGTCTCCGCCAAATTGATGCCTTCTTCGGAATTGTAGCAGGTGGCATAACAATATTTGCCCTGGTAGTCGGCATCGACGTTGTCGAGATTGCCGTCGACCATCACCTGCCATGCGATCTTCATTGTCTCCCCGTCAACGGCGGTGAAGATGGCGTGGTACTTCGTCTTGTCGTCGAGGACCTTGCCGTCGTTCGGGATCGGCACCCGGTCCTCTCCATTGCAGAAGACGTAGCCTGTCTTCGGATATTTCTGGACGCGCAGCCCGTGGACGGTGTGCTGGTTCGGCAGCTGGATGATCTTGTCGCATTTCATTACGTCGAGGCGGATGCGGGCCACGCGGGTATTGGCCTTGTCATTCGCGAACAGGTAGCGGCCGTCATAGGTGCCGTCAGTAAACGACAGGTGCGGGTGATGGAGATCGCCGTTGAGATAGATGCCGCCCTTGTCCTTCAGGAATTCCTTGGTTTCCGGCAGCAGCCCCTCGGTCAGCACCTTGCGGCTCTCGTTGGTCAGGCCCCATCCGGTCGCGCTGCAGCGATTGAAGACGGGGATCCGCATCAGTTCACGCATCGACGGCGCGCCGACAATGCGGACTTCGCCGCTTTGGCCGCTCGAAAAGAACACATAATATTCATCGAGCTCGCCCGGCATGACCTCGAACTTTTGCCCTCCCGACGCAGCGCTCTGTGCCGCCGCCGGCGACACCATGCTTCCGCCCAATGTCAGCGTGCCGCCAATGCCCGACGCGCCGGCGGCCGCCACGATTGCCGACGTACCCAGCAGCTGGCGCCTGCTCAGGGTTCTCTTGCGGTCTTCTTCCGACATATTCCGTCTCCTTCTGGTTGAGTCTTAAATCGTTGAACTGGGAACCGGGCTGCTTTGCTCGATTGGCTTGCCTTTGAAGGCGATCACCGGCTTGGCCGGCCCCTTGCCCCGGCTCGACGGTGACGAGAGCGCCTCGAATTTTTCGCGCTTCAGGCGCACCTGGATCATGTGCGGGCAGCGATGGTCGTCGTGGTAGAGTTCCTGGCAATGCATGCAATAGATGCATTCATTGACGTTGATCTGGCCCTCTGGATGGATCGCCTGCACGGGGCATTCCTTGGCGCAACGCTGGCAGGGCGAGCCGCACTCGGGATAGCGCTTCAGCCACTCGAACATGCGGATGCGCCCTGGTATGGCGAGCGCGGCGCCGAGCGGGCAGAGATAGCGGCAGTAGAAGCGTTCGACGAACAGGCCGGCGCCGAGAAGCGCCAGTGCGAAGATCACGAAAGGCCATTCGCGGGCGAACTTCAGGATGATCGCGGTTTTGAACGGCTCGACCTCGGCGTAGGTCTCGGCCATTCCCACCGAATAGAGCGAAAGGCCGAAGAGGCCGAGGAAGACGATGTACTTGATTGGCCACAGCCGCTCGTGCAGGCCGAAGGGCAACGTGATCTGTGGCACCTTCAGCCACTGCGCCAGATTATTGGTCAGTTCCTGGAGCGCTCCGAACGGACAAAGCCAGCCGCAAAACGGTCCACGGCCCCAGAAGAGAAGTCCCGCCGCAATGGCACCCCAAAGTATGAAAATGAGAGGTGCCGACAGAAAGAATTCCCAGCTGAAGCCGCTGATCAACGAGTTGAAGAACGTCAGCACATTGACCACGGAGAGCTGGGCATTGGCGTACCATCCAAGCCAGACCAGTGTAAAAAGGAGATAGCCGCGTCGCACCCAACCGAACAGGCGTGGCCGCCGAACCAGCCAGTTCTGGAAGAAGAAGATGGCGGTAAGGACAAGGAGTGCGGCCACGGTGATGGCGACCGAAACTGTGTCCATCCTCCAAATTTTGATCCAGAGCGGTTCCTGGTCGTGGAAAGTCGCGCCTGGCTCTTCAGCCGACGCAGGTGTTGGCGCGGCCGCTTCCGAAACCGATTTGACGGCCTCCTGCACCGGTGGCTCTTCGATCGTCAGGTAACGGTCGGGAAGAGTATAGCCGACATTGAACGGAAGGACTGCCTTGTCCCGCGCACCATAGCTGCGCTGGGCTAGCAACTGCAGTTCCCAATGCTGCGTGAGATCGAGCGAAAATTCATCCGGTACGGAAAACAATGCTATTTCGCGCAGGCTCGGCGCGCCCTTCGCCGCCAGGTCGCCGAGCCTCGTGTGATTTCGATCGCGGAACCGGACGCCTTGGCCGTCTTGCAGCAGTTCGATCCGGTCAAAAATCCCGCCCCGCACATAGCCTGAACCCTTGAAGGAATAAGCGCCGTCACCGGCAACGATGATCGCCTGCTGGCCCGGCTTGAGCTTCTTTTGCAGCCGCTCGTAACCGACATCTCCCAGAAGGCTGCGACCGATCGTCGGCACTCCGACCGCGGCCACATACAAGTCGATGAAGCGATCGCTTGGATTGGTTGTCTCGGGCTTGGCGGACGCTTCTGGATGGCCGGCTTGAGCAAAAGCGTCGGAGACCTCGCCGACGGTGAGGCGGAGGCTGCGAATTGAGCCATCGCCGAGGAGCGAAGCCCAATCGCGGATTTCAGACTTGGACAAGTCCGGCTTCTTGATCAGCCCTTGGGCGACTGGCGAGGTGGTCGAACTGGTTGCACCAAGACGGTTGCTCCGAATTAGTTTGACGGCGGAGCGGACGACGCTGTCGCTCATCACCAGAACTGTCACGGTGGCACCGCTGACGATGTCGACCTGCGGGAGCTGTTCTGCCCCGGCAGCGACGCGGCTGAGGTCCTTGCCGATCAATGAGTTGAGTGCCGCGACGACCTTTGCCTGCGGTATGCCTATGAGGACGATCGGTTCCTTGTGCTCGACCAGCTTGATCCCGCGGATAATCCCCGCGGCATCAATGCCGACAAGGATCCTGATCGGTTTTCCCGAATATCCAACCGCGCTGGAAAAGTCGGTGTTGAGGTAGGCGTACCCGATTTTTCGGGTTCTCGAGTAGATTGGCGCCAGCGGCGGGACGCCTTCGAATTCCCCGTATCGATCGCCACCCTGGATTAGCTCTCCCGGCTTGGTGCTTGCCAAGTAGTCCTTGAGTGTTCCGGCATGGGTGGGTGCCGACCAGACAGCCAGGATTGCCAGGGTTGCAATTGCCCACGCAGCAAGACGGCGCCAGTTCCTCGAGAGTCGTAAGGAAGCGGTCGACGTATATCGAGTGGAAATGCTCCCCGGCATCGGCTTCCTTCATTACGTTCTCAAGCTGGGAGCTAGCTGGTTTCGTCCGCCAGCGGCCTCTGGCGCGTGTGTCGGCGGTTTTGAACGAGAGTTCTTTGACGCAGCGCAAACAACTTCCAGGTAGTCGGCCTAGTGTTGAAAAAACTGGCATCGGAGGAGAGTCATGTCTCGTTTGCAAGCAGAGCCGGCGGCGCCGGTCAGGTCGATGGCCGAACTTCTGGCAATCGCATTCGCGATGGAGAAAGAAGCTGCGGAAAGGTACGCGGAACTAGCACAGCGAATGCGCGATAAGGGTCAGGCGAGATTGGCCGAGGTCTTCGAGCGCCTGGTCAAGGAGGAAACGGGCCATATCGAAAACGTCACTCGCTGGTCCCGGCAATCCAGTGGCAATGATCCGGATCTGAGGCAGCTCCAATGGACGCCGAAAGGTGTTTTCGATGACGAGAACACGGCCGTGATCTCGCCCGAACTTGTGGACCCTTACCATTCGTTTGCGATGGCAGTGAGAAACGAAGAGCGCGCTTTTGCCTTTTGGTCCTACGTGGCCTCGAACGCACCTTCAACGGAGATCCGATCCGCTGCTGAGCAGATGGCTCGAGAGGAACTGGAACATGCCCGTATTCTGCGGACCGAACGGCGGCGTGCATTCTTTTCGCGTCGTGAGGCCAACGCGACATTTGCCAGCTCTAGCGATCTTGCAGCCATGGAAGAACAGATCGCGATCCGACTGAAAGCGTTTGCGGCGTTTCGGGGGGAACATGACAAGGCCGTGCTTAGCAATCTTGCGACAGAGGCGCGAGACCTTGCGCAACAACTCACTGCCAGCCCGCTCGGAACGACCACTTCAATCAGCGACCGATCACCGGAATCCTTGGATGCGCTCTGCGAGCTGCTGGCCGAATCCTACCTCAACGCGGGGGAAAGCCTTCCCCTCCAGGCCGACCGCGACCGAGCCCAAACCTTCGCAACAACGGCCATCAAGCGTTTGGCTACGTTGAGATATCTGGAGGAACGGCCGATATGATATTGGTACGGTTAGCGTTCAAATGCACCTTCACCGTCGCTGCTGCTCCAAGGTGATACGAATTTCGAATTCGCCACGCCAGCCGGGGCCGATGGCACTCGGTTTGCTTGGATCGATGCGGTCCTGATCCGCGCGTCAAGACGGCGCCTTGTTCGGCTTCCGCAACCGTAGTTTGGGTTGAACGAGCATGCCGCCAAATAGAGCCGCGTAGCCGAGGAAGGCCGCCACCCACAACGTCGCCGATATGTGGAGAAGCATCGCTTGCGCAGGTAGGAACGCGGCGCCGATGCGCATGACGGCCGCAAGCACGATCGCGACGAAGACCACGCGCGTGCCAATGTTCGCCTGCAATTCGCGCCCTGTGTGCCCAAGCGTGGCGCGGGTCATGACGGCGAGCGTCATGCATGCCACCGCTCCTACGCTGAACGCGTGAATGCCCGCCGCGGAAGGGACTGTCTCCGGCAGGACGACGGCAAGTCCGGCGAGCAGAAGACCGATCGGCACAAAGGCAAACGCGATGTGCAGGATCACCACCAGCGGATCACGAAACGTGCGATCGCCCGCCCAGCGCACAAGCCGGATAGCGTTGAAAGCCGATCCGGCGATCAGCATTGCGCCTGTCGCGCTGCTTTCAGGAACGAAGGCCCAAGCCGCCAATGCGGCGGCGGACAGCGCGATCGTTGCTACGTCGAAATGGCTAAACGGGGCCGGCAGGCGGCCCTGATTTTCGCGAGCCAGCCAATTGCGGGTGAAACTGGGAACAATGCGTCCGCCTATGATCATGATGAGAACGACGGCAGCCCCGAGGCCGAGCCGGCGGCTGATGTCCGAGACGCCCTGGTGGTGTGCTTCGACATGGAACATCACGTTGGCCGCCAGAAGCACGGCGACCGGCAACAGCACTTTGAGGTTCCGCCAGTTTCGGCCCGCGATGATTTCGGTCGCGGCGGCGGCCGCTACCGCCAGGAGAAAGGCGCAATCGACTGCGGCTCCGACGAGCCAGCCGGTCTCCGCCGAAAAGAACACCGCAACTCGCCCCGCAAGCCACAGCAGGACGAGCGCCAGCAGCGGCAGGCCTTGCACCGGCAGACGTCCGGTCCAATTCGGAATAGCGGTCAGCAGGAATCCCGTAACGATCGCCGCGAGATAGCCAAACAGCATCTCGTGGACATGCCAATCTACGGGCAGGAAGGCGCTCGAGGTTTCGAGCCGGCCGTAAAACAACGGCAGCCAGAACAGGATCGCCCCTCCGGCGTACAGCGAGCCGAGCAGGAAGAACGGCCGGAAACCGTAGGAGAGAACCGCCGGATATGCGCCCGGCCGTGTGCGTGGAATTGCCATGGAATGCATTTTCCAAAACGAGGAACCCCAGGCGGACTGATGCCCGTCCCGAGGATCCTGCCGGATATCTGAATAATATAGGCTATGCCTTCAATTGCCCGCTGGAACTTCAGCCAGCAGGGTTTCGAACACTTTCTTCGCCTTTCCTGACTGTTTAACCGCGGCTGCCTTCTCCAGATTGACCGGCTTGCCGACCACGATCAACGCCACCATGCCCATCCCATAATGAGGCGCGCACTTCACGCCATAAATACCTTCCTTGTCGAGCGTAACGGTGATTTGTTCGCCCGGCTTGCCCTTGAAAGTCTTCGCGCCGTCCGGGATCATGCCGTTGATCGTTTCGGCATCGTGGCCCTTATCGGTTGGCACGAACGTGACAGTGTCACCAGGCGCTGCCTGGACAAAGTCAGGCTGGAAGACCATCACGCCTTTCTCGCCCTTGTTGAGCATCTGGACCTGATGGTCGGCGGCCTGCGCCGCTCCAGCCAACACCGACGCTGCGAGCGCGGCGGCGATTACGATTGCATTTCTCATGATCTTATCTTTCTGGTCAATTATGCTCGACGGCGTTTACCGCTGTGGCTTTTCTAGGCTGTGTCCGGCTTGAGAACTTTGCTGCAGCGCAAACAAGTTCGGAAATAAGGAAAAAAGGCCGCGGTGTGTGCCACTTGCCGCCCGTCGGTGGCCTGTGACATTGTGTGGCTCGACGGAGACGGAATGCCTTTCATGGTCACAGTAAAGTTTCGGAAGGGGCGCTACAGTTGAGCCGCCTCGATCGCTCATTGATTGCCGGGCTATCTGCCTTTCAGGGTATGGCCCCCACGGATCTCGACTATATAATCGGTCAAGCCCGGTCGTTACGGATTGCCAAGGACCAACCCGTGTTCGAGCAGGAGCAGGAAGCTCATTCGTTCTTCTTGCTGCTCGACGGCCATGTCCGTGTCATCAAGACAACGCCTGATGGCCAAGAGGTGACGGTGCGCTACATCAGCCCCGGCGAACTAATGGGCATTGCTCACGCGCTGGGCCGCACCACCTATCCGGCCAGCGCGATCGCCGCTATCGATTGCGTGCTTCTTGCCTGGCCAGGTCACTTGTGGCCAAAATTCGCGGACGCCTTCCCCAATTTTGGCGCCAACACCTATAAGACCGTAGGCAGCAGGTTGCAGGACGCTCACACGCGCGTCGTCGAAATGTCCACCGAACAGGTGGATCAACGGGTCGCCCATGCGCTGCTTAAGCTGGTTAAGCAGACGGGCCGGAAGACCGATGAAGGAATAATGATCGACTTCCCGATCTCGCGGCAGGACATTGCCGAGATGACAGGAACGACGCTGCACACGGTGAGCCGGCTGCTCTCATCTTGGGAGGAGAAGGGGCTCGTCAAAAGCCGACGCGAGAAGGTGACCGTGGTTGAACCTCACCGCCTGCTTGTGCTGGCTGAAGGGCGGACTGGGAAGAACTAATCCGCTCCGGCTCGCTTGATAGCGACATCCAGATCGAAACGAAGTGATTCCTCGCTTAGCCCGTGCTCCCGCGCCGCCTCGGAAATGGTGTGGAACGGAGCAATAGGGCAGCCGACGCAAAGCATTCCATGCTGGAGAACGACGCGGATGGTTGTCGGCCACTCGCGCATGATTGCGTCCATGGTAACATCGTCACTGTATCGAGGTTTCATGCCCTTTGTCCGCGTTTGCAATGCGAACATCATGCTATCGCCTTACAAGATGATCGTTGCGCTGGAACAAAGAGGATATGACTAGTCGCCGCAGCCTGCTGCGCTGCAAGACGGACGGGCGCAGAGCCTCGTCAGTCGCATGAAGGGCCGATCTCCCAGACGGTCAAATGGGCACTGCGATCACTCTGAAGCTCTACCTGAGCAAAGGCTCTCCTCAAGGATTGGTTTGACGTGAATGGTCTCTTCCCCGCGGTTGAAAGCGACTGCAAGGCGGAAGCTGTGAGCAATGCGCAGCGCCCGGGCCATGAACAGCGCTGCGGCTTCAGGCGGGCAAACGCGCTTCACTGTGGCTCGGAACAGCGTCAGCCAACGCCGGAAATGCGCCTCGCAAAGGCCCGGTATCGCCAGGTGCGGCGGCAGCGGCCGGCCATCATAGCGGGAGGTCCGCAGCATCGTGGCGGACCAGAAATCGCACATCTTCGCCAAATGGCGCGGCCATGCCTCCGGCGGGATCTCTGCGTTGAAGATCGGGCCGAGAAGTTGATCTCGACGGATCTCTTCGTAGAAACCGTGGACGACCCTGTGAATCATCGCCTCATCAAGCTCGCTCGACAGCGGCATGCCCTCGACGACGATCGTTGGCTTGTTTCGTTGCTCCCCGTTCATGCATTGCTTCCCGTTTCGACCAGGCCAAGACGGTACTTGGCGTCGGCATTCATCATCTCGGGCGTCCACGGCGGTTCGTAGGTGAGCCGGATCTCGACGTTGTGGATTCCGGTCACGATCCAAGCCGCCGACTGTACGGCGTCCTTGAGATAGCCTGTGGCTGGACATGCACGTGTCGTGGTCGTCATTTCGATCTGCGCCGTCCCGTCACGTCCCACCGAAACCTGGTAGATCAGTCCGAGATCGACGACATTTTCTCCAAGCTCGGGATCAATGACCATGCGCAGCGCTTCGCGCACACCAGCCGCCAGTGTCTCGTCCTCGTCGTCGCTCATGACCGCCGTCCGCCCGGTCCACCAGAGCGGATAACGATGCGATAGTGCCCTTCCGGTTCGAAGGCGCCGCGCCAGCGGTGGCCTCGCGCCTGTAGTTCCTCGAACAAAAACACCGGTTCGCGAGGCAGCAGCACGGCTATCGTTCGGCCGGGCGCCAGGGATTCGACTCCTTCCAAGGCCTTGACCATAGGTTCCGGTGGCTCGAGATCGCGGTTGTCGAGTTCCGTGACTGGCTCAGGCCAGTCGTCTCCACTGGCAGAGCGCGAGGATCGTTCGGTTTTTTCCGGCGCCAGCGGCACAGCATTGGCGGGCGTGAAGATCACTTCCCAGTCGCCGTTGCCAATTTCACGGGCCGAAGGCTCAAACCCCCTCGCACCAAGCACCTGGAACAGGGGAATCGGTTTGAAGGAAGCGAGCAAGCACAGGCTCTGACCGGGGGCGAGCGCGGCCACGGCTTCCATGATAGCGCTGAAGGGTTCGCCGCCTTCGCGAAGGATCGGTCGAACGTCGAGGTCGTAATGCGGGGAATTCATTCGGATCTCCTCTGTATCTAACGCCAGGAAGGCAGGAAAAGACGCGGGCGCGATGCTCCCTCGGGCAGACGCAGGGCAGTTGCAACATTGACAAGGCGGCGCGCCAGAACGAGTTCCACGACGATTGCCGCGGTGGCAAACAACGTCACAGCCGTCGCTATCCGGAACAGGACCGCGGCCTCGGCCAGAAGCGCCCCAGTTCCGGCCAGTACGCCGACGTAATAAAGTGCGAACCAGAACCTGTCGCGCGTTTCGACGACAAGATCCTGGACGCGTGGCGTCGGTTCCCTGCCCATCACCGGTCCGTAGCATTCGAGCCAGGTAAGGAACGGCACGATCTTGTAGAGTTGTGAAAGCCCCAGCCCCGTCAGCCAGCCGAAGGCGACGAGATAGACAATCGCACCTACATGCTGCGCAAGCGTTCCGCTGGCCAATAGCGCGAGCAGAAGCAGGACCGAAAGATAGAGGGCCGCGAATGCGCCGATCGCCGACCTGCTGTTCAGCTCGATCTTGCGTCGCTTGCGGTTGCGGTAGAAAAACGCAAGATCGATGCCGTAGAAGACGGTCGCAACGAGCCCCATCAAGCCGGCGAGAACAGTGGGCAGCATGATTGTCCCTGAAAGAACTTCCAACGGTTCTGCCAGGACGATCAGACCCAAGGCCATCGCCCCAGTCCATAATACCAAATGGCCCGTGGTGCGTTCACTGTCCGGGGAAAGCATGAACATGGGCAGCAAGCGGTAGCTGACACCGATTGCCGTGAAGCCGAGCCAGCCGCCCAGACCGACCGTCACATGGATGGGAAGAGCCAGTGTTCGCAGGTCGAAATCCGCCCCTCCAGGCGCCCGGCCTGAAAGCACAAATGCAAACGAAGCACCCAACGTGGCGGTGACCGCGATGCTGGCGATCCCTCCGGCCACGAAACGAGCAGGCAGTGGCAGGCTAGATGGCCGGACGCTCCACAACGTCCGGCCGAGCACCCATACGATCAACGCGAAACCAGCCGGAAGGAAGAAGCCCGCCAATGCGAGAACGGGGACATTGAGGTCGATCGCGCCTGAAAGCTGGAGGAAACCGGTGAGCAAGCAGAACAGTCCCATAAGCAAACAGGTCAACGCCGGCAAAGCCAGTGACTCGTCGCGAAGGGGCTGCGCAACGAGCACTGGTACGAACTGGAGCAACGCCCCGCACATCAACAGACTGAGCCAGCCGATTGTAATCATGTGGACGATCGCAAGCGCTTCTGGAGCTTCCACGCCAGCGGTCGGAAAACCGTAGCCGGCGACCATCAGCACTTGGGCCGCGATCAGGAAAGCTAGCGCGGCAGCAAAGTATGCCATGGTCCAGCGAGAGAGGGCTGAGCCGTTCATCGCCAGCGACCAGTATGATGAAGATATCCGCAAAGGTCGGGCATATCAGAGCTCACCGAGATCGCTGCGGCGACTTAATGCCAGGAGAGAGCGGCAGACTTCCTTTTTCTACACAAAGGCCATCACAACGATGCCACCTAGGACAATTAGGGCGAGCCCGGCGATAAGCATGGGCAGCAGCGTATTGTCCGCCTTTGCGCCGCTTGCTGCTTCGGTGCTGAATACAAGGGTTGGCCATTCTTCGATCATTTCTTTGCTCTCGGAATCTATTTTCATTTTCGCCTTCACTTCGCTTGTTGGCATGCCTGGCATCGTAACGGTGGCAGCGCCAATCGCTGCTCCGAAGAGCGCCTCGCGCCGCGTGGACATGTCAGTCTCCAATCTCGATGGTCGTCGATTGAGAGAGAAGGTACGGGACGTGGGGCGTCGGTTCTTTGCGCTCGCGCAAATTGAACCGCGATGGGTTCAGTGCCCAGGGCGGATCCAGAAACCATGGGATGTGAGCGTCACGGCGGAGGGATATCCCTTCTTGCTGGATCCGGTGCACCCCGCTCTAGCGGTTTCGATGCTCGGAAATGCATTTTGCTTGCGACAGAGCAAAGAACGATCCGATTGCAGCAGTAAACTTGAGCTAATCGTGGAACGCGTGGTTCAAAAATCCGTAGTGACAGACGCAGAACTGTGGTGGCCAAAGTCTCCCTTTGCCGATGGAACTGGATGGTGATCAGTTGCTCGATTTGGGAACCTTGCGCCAACATGCGGACAAAGGTCCGGCAGGGATTCTTCTGGAGGTTTGGATGGTTTCGGTTAGATGGGCGGATGGTGCGCCTGAGATCGATGCCGCAGCGGCCGCTCGAGCGATGAAGTTCGCTGTCGAGTATTTCATGAGGCAGATGCAGCGTGGTGGCATCAAGGGGCGGGTCGAGCGTGGGATTGGCGAGGACGAGGGCAGATACCGCCTGTCCTTCCGTCATCATGATCGGGAGTTGACGATGATTGTCGGTCCAGGCGGCGAGATCATCAGCCAGGAACTGATCATGGCGGCGCCGAAGTTTCGGTGGAAGCGGGCATGAACTCTGCGCAGCGCGATTTGAGGCACTCGACGAACGCATGAAATGGTCTGCCGGGATCGCGACAAAAGGCGCGCCGGTCAGCAGCGAAAGCGAAATTCGAGACGCAATTCGCTTTCACATCGAAGTTTTGCGCGCCGACGGGCTGAATGTGCCGAAAGGTGTCAGCCTTGCGGAATATGTAGAGGCGTAGAGCCGGCGGGCTCTGCCGTCCTTGTGGGCGAAGGAAAGCGGCTCCGAAGGATCTCTTAGTCTGAGATCTCAGCCCCTACCCTGCCGGCAACACCCGCAGCGTCTGCTCGTCGAACAAGGGCTCGTCCTGTCCCGCCCGGACAAACAGCAGCTTGCGCGCCTCGCCGGCCGGCACCTCGAAATACTGGATGCCGTCAGGCATTTCGCCCCAGTCGCCGCAAGGCGGCTCGGGAACTTCATTGGGATCGGCTAGCGCTTCCAGCTCTTTCGCGTAGGCGGGGTCGGGACTGAATGTGTAACGCGTGACGCCGGTGGGCACGCTGCCTTCCGTGTAAGACGTCGGCACGCAGCGCGCGCTGACGGCCTTGTCTGTCTTTTCCAGGAACAGGCGCAGCAACGCAGCCTCAGCGGTTTCGCCGGGCTGGATATCGAACACCTCGACAAGTGGATCGGCCGCGCCGCCATCGCTGTATTTGATGGTAAGCGCGTTGCCCGCGAATTCGAAGTGGATCTGGCGGAAGCCGAAATCGCAGCGCTGCACCCAGGCGGCAAGCCCGACATTCTTGTCGGCCAGTTTTTCCCAGACGCATTTGTCGATGGGCGGGCGCGACGGAGCCGGCTCGCCGGCACGCGCTACGATGGATATCGTCACGGACGCCAACAGGGCGCCGGTCCAGATGATCGATCTCATGGCGCTATTCATCGCTGCATCCTGTCAAAGTGAAGGCATCCCATGCCGAGCCATCTGGATTGGCATTGGCGAAATCGGCCCATTCGGCAAGGGCCGCGCCAAAATCGGGCAGCAACAGGCCTTTCGGCGCCGGTGTCGCTTCGCGGGAATTCAATTGCTCGGCGCCGCCGCCGGTCAAGGCATAGACCTGCCCATCCCATATCCTGCACAGCCCGCTGCCATCCTCCAGGCCCGCTTCGCGGTCGTCGTCAGTGCAAGTGTGGCGGATGGTGCCGAGCGGAAACGAGTTCCTGCCGTTGGTCCAGGTGATGTCGGCTGGCAGGCTCGTGTCGGTATTGGGCACGATCAGTGAAAACACCTGCGCCGTCAGTGCCGCCGGTTCGTTGTGGATCGGCCGAAATTGCATGACGGCACCCGAATGCGGTTCCCGATAGGTTGCGTGGCTCAGCAGACAGTCTTTTGCGGCGGCCGCCTGCATCGGGCCGAGCAGCCCGAGGGAAACGAACGCCAGTGTGCGGATGATCATCAGATATCTCTGGGAAAGCGTGTGACGCAAAAGGGGTGACCGTACAGTCGCATCATCCGCGCAAAACCCTAAGCGAAATCCGGAACCGCTATATTAAATCCGTACCCCGACGAAACTTGGCTCTCACAGATCCCAATATCTGTATTGTCGGGCACAGTCCAAGGAGACAGGCGATGCGGCGTTTGGCACTGACGATGGCAATATCCGCATTCGCGGCCGGCACGGCACTGGCGGCGGCGGCGCCCTATGTCGGGACGTGGTCGCGGGAGAGGCTGAATTGCAGTGCAGCCGCCGACGTCCAGCGTCGGACGGTCTACACCGTAGATCAGACGGCGTTATCGCTTCCCGAATTCGGCTGCGAGCGTGCAACATTTCGCAAGAGCGCGAGCGGCTGGGTGGTGCAAGCAAGCCAGTGCTACGGCTCGGATCCGTCGCTCGACGAGCCGTTTTCCCGCGTCATCCATATCGTCAAGCAGGGTGCGACGGTGCGGTTCACCTGGCCTGGATTCGACAGCGGGCCTCTCGTCCGCTGCTGAAGCATCCGGCGCCCCATCAGACCAGCCCGACCAGCAAGGCGGCGCTGCCGAGGAGGCCAGCCGAGCAGACCCACAACAGCCAGAGCCCGCGCACCCTGCATTCGAGCACTGCCGAGGCGGGGTTAGCGGGATCATAGTGGACGTCGACCTTGCTGCCTTCGACATAACGCTGCACTCGGCCGCCGACGAGGCCGGGCAGCGATGCCGCGACGGTGGCGCCGAAGGCGACGCGGTCGGCGCTGTAGCGCTGGCCGGCGACGCCATAGCTGTAGACGATGCGGGATTTGAAGATGGTGCGCCAGGGTCGATAGCCTCCGAACCGCTCACGGGTTCGGATAGCCTGCACCCCGGAGGTTTCGATGCGGCCTACGGTGACCGGCCATTTTCCCGCCTGCTCGGCCATCGACTTCTGAACGAAGCCCATGCGCAGGACAAACAG
This sequence comes from Mesorhizobium sp. M0152, assembly GCF_040322415.1. Classification (NCBI taxonomy): domain Bacteria; kingdom Pseudomonadati; phylum Pseudomonadota; class Alphaproteobacteria; order Hyphomicrobiales; family Phyllobacteriaceae; genus Mesorhizobium; species Mesorhizobium sp. M0152. The sequence goes on from NZ_JAMYTH010000004.1 coordinate 147,348, forward strand.
GCCCATGAACAGCAGCAGCGCCCCTGCGCCAAGATTCTGCGGCTTGGGCAAATGCGGCCCGATCGCCTCCAGCACACCGCCGACGGAAAACACCAGCACCAGCGCGCCGATCACCAAGCCCGCCGAAAGCTGGACCATGAACTTGAACGCGCCTTCGGGCATGGTGCGCTCGATCACGGCCTTGGCCGGATCGAGCGGGTTGTAGAACACGGTCACCGCAGCGCCGCGCGGAAACCGCGCGAGCGTTTCGGCGACCGCGAAATTTCCGAGGTTCTCCTGCACGCTGTAGCGCGAGCTGCGAAACGTCTTGCCGCCCACCTTGTATTCGAAGGTGATCGCAGGAAAATTGCGGATCTCGGTGGAATTGCTGCTCTCCGAGCCGGTGCTCGAGCTTCTGACCTCACGCGCCTCGACGCTCGAGGAGACGATCTTTCCCGGCGCCGGCAACCAGCGGCTGAGTGTCCGCACCTCTCGCCATTTCAGGAAGGTGACGATCGACAGCCCGGCGGCGACCGCGCAAGCAAAACCGACCAGCAGAAGTTTTAGCTCCACCTCGCCTCCGATGCCCCAGGAGTGCAGGAGCACGTACATAGATATCAAGACGGCGGCAATGTCTTGTCCATTCGCAAGGCCCGAATGGTGCGCGTTGCCTCTGCCCCTATTCCGAGGCCACCATCTGCCGTCCGCCGGCCCAGTCGCGCCATTGCCGTTCGTCGCCGTGGAAGACATTGAGGTCGATGCGTCCGCGCACACCATGGGACAGGCCGGAACCGGAATACTGCCAGAACAGCCATTTGCGGCTGGGATAGACTTTTGAGGGATGCTGCGCCACTGCGCGGAGCCAGAACGGATGGTCCGGGAAGGCGCCCCTGAGATTGTCGCGGTAGAAGTCCGGCGCGGTGTAGATGATCGGCCGCTGGCCATAGTGGCGTTCAAGCTTGTCCATGAACACCTGCATCTTCTCCAGCACCGTTTCGCGTGACGGGCGCCGCTTGCAGCTCGAGTCGCCATTCCACTCGACATCGATCACGGGTGGCAGCGCGCCTTCGACCCTGGGCACGTTGCGGATGAACCAGTCGGCCTGTTCGCCGGCGGTGCGGCACCAGTAGAAGAAGTGATAGGCGCCCCGCTTCAGCCCGGCGGCATCGGCACCGCGCCAGTTTCTGGCGAACATCGGGTCAAGATGGTCGCCGCCATCCGTTGCCTTGATGTAGGCAAAGTTGGCGCCCTGGATGCGCAGCTTCTCCCAGTTCACGTCACCCTGCCAGCGCGACACGTCGACCCCGTGCACGGCGAGGTGCCGGGGCGAAGACCGGCCGAAATTGATCGGCTTGGCATCGCGAAAGCCATAACGCGTGACCGGCCCGGCAAGCATGGGAGGTGCTGCCCGCGACAGAAGTTTCGGCGGAGAGACCAGAGCTGCCGGCTCGACCGGCGGCTCGACACCGTCGGGCAGTTCAGCCGCCGGAAACGCCACCGTTTCCTCCTCCGCCAGGCCAAAGGGCCTGTCGTCCACGGGCGCGGCCTCGGCCAGCTTGCGCGTATTGATTGGCGCCTTTGCCATCGGAACGGATGCGATTGGTGCGCTTGGTCGCACCACAGAGCTGGTGATCTCGTTCGACGGTTTCTGCACGTCGAGCGCATCCATGCCCGACGTCGACGAGCAGCCGGCAAGGCACAGCGATGCGATCAAGAAACTGATGACGCCCGGTATCCGCATCTGGACCTGTACTCGAAACACAACAGACCGTGGGCGACAGCCGACGGACAAACCGGATCCAGTTATGAACGTGAAATTGCCAATAAAGATTGAATCAAGTTTTTACCATGTTGAAGCCCGGCTTGCCGGTCTGGTCAATAAGCGTCTGGCCGGCCTTGACAGCGCCACGCCGGTGGCCAAGGGCGCTGGCAATTCGCCGGCTCGGTGCGATCTCCGTGATAGGCGCCACGCGCGAGCCTAGCCCTTTTTCCTGAACACCCCAATCATCGGCCCCAGATTCCAGTAATCGTCGTTGCGACCGATGGCTGGGGCGAACAGGCTCGATATCGTGCCGTCGAGAAACAACGCATTGTCGCAGCCGAGCGCATCGCGAAACAGACGGGCGAATGCATGAAACGTCACCGTATCGTCCGAAATGGCGAAGACGGCGACACCGTCCTTTCGCACCCCGACACCGTCGCGGGTCTTGCGCGATGTGCCATCGGGCTGGAATTTCGGATGAAGCTCGCCATCGATCACCAGCATCGGCCCGGATTGCGTCGCGTAGTCGGTGCGCGGACGCTTCCTGACGAAGTCCCTGGTCGCGCGGACCGTCGCCTTGCCGCCGCCGATATAGAATATACCGTTCGGCTGAAGCGAGAAATTGCCGCTTCCCGAACCGGTCTTCACCGACGCCATCTCCAGACCACGCTCGACATAGAGGCCAACCGGCCTGAGATCGGGATGGTACATGCCGGCATTGATGGCAAACAGCATTGTGCGGCCCGCCATCCGCTGGGCGTTGTCGAGATTGTGCAGCGACTGAAACGGCTTGCCGGCCGGATCCTTCCAGAACAACTCGATCGAATACAGTTTTGGGTCGACCTCGCAGACCAGGTAGCTGGACGTCTCGAAAACAAGGTCGCGGCATGGCGGCACCGACGCGAACCATTGCCCGAAGGCAACGGTCGTGGCGACCGCCTGCGGCAGCGCGGCCTTGGCCAGGGTCAGCAGCAGGGGCGCCGAGTTGAGGAGCGTCAGAAAGTCCATGAATTACCGGATCGCCAGCGCCAACGAGCCGCCCTGGATAGCACCGCTGGGCGCCGCCATGGAAGACCGGCCCGAAAGGAGAATGGATAGCGACCCGCGACCGGATGCGTCGGAGCCGACAAGACTACTTGACAGCGCTGACCAACTCTTCGTCGCCGCTTAGAATGGAGACCCAGTGTCCGGTGTTGTCGCTCGCCTGCCTTTTCAGATAGCGATAGCTCGTCTGGTTCCACAGGCGGACCTTGTCGGTGAGATTGTCGAGGATGAAGTCGCCCTTGTCCGTCCGCACCGCAAGCACGGCATGGCCTTCTCCATCTGGCTTGCGAACCACCGTCATCAACAGGTTGGCTATGGCGACGCCGGCGGCTGTGAGTTCGCGCTGCTTTTCCAGCGCGTAATCCTCGCAGTCACCGAAGCCGTTGTCAGGATAGGCCCACCATTCCTCCTTGCCGTAATTGTCGACATCGCTCATCGGCTTGACGCGCGTGTTCACAGAACGGTTCACGGTGGAGATCTCATGCAGCAGCTTGCCGGTCATGAGTTCCGGTATACTGCCGGGTGAGCGGATCGAGCATTCCGCAATGTGGATCTTGCAGAAATCATAGTGGCCTATCGGCTGGGAGGTCGCGCCGCCGACGATCATGGAAGCGGGAGCCGCGTACGCGGAACTCGCTACCGAAGAAAAAACAATCAGGGCAAGCGTCAGCCCCAGCCCCTTAGCCTTGCGGCCCAAACCCATCGAGGATGCCATGTGGCTCCATCTTCCATTTATTAACGGGACGTTAAGAATGGATTGAGCCGTAAGTCAATCAACGCTGCCGATCACATCTTCGGGGATCGACGCAAGCGTAGCCGGGGTTGCACATGCGCAACACAGGGCTGCGGCGGCCGCTCGCCAAGCGATTCACCGTTTCGCGGAAACGCCGAACCGTTCTTCTTGACGCAATTCCAACGGAAAACCGCTTCACAAATTCCTGGAACTGCTAGGCGAGCCAACCCGTTGCCACGCCTAGCAACAGGACGACGCCGAGCAAACCGCGATAGATGACGAAAGGCCAGGCGGAGAAGCGTTCCAGCACCCGCATCAGGCCCCAGATGGCAAAGAAGGCGGAAATAGAGGCGACGACCAGGCCGGTGGCAAGAACCGACCATCCGTGGGCATCGAGATGAACCTTGTGCAGTTCCCACAATTCCTTGAGGCCGGCGAGCGCGATGGCGGGCAGCCCAAGCAGGAACGAGAAACGCGCCGCCTCTGCCCGCTTGAACCCGAGCCCCAAGGCTGCCGTCAGCGTCGAGCCGGAGCGCGAGACACCCGGAATAAGCGCACCGATCTGAGCAATGCCGACGAGCAGCGCATCGGACAGCGAAGCTTCGCCCATAGAGCGCCGGTGGCGGGCAAAAATTTCGGCCAGCGCCAGCAGGATCGCCATGGCGATGCAGGCCCAGCCGATCACCGTCAGGCTGCGCAACGGCGAATTGCAGGCATTGAGAACGCCGGACAGCGCCACGCCGGCAATGACGATGGGGATCGTCGCCAGCACGATCCAGAAAGCCAGCCGGAAATGCCGGTCGGTGAAATCGCGCCGTATCAGGGCGCCCAGCGAACCAAACAAGATGCCCCTCACGTCACTCCAGAAATAGCTGACCACCGCGGCAAGTGCCGCCAGTTGCATGGCGGCGGAGAACGCGGAGCCAGGATCCTGCCAGCCCAGCACCGCCGGCACGATCCGCATATGGGCGGTGGACGAGATCGGCAGCAGTTCGGTGATGCCTTGCACCAGGCCGAGGAACGCGACCTTGGCGTATCCCAGGCCGACAAAGCCCGTATCCACGCCTTGGGTGCAGATGTCAGTCATGTCGCGTTCCAATTTTGAGAGATCGAACTTTGCGTAGGGCCGACCGGTGGCGGTTGGTCCTGGAGAAGCCTTACCGTCATCCAAGAGATAATCAATTCACGGATTGGTAAGCTGGCGCCGTCGCCAGAAATACGTATTCAAAACCGGCCACCATGGGAGGCCGGTTTCAGGGTCACCGAGATAAATCGCAACACGATCAGGGGCAGAGCCAGAGTTTCTGGCAGGTCCTGGCGATCACATGCGCCGGCGGCACAAGCGGCTCGTCGACGGAAGGCCGGCGAGCCCGTTCGAGCAGCATGCGTACCTGTTCCGGGCGCACGCGATCGCGCTCCATGACAAGCAGGACCATCGGATCGCTCAAAAGCTCGTCCAGGGTACTGATGCTGTCGTTCATCCGTCGTCTCCTCGAATGCCGGCCCGCGTCCCTTAAATAAGAAGACAATGATGGCCCGCCAATGACGATTTGCCGGCTATCACGTGTCCTTTTCGATTAATTAATTCTTGGTCATGTTCGCGGGTGCGTGGCGAACTGGCTTTCAGCCGGACTGGCTTTCAGCCGGGCGGAGGTGCGCCTTCATGTTGCGGCAGGCCGTCGTCAAGCATCACCCAAGGTTGCTTCGAAGCGGTCCAGATGTGCATCTGCGGCCGGAACAGCGAAGGATCGTCGAGCGAACCGGTGGTGATGCCGATGATGTCGGCGGAATCGCGCCGGGAAAACATCGTGGTGCCGCAGCCTGGACAAAAGCCGCGCTTGATATCGGGCGAGGAGTTCACCGTTGCCAGCGGCCCCTGGACCGTCACATCATCGATGCGGAACAACACGCGCGCGTTGAAGGCGGCGCCAATAGCCTTCTGGCAGAGCCGGCAGTGGCAGATGCGTTCGTTGATAGGGGCCGCATCGGCATGGTAGCGCACCGCGCCGCATAGGCATCCACCCTGATATCTCGTCATCACCTGATCCGTCCTCTGGAAGATGGCAGGAAACTACGGGCGCCAGCCAAAGCGTCAATTGAAAAGCGTTGATATGAATCCATCGCCGGCCGCGATTGCTCACAGGCAACAGAAGGACCACCGGCTGTCTCGAGGGAGGCAACCGGCAGCCAATTTCGCGGCAAGCTATTCGGTTTCGCCGACGACCTCGTCCCAGCTCTTCACCTTGGTCTCCCCATTGAGGAACGGCAGTGCCGCGGCCGTCAGTTCCGGCGCGAAGAAGACGTCGTAGTGGGTGCGGTTGGGCAGGATCGCCAGGCGGTTTTGCGATAGGTTCTCGCGCATCCAGCCGGCGTCCTTCAGGCCGCCGCCGAGCATCTGGTAGAACTTCATCTCATGCTCGGGCTTGTACATGTCGCTGTCGCCATAGGCGAGCATGACCGGCATCTTCAGCTTGGGAACGTCGGCTGAGAAGTCGTAATCCTGGCGCATGAAGTTGCCGAGCGCGTCGAGGAGTTTCGGGAAATCCTGCGGGCGCGGCGCCACTGCCACATAGGATTTGTACATCGGCGTGTCCTTCATGAATTCCGCGGCCGCGGCACTCACCTGAGCCTGCTGCGGGCGCATCTCGTCATAAAAACCGTTGGCGGCGTAGCCGGTCGACACCAGGACGAGGCGGCGCACCGCTTCGGGATGCTGGACGGCCATGCGGAAGGCGACGCCGCCGCCCAGCGAATAGCCCATGACGTCGACCTGCTGATAGCCAAGCGTCTTGACGATATCAGCCATATCGTCGCCCATGCCCTCCAGCGTGAACGGCCGATCGCCAAGTACCGTGCGGCCATGCCCTTGCAGGTCGACCGCGATAATGGTGCGGTTCTCAGCGAGCTTGGGCAGGATCGGCGCGAACATGTCTATCGTGCCGAGGCCGCCATGCAGCAGAAGCAGCGGCTCGCCCTTGCCGTAGACGGCATAATAATAGTTCAGGCCGTTGATCGGCAGCAGGCCGGACTTTTCCGGCTTCGGCAATGTTTTCGTTGCGGTCGTCATGGCGGGTTTTGTCTCCTGTGCATTGGTGGTGCCTGGGCAAGCAAGAAGCACTGCGGCCGAAGCAAAAATGGCGAAAAGCAGGGTTTTGGACATATCGTTCTCCTCCAGCGTTGCCGGCATCAAAGAGTCTTGGCGAGTTCTTCGAGCTGGTCGGTGCACTGGCCCCAGCCCTGGTGAAAACCCATCTTCTCGTGCTGTTCGCGGTCGGCGGCGCTCCAGTGCCGGACGCGCGCGATGTACCGGGTCTTGCCCTCGCCTTCGTCCTCGAAAGTCAGCACGCCTGTCATGAACGGCTTTTCCGACGGCTCCCAAGCCTCGGTGTAAGCGTCGGTGAAGACGATCTTCTTGCCAGGGACCACTTCGAGAAAGACACCCGGATTCGGAAACTCACTGCCGTCGGGACCGGCCATGACGACCAGGCTCGAACCACCGGTCCGCACGTCCATTTCAGCGCGCGACGTGGTCCACGGCTTTGGCGCGAACCATTGTGTGACCAGTTTCGGATCGGTCCAGCAGCGGTAGACGCTCTCGCGCGGCGCATCGATGATGCGGGCCAGAACCAGTTCGCGGTCGTTGGCGGGGGCGATGTCGAGCTTGGTGGTCATGATGGTCCTCGGTGCGTTTGATCTGGCTTCCGTCCCAAGGACGAGCCGATGAAGCGCAAACCGACACTGACGACGAAAGATTCTGGAGTGCGCCCGCACCGCGTGAGAGCGCCAGCGGGCCAGGCCGCGTCAATGGCGCTTGGCTTGCACCAGATAAGCGTCGATCTCGGTCTCGCCGAGCCACTTGGACGCTTCCAGCCGATGCAGACCTTCGACGAGGATATGACGCTTGCCGTCATGGCGGACCTGGATCGGCGTCTTCATGCCGTTCTCCAATATGTCCTCCGCGAGGTGCCGGACCGTCTCGGGATGGAGCGTCTTCTTGCGCGCCGTCGGGACGTAGATGTCGTCGACCTTGACCTTCTGCACTCTGAGCATGTCGACTCCCGCGGCGGAAAAGCGCCGTTCCATTCTGAGATAGTCGGTTTGCCAGATGTGGCCAAGGGCACCCGTGGACAAATGCTGGCCCGATCGTTTCCATTTGACGCTCGACCGGCAGATCGCCGAAATGGCAGCCTTCGAAATTTCTGGGCGCCATGATCAATCTTGCAACTGAATTCCCCGATTTCGGACTGACGCCGGAACAGCGCCGGCACGCGGTGCGCGGCCACTACTATGAATGGCCAGGCATGGACGGCGAGCGCGGCGAGATCTGGTGCTATAGCGACCGGTTTTCCTATCGCGCCGGTGAGACAGTGACGCTGCATGTCAGTTCGACGGCCCCGGCATTCAGCATGACGATCACCCGAGACGGCGGTGTCGAGACGAAAGTGTTCGAGAAGGCGGGGATTGCGACGGGCTGGCAGGACACGCCCGACCAGTGCTCGACCGAGGGCTGCGGCTGGGAAGCGTCGTTCGAATTCCACGTTGGCGCGGACTGGCCGTCCGGTGCCTACCGGGTGACGCTGACCGCAGACGGTCGCGACGGCAAGCCGATCCAATGCCACCATGTTTTCATCGTCGCGCCTCCGCCGGGCAAGAAGCCCGGCCGTATACTGCAAGTGGCGGCGACGGGCACCTGGCTCGCCTACAACACCTGGGGCGGCTCAAACCACTACCAGGGCATTACAGGACCAGACCGCAACCAGTATTCGCCCATCGTGTCGACGCAGCGCCCGTGGTGCCGCGGCTTCGTCGTGTTGCCTAAGGGTGCGCCGCGCGTGCCGCTGGAAGTCGCCGTGCCGCCGAAGACGATACCGCGCTATCCGCATATGGAATGGGCGCTCGCCACCGGCCATTCGAAGAAATACGCTTCGTCGGGCTGGGCGAGCTACGACAGCCACTTCTTCCGCTTCGCCGAGCGGTCCGGCTACGCCGTCGATCTCGCCAGCCAGCACGAATTGCATTTCTCGCCTGAAATCCTGGACGGCTACGACTGCGTCGTCTTCGTCGGCCATGATGAATACTGGACCTGGGAAATGCGCGATGCCGTCGACGATTATGTCGAGCGCGGCGGCCACGCGGCGCGCTTTGCCGGCAATTTCATGTGGCAGACGCGGCTTGAGGACGAGGGCCGCCGCCAGGTCTGCTACAAATACCGTGCTCGCGCCGAAGACCCAGCCTATTTCCGCGGCGGCGATGTAACCCGGGCAACCAATTCCTGGGAGGCGCCGGAAATCGGCCGGCCGGGTTCGGCGACTTTCGGGCTCAACGCGACACGCGGCGTCTATGCCGGTTGGGGCGGCTGCGCACCGCGCGGCGTGCGCGGTTTTCCGGTGTATCGGCCCGAGCACTGGGCCTTTTCCGGTACCGGCATTTATTATGGAGACCTGCTCGGCGCCGACAGCCATGTCTATGGCTACGAGGTCGACGGGCTCGACTTCGAGATACGCGGCGGCCTGCCCTACCCCACGGCGACCAGCGGTGCGCCCGACGAATTGCAGGTACTCGCCGTCGGCATGGCCTCCCAGGTCGAGGAAAGCGCCGACATTCCGATCGAGGACCAATTCCTCACCGACGAAGATGGCCGCTTCACCGCCGAAACGCTGTTCGGCGAAGCGAGCGACGCCAATCTGGAGAAAGTCAAACGCGGCAACGGCATGATCGTCAATTTCCCGCGCGGCAAGGGCGAAGTGTTCCACGCTGGAAGCTGCGAATGGGTCGCCGGACTGCTAAGACAGGACCCGATGGTCGAACGCGTGACCTGCAATGTCCTCGATCGCTATCTCGGAAAGTCCTGACATGTCGAAAATCCAGACCATCGCTCAAGACGCAGAAGCCCGCCCACAATCGCATCTGTTCTATTTATCCAGCCTGCGCCGGCCGCTGATCGACCGCGCCGAGGGCATCTACATGTGGACGCAGGACGGCCGCCGCTTCATCGACGGATCGAGCGGCCCGATGGTCGCCAATATCGGCCATTCCAACCGCAATGTGCTCGATGCGATGAAGCGGCAGATGGACCGCGCCACCTTCGCCTACCGTCTGCACTTCGAGAACGAGCCGGCGGAGGAGCTGGCGCGGAAACTGGCCGGCAAGCTGCCGGAAGGCATGGACCGCATCTTCTTCGTCTCGGGCGGCTCGGAAGCGACGGAAGCCTGCATCAAGCTGGCGCGGCAATGGGCTGTTACCACCGGCCAGGCAAGCCGCTGGAAGGTGATCACGCGCTTCCCCTCCTATCACGGCGGCACGCTGGGTTCGCTCTCGATCACCGGCGACGATGCGCTGGCCGAAAGTTTCACGCCGATGATGCGGGTGATGCCGAGCGTGCCGGCGCCGACCGCATGGCGCGACCGCGACAATCTTTCGATGGAGCAGCGCGGCGTCCGCTATGCCGACATGCTGGAGGACAAGATCCTTGCCGAGGGCCCTGACAGCGTGGTCGCCTTCATCATGGAACCGATCGGGGGTGCTGCGACCGCGGCGCTGGTGGCGCCGGACAGCTACTATGCGCGCATCCGCGAAATCTGCGACCGCTACGGCATCCTGCTCATCCACGACGAAGTGATGAGCGGCGCCGGCCGCACCGGCAAATTCCTCGGCGGCGACCACTGGAACTGCAAGCCAGACATCGTCGCGCTCTCCAAGGGGCTGGGGTCGGGCTATGCGCCGCTCGGCGCACTCGCCGCCCCAACACGGCTGGTCGAGCCGCTGCTCGCCTCCGGCGGCTTCCAGCACGGCCACACCTATGCCGGCAATCCGCTGGCCTGCGCCGCCGGGCTCGCCGTGCTCGGTGAAATGGACCGGCTCGATCTGATCGCCAATGCGGCCGCCATGGGCGATGTGCTGATGGACGGATTGCGGGGACTCGCCAAGCGCTTTCCGTTCATCGCCGACGTGCGCGGAAAGGGCCTGCTCACTGGCGCCGAGATGGTTGCCGACCCCGAGACGCTGCGGCCGATAGACCAGACCAGGAAAGCCACGCAGAGGCTACTCGATCTCGCCTATGAGCGCGGGCTGATCATCTATGGCCGCAGGGTCAAGGGCGGCGGCGACGGCGACAATTTCATGGTCGCGCCGCCGATGATCGTCACGCGCGAACAGGTCGGCGAGATCGTCTCCATCATCGGCGACTCGCTGGAAGTCCTGGCCAACGAACTCGACCTGCCGGTCGAAGGCCGAGGGTAAAAGTATGGCGCCGCGAAAAGTCATCATCACCTGTGCCGTCACCGGGTCGGTGCACACGCCGTCGATGTCGCCCTACCTGCCGGTGACGCCGGACCAGATCGCGGCGGATGCGATCGCCGCCGCCGAGGCCGGTGCGTCGATCCTGCATCTCCACGCCCGCGATCCCAGGGACGGGCGGCCGACCGCCGATCCGGACGTGTTCATGCAGTTCCTGCCGCGCATCAAGCAGGCGACGTCAGCGGTGATCAACATCACCACCGGCGGTTCCTCGCTGATGACGCTGGACCAGCGGTTGGCGGCCCCTCTGCGGGTCGAGCCCGAAATGTGCTCGCTCAACATGGGCTCGATGAATTTCGCGCTTTTCCCGATGCTCGACAAGCCAAGGGAGTGGCAGCACGAGTGGGAACCGAAGTTGCTGGAAGCCACGCGCGACACCATCTTCAAGAACACCTTCGCCGACATGGAGGGTGTGATCGAGAGGCTGGGCAAGGGTTGCGGCACGCGCTTCGAGTTCGAATGCTACGACGTCGGCCATCTCTATTCGCTGGCGCATTTCCGCGACCGCGGGCTGGTCTCGGGACCGCTGTTCATCCAGTTCGTGCTGGGCATTCTTGGCGGCATCGGCGCCGATCCAGACAATCTCGTCCACATGAAGCGGATCGCCGACAAATTGTTCGGCGACAGCTACCAGTTTTCAGTGCTGGCCGCCGGCCGCAATCAGATGCCGCTGATCTCGATCGCCGCGGCGATGGGCGGCAATGTCCGCGTCGGGCTGGAGGACAGCCTCTATGATGGCCGCCAGCTGGCCAAGTCCAATGCCGACCAAGTGCGCCGCATCCGAGGCATTCTCGACGGGCTGTCGCTGGAGGTCGCCACACCGGCCGAAGCGCGCGAGATGCTGGCCCTGAAGGGTGGTGATAGGGTGGCGTTTTAATCGTGGACGAGCCATCAAAAGTCCGCCTCCGCCCCGGACGGATCGACGATGTCGAAACCATCCACGCGGCGATCCTGAAACTCGGCACCCACATCGGCGCGCCCGGCGAAATCATCTCGACCGTTGACGATCTCAGAACCTACGGCTTCGGCGAAAAACCCGCCTTCTCGACCCTGATCGCCGAAGTCGACGGGGAATTCGCCGGACTGTGCCTGCATTTCCCGATCTTTTCGACCTGGATGGGCCGGCCCGGCGTCTATGTGCAAGACCTCTATGTCGAGGACCGCTTTCGCGGCCGCAAGATCGGCGAACGCCTGCTGCGCCGCGTTGCGGCCCGGTGCCGGAAAGAAGGCGGCGTTTATCTCAGACTGTCGGTCGACACCGACAATGAGGGCGCCAAGGCCTTTTATGAAAGGCTGGGCATCGCCTGGTCGAGCTACGAGCAGACGCAGAAGATCATCGGGGAGGCCTTTTTCGCCTTCGCCGATGCGCCGGAGGATGGGGAGCGGGAATGAGAGCCTTCTATGCCGAAGAACAGAAGCGCCACGATCCAAAAGCATTTCTTTCAAGCGGCGCCGCGCAGCCCAATCCGGAAAAGCCGGAGCGCGTCGAGAGATTGCTAGCCGGCGCAAGGTCCGCCGGCTGTACGATCGAGCGGCCGCGCGATCACGGCCTCGGTCCGGTGGCGGCGGTACACACGCCCGAATATCTGGATTTCCTCGAGCACATCCATGCGCGATGGCAGCGCATCGAAGGCGCTTCGGCCGAAGTCATCCCCAATATCCATCCGATCGCGCGTAACGGCTCCTACCCGGCCTCGGCGGTTGGCCAGGCCGGCTATCATATGGCCGACACGGCCTGCCCGATCTCGGGCGAAACCTGGCAAAGCGCATTGTGGAGCGCCTGGAGCGCGGTTGAAGCGGCCGAAGCGGTGATATCAGGCGCGCCGGCCGCCTATGCGCTGTGCCGCCCGCCCGGCCACCATGCCTTTGCCGACGTCGCCGGCGGATTCTGCTTCATCAACAATTCGGCCGTTGCGGCCCAGGTTTTGCGCAAACAAGCCGCCCGCGTGGCGATCCTCGATGTCGACCTGCATCACGGCAATGGCACGCAAGGCATCTTCTATGCCCGGCCGGATGTGCTCACCGTTTCGCTGCATGCCGACCCGGTGCGCTTCTACCCGTTCTTCTGGGGCCATGCCGACGAGCGCGGCGAAGGCCCGGGCCTTGGCTACAATTTCAACTTGCCGCTGCCGCGCAAATCCGCCGACGCCGCGTTTCTCGAAGCGCTTAAGGTGGCGTTCCAGCGTATCCGTGCCTTCTCGCCCGATGCGCTGGTCGTGGCGCTCGGCCTCGACGCGTTCGAGGGCGATCCGTTCGGCGGGCTGTCAGTGACGACGCCAGGTTTCTCTCGCATCGGCGAAGCCATCGCCAGGCTCGGCCTGCCGACGGTAATCGTCCAGGAAGGCGGCTATCTCTGCGACGAACTCGGCGACAATCTCACCGCATTTCTTACTGGCTTCGGCAGCAAGGCGCGGTGACAATTCAAGCTCTCGTCAGGATCGTTGCTGTCTCAGCATGGCGATAACGCGATGCACGCTCTCCAGCGTCTCGTCGATTTCGGCTGGTGTGTTGTAGTGGGCAATGCCGATGCGCACGACGCCATGCTCGGCCGGGATGCCGAGCTGATGGACGATCTCCCAGGCGTAGTTGTGGCCGGACCACAGGAAGATGTTTTCGGCATTCATCTGCCACACGATCGTCTCCGGCACGATGCCGTCGACGGTGAAGGAGACCGTCGGCACGCGCTCACTGACGCGCTTCGGATCGGCGATGCCGTGGATGGTCAGGCCTGCAATATCGGACAGGCCTTCGATCAGCCTCAGTGCCAGCGGATTTTCGTAGGCGGTCGAGACTTCGAACGCCTTGGCAATCTTTTGCCTTCTTGAACCGCCCTCGCCTGCGGCAGCGCCAATGTCGGCAAAGTAGTCGATCGCCGCCGTGAGGCCGGCCATCAGTTCGATCTGCGGCGTGCCGAGTTCGAAGCGCTCCGGCAGGCCATTCGACGAGCAACGGCATTTGTAGGGTTTCAGGCCATCGATGACGTCACGCCGACCCCACAATATGCCCATGTGCGGACCGAAGAATTTGTAGGCCGAGCAGATCAGGAAGTCGCAGCCGAGATCCCTGACGTCGATCAGGCCATGCGGCGCGAACTGCACGGCATCGACATAGACCAGCGCGCCGGCCTGTCTGGCGATGGCGGTCAGCGCCTTCACGCGGTTGATGGAGCCGGTCAGGTTGCTGGCGTAGTTCAACGCGACCAGCCTTGTTTTATCGGAAAGCAGACCAGCCAGCGTCGCTTCATCGACCTGCCAGCTCTTTTCGTCGAACGGCAGCCAGCGCACCACGAGGCCAAGGTCCTCGGCCAGTTGCAGCCAGGGCGACACATTGCCCTCATGGTCCATGCGGGTGAGGATTATCTCGTCGCCCGACTTCAGCGTGCGGCCAAGCGTGCGCGACATATGGTAGGTCAGCGTCGTCATGTTGGCGCCGACGATGATCTCCTCAGGGCTCGCGGCACCGAGAAAATCGGCCATAGCCCGATGCGCCTCGTCGACGACAGCTTGAGCGGCGATCGCCGTTTCGAAATAGCCGCCAAGATTGGCATTGGTGGTGAGCAGGCAATGCGATACCGCGTCGGCAACGGTCCGCGGCACCTGTGTGCCGGCGGGATTGTCGAGATAGATGCGCCGGCGACCTTTGTCGGTCAGCGAGAGAGCGGGAAATCGTTCGCGCACTGCCTCGATCGGAAAATTCACCATCGTCTCCACTCGTTTGTCGTTCCTGGATAATTCCACGCCGGAGAGCCGATCAAGGACAGGGATTGCCGACCCGCTGATGGATCGCATCCACAGCCATCTGCATCTCCTCGGTCCAGACGACATCCACGGAGGACAGCGCCATTTCGAGTTGCGAAATGGTCGTCGCGCCGATGATGTTCGAGGTGACGAAGGGCCGGCTCGACACATAGGCGTTGGCAAACAGTGCCGGCTCCAGGCCAAAGGAACGCGCCAGCTCGTTGTATTCGAGCTGCACTTCGGCGGCATTGGGCGTCTCGTAGCGCTGGCCGCGATTGAACAGCTGCGAGCGCGACCCTTGGGGGCGCGCGCCATGATCGTATTTGCCGGTCAAATAGCCCTGCGCCAGCGGCGAATAGGCGAGCAAAGACACCTGCTCGCGATCGCAGATTTCGGCGAGGTTTACCTCGAAGGTGCGGTTGACGAGATTGTAGGCGTTCTGGACCGATACGACGCGTGGGCCAACCCCTTTGTCGCTTTCGGCAAGGAACCGCATCACGCCCCAGGAACTTTCGTTCGACAGGCCGAAATGGCGGATCTTTCCCACCTTCACCAGTTCGTCGAACACGGCAAGCGTCTCGGCGATCGGCGTTTCGCCGGCCGGTGCGCCATCGGAATCGGCACGGCGCGGGACGGCTCCGATTCGCGTCGGGTTGGCGCCCCAGGGTATATCCCGCTCCGGCCAATGGATCTGGTACAGGTCGAGATAGTCGGTGCCGAGCCTGGCCAGCGATTTGTCGATGGCATCGAAGATATCGGCGCGCACCAGTTGCGACGGCCTGTCGCCGCGAAACCAGGTGTTGGCCGTGCGCCCGACGACCTTGGACGCAAGGATCACCTTGTCGCGGTTGCCATTGCTCTTCATCCAGCTGCCGATGATCTTTTCCGTCCTTCCCTGCGTCTCAGCCTTGGGCGGAATAGGATAAAGCTCGGCGGTATCGATGAAATTGACCCCGCGCGAGAAGGCCAGATCCATCTGTGCATGGCCTTCGGCTTCGGTGTTCTGCTGGCCCCAAGTCATCGAACCCAGGCAGATTTGGGTAACAAGAAGATCGGTCCGGCCGAGACGGCGTTTGTGCATGGAATTCTGCTCCGGAGGGAAAGCGTGCGCGGCTGCGCGGGAACGAAGTGGCATCTTACAAGGAAGCGGAGGCGCTCTCCAACCCTTGGCGGGCCGACTTTTGCGTGAACCGGGCGTTAGCGGCGTGCGCCGGCCAGCGCGCGCCGCTTGGCCTCGTCGATCAGCATGTTAGCCACCTGCATGCGGATCATGGCGCGCTGGCGCAGATGCGGGGCGACGCGGTCGGGATGGTTGGCGAAGGCAAAGCTGCGGCGCATGCGGCCGAAATCGGCTGCGCCTTTGGGCTGATTCAGCCCCAGCTCGACCGCGATCGATTCAGGATCGATCGGCGGCAGCTTTTCCTCGGGCTTGGGCTCTTCGCCAGCGAGAGCAAGCTTTGCGTGTTCAAGCAAGGCAACGAATTCGGCCGCCAGATCGGCGCCGGCCTCGCGGTATTCGGCGGCGGAAACCTTGATGCGGCCGGAATGGAGCTCGTCGGCGACGGTGAGATAGTCAAACGGGATGGAGGGGCGAACGCCCGCCTCCTCGATTCCCTCGTCCTTGTCGGAGGCGACGAAGAGGTCGTCGAGCAACGAAGCGAAATCCTGCTTGGTACCAATAGCGATGGCAGCCTCCCCCTTGCCTGACCGTTCAGGCTTCAGAGCATAGAATCGGCTCGTTAAAAATGAATACCACCGATCTTAACCAATTTGGCCGCTCCCAATATCTCGAACAAAAAGCCGGACTGCACTCTCATGCAGTCCGGAAATTCGCCAGGAGTGGCGAGGAAAGGCCAGCCATGTGCCGGCATCAAGACCTATGGTGCGCGCGGAGCAAAAGTTTCGCCCGCCCATCGGGTCAAAAGATCACCAGGACATGGCAGGTATGCAAATGCTGCACTGCACAATTGTCACGATTCAACTATATTGACGGCTGTGGAGGACCAATCGGAGCCTGAACCATGGGTTTCTTCACTGAAATGTTCGCCCGGCCGCGCCCGCAGGAACACCAGAGATATCGCGCGGCGCTCGCGCTGCTTCACTCGATGAGCAATACGGACCGTGCCGATATCGGCATCAAGCCCGCCGATTTTCCGCGCATCGCCCGCGAAATGTCCGTTCGCTAAATCCATCTCGCGAGACGTCCCGGATCGATCCGGGACATCTCGAATGCCTCAATTCCTCACCGCGATCCCAGGAATGTCGACTTGCCCAGCGGCACCCCATTGTGGCGAAGGATGTCGTAGGCCGTGGTGACGTGGAAATAGAAGTTGGGCATGGCCGCATGCAGCAGATACTGCATGCCTGCCAGCGTTATTTCGCGTCCACCAAGTCTCAACTCGATCATCTTGTCATCGGAACCGTCGAGATCGGTGGGCGAAAACGTCTCCAGATGCGTGAGCGTCTTGGCGATCCGCGCCTCCAATTCGGCGAAGCTTGCCTCATTGTCCTCGTATCTCGGCACTTCGCGGCCGGCCAGCCGCGACGGCGCGCCCTTGGCATGGTCGGTGGCGATCTGGACCTGGCGGGTCAAAGCGAACATGTCGGGCGCCAGCCGCGCCGTCAAAAACACCTGCGGATCGATCTTGCGGTCAAGCGCGTTCTGTTCGGCTGTCGCCAGCACATTGGAAAGCGCTTTCAGCCTGGCTGAAAACACGAGCACGGACGCCTCATACATCGACATCGTCACGTCAAACCTCCTGTCCGGCCGGAATGCCGGCGAACGGGACGTAGCGCCTTCGCGCGCGATTCTTCAAGCATCGCCGAAGTTGCGTCACCACGTTGCCGCAATCGCCATAGTAGAATCTGCCATCGAGCGGAGATTCCCGATGAGACGCTTCCTTCTCGCAGCGACTGCCTTTCTCTCCCTTGCCGCAGCAGGCCAGACGGCAATGGCCGCGGACGATGCATCCGAAGCGCCCTATCTCGACGACCGATCGAGTGCCGATGCAGTCGTCCGTTCGCTCTACAGCGCCATCAGCCGGCACGAATTCGCCCGCGCCTGGGGCTATTTCGGCGACACAAAGCCGGCAAAGGATTTCGACAGTTTCGTCAAGGGCTATGAAGGCACCGACAAGGTTGAGGTCGAGACCGGTGCTGTTTCCGACGAAGGGGCTGCCGGCAGCATTTTCTACAATGTCCCCGTCGCCATCCGTGCCACGGACAAGAACGGCGGCGAAAAGATCTTTGCCGGCTGCTTTACGCTGCGCCAGGTGAACGCCCAGATCCAGGCGGCGCCGCCCTTTGATCCGATCCACATCGAAAAAGGCGCGCTGAAAGCCTCCACCGCCGATTTCGAGGAGGCGCTGCCGCCAAGCTGCGGCGACGGCCCGCCGCCGCCGAAGAAGGATGCGGCGTTGGAACAGGCCAAGAAGGCCTTTGCGGCGACCTATGGCGAGCAGTGCGACAAGGCGCTTCTGGCCAATGAGCCGGAGACTTTTTCGATCAAATACAAGGACAAGGACGCGGCGGCCAGCGATCCCGAGAGGGAAGCGCGGCTGTTCCATTTCTCCTGCTCGGCCGCGGCCTACAATGAAAGCTCGGTCTACTACATGAGCGACGACATATCCGGCGCGAGGCAGTTGCAGTTCACCGAGCCGGAGATGGACATCCGCTATGTGAACAACGACACCGAAGGCAAGGTCGAATCCATGCACATCATTGGTTTCCAGACCACAGGCTGGGCCGTCAATTCCGACTATGACCAGAATGCCCACACGATCACCACATTCAACAAATGGCGCGGCATAGGCGACGCCTCGTCATCGGGCACCTATCTGTTCCGCAACGGCGATTTCTCGCTGGTCCAGTACGATGTCGATGCATCCTATGACGGAGAACAGAACCCTCAGACGGTCGTCGACTACAACACCGCGCCCTGAACGCAGGACCGGCTTCCCCTATGGCGATCAAGGCGCCTTCGACAGCATCCAGTTGAGCGTGCCGCGCCAGTCGACCATGCGGATCGGCGTGCCGTGGGTGCCTGTCTCGAAACGGACGAAGCGGGTCGGGTAAGTCTTTGATTTGGCGAGGATCGATCGAAAGAACGCTTCCTGGCTGGCCACGGGGAAGACCACGTCATGGCTTCCTTGGCCGAAGAAGACCGGCACACGCCGCTTGAAAGCGGGGCTGGCGAAATAGCTTTCGTCCCACAGCGACCCAAGCAGCAGCAAGCCATCGATGCGGCCGCCCGTGTCCTTGCGGGCGGCGAGTTTCCAGCACAATGCACCGCCCATGGAGCCGCAAGCGACGAAGATTTTCGCGGCCGGCGACTGTTGGGCATAATGATCGATCAGGGCTGCCACCTGTGCGGCGCCCTTGTCGCCGAAATCGGGGAAGTCGGGACTGAGATAGAGCCCGCCATTGCCGGCCATCAGATTCTTGAGCCGATTAAAGTTTCCGCCGAAGGTGAAGTCGTCGATCCCCTGCTTGCGGCTGCCGCCCTGCCCGTGCAGGTAAAGCACGATGATGCCGGCACCCTCGGTCTTGCCGACGGCAATATGCCTGACATCGCCGGCATCGGTCTTCAGCAGCAGATCCTGCTGCATCTTGCGCACGCTGGTGTCGGTGTACTGGGCATGCACTCGGCGCTCGGGCACCTGGTCGCGCTGGTTGATGTCGCGCAGTTCCCGGTAGTCGATGACCGTGTAAGCGCCGCTGGTGTCGGACGAAAGCGCGGCCGGATAGGCGAAGAGATCGTCCTTGAATGGTTTTAGCGACAGCGAGTCGGCATTGACGGCCGAAGAAAACAAGAAAAGCATTGCCGTGAGGAAAGCGGTACGAACAGCCATGCCAGCAGGCATGCGTAATTCAGCTCGCGTTTGTCAATCCTGCAGCACGCCGCCGGCGTCTTCGAGCGCCTCACGGGTGTCGACATCGACCGATGCCGCATCGCCGATCTCGACATCGATGACATCGAACCCTTCGGCCTCGACCAGGTGGCGCGCGCCGGTGTCGCCCTCGAGATGAGCGATGGCCGCAAACAGCGAGCGCGGCAACAGAACAGGGTTGCCACGCTTGCCTCCATGCGATGCGCGGACGACCGAAGTGCCGCCGGCCTTGCGGAACGCATCGATCAGCCTGTCGAGATCGTCGGACGAAACGCCCGGCATGTCGCCGAGAACGATCATAGCGCCGGCGGCATCTTCAGGCAGACAGGCAATGCCCGCCTTCAGCGATGTCGACAGGCCGTCGGCAAAATCCGGATTGTCGGCGAAGGCCACATCAAGTCCTGCCAGCGCCGTGCGCACTCTCTCGTCCTGATGGCCGGTGACGACAATCGTGCGGGACGCCTCCGAGGCCACAGCGCGCTCGGCGGTGCGGCGCACCAGCGGCTTGCCGTCGAACAGCGCCAGGAGCTTGTTCGGCCCGCCCATGCGGCTCGACCGGCCGGCCGCCAGAAGCACGATCCCGACCTTGAGTTGGTTTTTGCCCGGCAGCGGCTCGCGCGGCTGCGGCCGTGTCGGGATCTCCATCAGCAGACCGCCGACCCCCATGCCGGCAATATCCTTGGCGGTGACGTCGAGACCGGCAATCAGCCGGTCGAGAACCCAGTCGAAACCGTTCTCCTTGGGACTGCGGGCGCAGCCTGGCGCACCGATGACGCGCCTGCCGCCGAGCGTGCCGAGCACCAGAAGATTGCCGGGGTCGACCGGCATGCCTGCCCGGATGACGGTGCCACCAGCCTTCTCGATCGCCGCCGGAACGACATCCGCGAAATCGCTCATCGCCGAGGCGCCGAAGATCACCACGAGGTCGTTGTCGTGCGCAAGTGAAGCCGCGGCTTCCGCCACCGCTGCCACCTCGTGCGGCGTGCGGCGCTCCGCCGTCAGCCTGCCACCCGAGCGCGCCAGCCGCGCCTCGGTGACACGCAGGGTCTTATCGAGCACGCTCGGCTTGATGCCCGGCAGCACCGTCTGGATGACGCCGACACGCACCGGCTGCCAGGCGTTGACGGCAAAGATTTCGCCGCCGCCGCAAATTCTCGTCACGGCGTCGACCAGCACGGAGCCGACCGCGAAGGGGATGATCTTCACCGTGGCCACCATCTGCCCCTTCTCGACCGGCGCATGCTGGGGCAGCGTGGCGATGGTGATGACGGGATCGATGGCGTTGATGGCGTCGATCATCGCGGCATCGACCGTAAAGATGCCGGACGACCGCGCATGAAGGTTGACGCGCCCGGTCGCGGCCGGCCTGGCCTCGATGCCGCGAACGATCATGTTCTCGGCAATTTTTTGCGCGGCGGCGTCCTCGCCCAGATCGTCGGGAGCGAGCACCGCCGCGACGACTTCAGAAATGCCCGCCACTTTAAGTACCGCGACATCTTCGGCGCTCAGCCTGTGAGCCTTGCGAAAACGCCGCTCGCCGGCGGTGGTGGCATGCGCCAGCACGGCACCCTCGGCCGCCTCGATCGGGATCGGGCCGAATTTCACGCCGCTGCACCTGCAGAGCGCCGCGCGTCCTTCTGGACGCGCAAAGGACGCTCTACCGTTTTTTTGAATCTATGCATCGTGCTTTTCCAAAATTGATTCCGATTTTGGAGCCGATGCGGCGGCGTCGAGGCCGCGCGAACGGAAGGCGTGGATGGTCTGCGCGAGAATGGCGACGGCGATCTCGGCGGGGCTGGCAGCTCCAATGTCGAGCCCGATCGGCGCATGGATGCGAGCGATCTGGTCGGCGCTCGCGCCGAGCGCCAGCAAGCGCTCGACCCGCTTGGCGTGGGTCTTTCTGCTGCCGAGCGCGCCGACATAGAAGCATCCGGCGTCGAGCGCCGCCTTCAAGGCGAAGTCGTCGATCTTCGGGTCATGGGTCACCGCGGCGAGCGCGGTATAGCTGTCGAGCGGCTGGCGTTCCAGCACATCCTGCGGCCAGGCCGCATGCAGCGCCACATCGGGAAAGCGGTCCGGTGTGGCAAAGGCGGTGCGCGGGTCGATGATCTCGACGGGATAGCCGGCGATCTTCGCCATCGGCGCCAGCGCCTGGCTGATGTGGACAGCACCGATTACCACCAGGCGTGGCTGCGGCAGATGCGCATTGAGAAAGAAGGTCCGTCCCTCGGCCTCGACCGAGCTCGAACTGCCTGATCGAAACGCCTTGGCGATCGCGGCTCCGAGATCTCCGGCGACATGATCGCCTTCGCGCACGATACGGTCGCGACCATCACCGAGATCGGTGACAAGGATCGCCGCGCGGCGGGCGCGGCGTTCGGCGTTCAAAGTTTTTAACGCGTATGGATCCATCTGAGATCAGCCCACTCTTTCAACATAGACCTTGATGCGCCCGCCGCAGGACAGGCCGACCTGCCATGCGGTTTCGTCGGCGACACCAAACTCCAGCATCCTGGGCTTGCCTGTGTCGATCACGTCGATGGCCTCGGTCACCACGGCGCCCTCGACGCAGCCGCCCGAGACGGAACCATGGAAATTGCCCTCCGCGTCGATGACCAGGTGACTGCCTGCCGGCCGAGGCGCCGACCCCCAGGTCTCGACCACGGTGGCGACGGCCACGTCCTTGCCTTCCTTCATCCAGCCTTCCGCGATGATCAGGGGGTCGCGGGCCTCATCGAGATAGATGCTGTTTTCCATGATCGCTTCTCCGAGAGTCTGTTTTTCCGGGAGTCTGTCTTCGCAAACATATGGTCATGCGGCGTGCAGTGCGCCAGCGTCCAACCACCGGCGCGGGTCGACGGAAAGAGCCGATTTCTTGTCCAGCGAAGCGCAGAGATCGGCGAGCGCATCGAGGTTGTGCACCGAGCGGAATTCGTCGACATGCGGCAGCATCGCCTTGACGCCGCGCGCGCGCGCCTGGAAGCCGTCGAAGCGCAGCAACGGGTTGAGCCAGATCAGCCGCCGGCAGGATTTATGCAGGCGCTCCATTTCCTCGGACAGGCCGGCGACGTCGTCGCGCTCAAGACCGTCGGTGATCAGCAACACCACAGCGCCCTGCCCCAGCACGCGCCGCGACCATGTCAGGTTGAACTCGGCGAGCGCATCGCCGATGCGCGTGCCGCCCGACCAGTCCCTGACCGCAACGGAACAGTCCGCGAGCGCGGCATCAGGATCGCGATGACGCATCTGCCGGGTCAAATTGGTCAGCCGGGTGCCGAAGACGAAAGTGTGCACGCGCCGGCGTTTTTCGGTCAGCGCATGCAGGAAATGCAGGAAGATGCGTGTGTACTGGCTCATCGAGCCGGAAATGTCGGCGAGCACCACCAATGGCGGATGGACCTCGCGCGGTGAGCGGAATTTCGGCAGGATCAGCTCGCCACCGGTACGCGCGGCCGAACGCATCATGGCGCGCGGGTCGATGCGGCGGCCATGTGCATCGGACTTGAATCGCCGGGTCCGCACCAGGTCGAAAGGCAGCCGCAGCTGGGCGATCGCCTTCCTGGCGTCCGCCATTTCCGCGGCATCCATCTGGGCAAAGTCCTTGCCCCGCAGAACCTCGTTGCCGGAAAAGGTGAAGCGGGCATCGACCTCGATTTCGGGGATTTCCTGCGCCGGCTGGTTCTTCCGGTGGCCCTCGAACATCGCCTGGCTGACGCGATTTTCGGCGGGGCGCGGCTTCTGCTTTTCCCTGACATCCGGCGCCACCGGCGAGAACATCGCCAGCAGCTTTTCGATCAGTTCGCGCGATTTCCAGAATAGCCGGAAAGCTTCGTCGAAAATGGCATGGTCTTCGTGACGCGACACCAGCACTGCGTGCAGCGTCCAGTAGAAATCATCACGCGAGCCGATGCCGGCGACGAGTACCGCCTCGATGGCGTCCTTGACCGATGCCGGTCCGACCCGCATCCCCGCCTTTCGCAAAGTGCGGCCGAAATAGACGATGTTGTCGGCGATGCGCCCGTCCGCTCTCGCCTCTTCCGGTTCGGCGCGGGAGATTGTCATGGCCCTACTCCGCCGCCGAGAGTTCGGCCTTCACCTCGTTGAGGATGCGCCTGCCCTCGCCCTCGCCAATACGGGCAATGTCGTCCTGGTATTTCAGCAGCACGCCGATCGTGTCGGACACGGTTTCCGGATCGAGCGCCACCTTGTCGAGTTCGGTCAGCGCACCGGCCCAGTCTATGGTCTCGGCGACGCCCGGCACCTTGAACAGCTCGATCTGGCGCAACTTCTGGATGAAGGAGACCACTTCGGCCGAAAGCCGCTGGTTGGCCTGCGGCACCTTCCGGCGCACGATCTCCAGCTCGCGTTCGGCGTTGGGATAATCGACCCAGTGATAGAGACAGCGCCGTTTCAGCGCGTCATGGATCTCGCGGGTGCGGTTCGTGGTGATGATGACGATAGGCGGTTCCTGCGCCTTGATCGTGCCGAGTTCGGGCACCGTCACCTGGAAATCGGAAAGGATTTCGAGCAGGAAGGCTTCGAACGCCTCGTCGGTGCGGTCGAGCTCGTCGATCAGGAAGACCGGGGCAGCGCCCCCTTCGCCGGTCAGCGCGTCGAGCACCGGGCGGCGGATCAGATACTTCTCGGAGAAGACATTGCGCTCCATGGCGGAGCGGTCGACCTTGCCGGCCGCCTCCTCCATGCGGATCTCGATCATCTGCGCGGCATAGTTCCACTCGTAGACGGCGGAGGAAACATCGAGGCCCTCATAGCATTGCAATCGGATCAGCCGGCGGCCGAGCGCCTGCGCCAGCACCTTGGCGATCTCCGTCTTGCCGACGCCGGCTTCGCCCTCGAGGAACAATGGCCGCTTCATGCGCAGCGACAGGAACAGCACGGTCGCCAGCGACCGGTCCGCCACATAATCCGCGCCGGTCAGGAGATCGAGCGTCTCGTCGATCGTCCGCGGCACGGCTCGCGCCTTCAACTCGGCCATTCTCTCTCCGTGAATGCAACCATCGTCAGAGAACGTAATAGCCGCGGTCGTGATAGATCAGCGGCCGCAAATTATCGCCCATGCGCAGGCCTGTCACCTTGCCAAAAAGCACACGATGGGTGGCCAGATCCTTGGTATCGATCAGCTCGCAGTCGAATACGGCGAGCGCGTCCTTCAAGGTTGGCGCTCCAGTTGAGATCACGTCCCATTCGGCAAGCGCGAAACGCTCCCCGACCGGCAGGCCGGTGATGCCGGAAAAGCCGATCGACAGCGGCTCCTGGTGCGAAGCCAGCGTGTTCAGGGCAAATCTGCCATTCTTCACGAACGGTTCGTTCTTGGGATTTTCGCGGTTGAGGCAAACCAGAATGGTCGGTGGCGTATCCGATACCGAACAGGCAGCGATCACCGTCGCGCCGCGCTTGCCGGCGGGCCCGTCGGTGGTAACCACATGGACGTGACCGGCAAAATGGCTCATCGCGTCGCGATAGGCTTGCGGTCCAATATCATTCTTCTTCAGCAACAGAATTTTCCAAGGCCAGAAACACCACCGCTATATATGGCGAGATATGACATGCCACAAGCGAAGTGCTTGGCCCATATCCCGAATTCGCGTGTTGCACCGAGACCGGGCAGCCTTTAGGTCTTGGCGGGAAATGACGCTTGCGAAATGCCGCAGGCTTGGAGGAACACTTCAACAGGATGGGATCCGGGGCAACGATATCCGCCGCACTGGCCTGGCTGTTCCTGGCCGGCGGCGCCAGCGCCCAGACGCTAACGGTCGGCGTCGCCGCCCCCTTGTCGGGACCATCGGCTATCCTCGGCAAGCAGATCGAGGCCGGCGCCGGGCTCGCGGCGGAAGCGAACGGCATCGATCTCAGGACCGTGGATGACGCCTGTACCGCGGATGGCGGCAGGGCCGCGGCCGGGGAATTCGCCGCCGCCAAGGTCAATGTGGTGGTCGGCTTTCTCTGCACCGAGGCGATCGAGGCGGCGATGCCGATCCTGAAGGACGCCAACATTCCGGTAATCACCGTCGGCGTGCGAACCGAAAGCCTGACCGACCGCCGCGCCAAGACCGGCTGGCCGGTCTATCGCCTCGGGCCGCGCGGCGACGACGAGCGCAACGCCGTCGCCTCTACCCTCACCCGCTTGTGGCAAAACGAATTGTTCGCCGTCATCGACGATGGCACCATCTATGGCCGCGAGCTCGCCGAAACATTGCGCGCGGCTGCGGAACAGGCGGCATTGAAGCCGGTCTTCGTCGACACGTTCCGACCGCAGCTTGACAACCAGATCGGGATGATTGGCCGGCTGAAGAAAGCCGGCGCAATGCACGTCTTTGCGGGCGGCGACGGCGAAGACATCGCAATCATGGGCCGCGATGCGGCGCAGCTCAACGCCGGCATGGTGTTTGCCGGCGGCGAAAACCTGCGCGCACCACCCGGCGATGTGCCGTATGCAACGGGCACGTTGATGATCGCACCGCCGGAGTGGGCCGATGTCGCCGACGCAAAAGTGCTCGGCGCCTTTGCCACGCAAAAGGTCGCGCCGGACGGCTACACATTGCCGGCCTATGCCGCTGTCGAGATCGCCAAAGCGGCGTCAAGCCTGGCCGAGAGTTCAGGCAGGCCGCTCGCCGACGCACTAACCGGGCAAGATTTCGCCACTGCAATCGGACCGATCCGCTTCGATGCGAAAGGTGACCTCAGCCAAAACCCCTACCGCGTCTTCCGCTTCGACGGCACGCGCTTCGCGCCATTTGAAAGCAACTGATGTTCCGTACCGGCCCGCGCAATCTGATCACCGACGTTGCCGGCCTGCGCGTCGGCAATGCTTCGGACGGCAATCTGAAATCCGGCGTCACGGCGATCCTTTGCGACGAACCGGCGGTGGCCGGCGTGCAGATCCTGGGCGGTGCGCCGGGCACCCGCGAGACCGATCTGCTCGAACCGCACAACTCGGTCGAGGCGGTCCACGCCGTGGTGCTTTCGGGCGGCTCGGCTTTCGGCCTGGACGCGGCGTCCGGCGTGCAGGCGGCGCTGCGTGAACGTGGCATCGGCTTCGAGGTCGGTGGTTTTCGCGTGCCGATCGTCCCGGCGGCGATCCTGTTTGACCTGCGCAATGGCGGCGACAAAGATTGGGGCCGCTATCCGCCCTATCGCGACCTCGGCTATGAGGCGGCGCAAACCGCCGCCGCCGATTTCCAGCTCGGCACGATCGGCGCCGGCACCGGTGCGCTCACCTCAGGGTTGAAGGGTGGCTTGGGGTCGGCTTCGACGCTGCTCGACAGCGGCGTCACCGTCGGCGCCTTGGCCGCCGTCAATCCCACCGGCTCGGTGACCATCAGCCGAAGCCGCCATTTCTGGGCAGCGCCGTTCGAGATCGGCGACGAATTCGGCGGGCTTGGCTATCCCTCGCCGATGCCGGTCGGCGCAAAAAAGATCTTGCTAAAGTACCGCGACAAACATCTCGGAAGCCAGATGGAGACCGGCGGCAACACCACCATCGCCGTCATCGCCACCGACGCCGTCCTCACCAAGGCCGCAGCAAAGCGCCTGGCGATCTCGGCCCATGATGGTTTCGTGCGCGCCATATGGCCCACGCACACGCCAGCCGACGGCGATCTGGTGTTTGCGCTGGCGACGGGGACGAGTGGGGTCGAACTCGCGGCGGACGCGGCGATCGATCTCTATGCCATGGCCGGCGCCACCATGGCGCGCGCCATCAGCCGCGGCGTGTTTGCCGCGACGCCAGCCGCAGGTGATCTGTTTCCAGTCTGGTCGTCCCGCTCGGGGTGAAGCGAAGGATGTCGATCAGACCCGGCCGGATTTTTCTTCCTCGAACGTCACCGCGACATCGGCATTCGCCGACAGCCACACCTTGTTGCCATCGGCCTCGGCAATCAGGCTCAGGGGAATATAGTGATGATGACCCTTGTGAGCACCCTCACCGCTGTCGACCTTGGTCAGCTTGATGCGCTCGCCCTCGATCCTGTCGACGGTGCCGACATGCACGCCATCGGCGCCGACGACTTCCATATGTTCACGAATTTTGCTGGTGTCGGTCATGGTGGTTCTCCATTGGGACTGCCGACAATAACAAATGACCGGCCGATTGGATGCATCGGCTTCGACCGCACGACGTTTCGATCCCGTCGTGGTAGGGGATTGCAACGACTAAGGCTGCCGGAGTGAGAAAAATGCGACTGCTTTTCCTGTTCGCCCTTTCCCTGCTCGCACAGTTTGCAATGTCCATCGCTGTTCGTGCCGGCGATGTCGCCGAGCTCGAAATTCTGGGCTTCAACAAGGATGGCAGCATGTTCGCCTTCGAGGAGTATGGCGTCCAGGACGGATCGGGCTTTCCCTACGCCAATCGCTATTATATCGACGTGCGCCAATATGGCTTCGAGGGGCCGGACTTTCGCTGGATCGCGGTGACCGGCCGCCCGTGATACCGCTCATCCAGCCCGCCAGGCGCCATCGCGCCCTGAACCGCCTCCGGAGCGCGGTGCCGAGGCTCCATACAGCGTTTTCGGCGCCTTGTTGTGGGCCGTGGCGATGGGCGCCAGCGCGCTGGCCAACCTGATGTTGGGCGACTGGGAGACGCCGGAGAAAATCCGCACCGTGTCGCTGCTTTTTGCGAGCGGCGGTGTACTCGCCTTTCCGGCGGGTTTGTTTGCGGCGCGGCTGGTCTCGCTCGGCAGAGGCTCGGAGGTCGGTTTCGCCGCGGCTTTCGCATGCCTCGCTGGCGCGACGGTCGGCCTGACCAGCGGGCTGTTTGCGCTGCAATACCGATCCTATTACGCCGAATGGCATGCACCTGCCTTCACCCTCACCTGGGGCTTCCAGTTGGTCTTCACGATGCTGGTGGCGCTCTACCAGTTCGTGGTGCTGGGCATCCGGCTTTATTTTCCGCTTGGTTTCGTCGCCTTGTTTGCCGCCAGCGTCTGGTTTGCGCGGCAGCAGCGTTGAGCATTTGGTCCACCTCTGTTAGGACGCGGGCTAACCCTCCGACACATCAGGACTGACCGATGATCCCTCGCTATTCCCGGCCGGAAATGGTCGCCATCTGGTCGCCCGAAACCCGGTTTCGCATCTGGTTCGAGATCGAGGCCCATGCCTGCGACGCGCTGGCCGAACTCGGCGTCATTCCGAAGGAAGCGGCAAAAACCATCTGGCAAAAAGGCGGCGCGGCGCAATTCAACGTCGAGGCGATCGACGAGATCGAGCGCGTCACCAAGCATGATGTCATCGCCTTCCTTACTCACCTTGCCGAATTCGTCGGACCGGACGCTCGCTTCATCCACCAGGGCATGACGTCTTCGGACGTTCTCGACACTTGCTTTGCGGTTCAGCTCACCCGGGCAAGCGACATCCTGCTCGCCGATATCGACGGCCTGCTTGCGGCGCTCAGGCGCCGTGCCTTCGAGCACAAGGACACCGTCACCATCGGCCGCAGCCATGGCATTCATGCCGAGCCTACGACCTTCGGCGTCAAACTGGCGCAGGCCTATGCCGAGTTCTCGCGCTGCCGCGAGCGGCTGGTGCATGCCAGGGAAGACATCGCCACCTGCGCGATTTCTGGCGCGGTCGGCACGTTCGCCAATATCGACCCCTATGTCGAGGAGCATGTGGCGGCAAAGCTCGGTCTGAAGCCGGAGCCGGTGTCGACGCAGGTGATCCCGCGCGACCGCCATGCCATGTTCTTCGCCACGCTCGGCGTCATCGCCTCGTCGATCGAACGGCTCGCGGTCGAGGTCCGGCATCTGCAGCGCACCGAGGTGCTGGAAGCGGAAGAGTATTTTTCGCCGGGCCAGAAAGGCTCGTCGGCGATGCCGCACAAGCGCAACCCGGTGCTGACCGAAAACCTCACCGGCCTTGCCCGCATGGTGCGCTCCATGGCGCTGCCGGCGATGGAGAATGTGGCGCTCTGGCACGAGCGCGACATCTCGCACTCCTCTGTCGAGCGGATGATCGGCCCGGACGCCACCGTGACGCTGGATTTCGCGCTGTCGCGGCTGACCAGCGTCGTCGACAAGCTGGTCGTCTATCCCGAGAACATGCTGAAGAACATGAACAAGTTCCGCGGCCTCGTGCATTCGCAGCGCGTGATGCTGGCACTGACCCAAGCGGGCCTGTCGCGTGAGGATTCCTATCGGCTGGTGCAGCGCAACGCCATGAAAGTGTGGGAGCAAGGCGCTGATTTTCTTGAAGAACTGCTGGCCGACAAGGAAGTGACCGCAGCGCTGCCCGAGACGGAAATTCGCGAGAAATTCGACTTGGGCTATCACACCAAGCACGTCGATACGATTTTTAGGCGGGTGTTCGGGGAAGCCTGAGGCGAGCTGTCCTTCTCCCCGTTCACGGGGAGAAGGTGCCCGAAGGGCGGATGAGGGGCGGCGCCAGCTTCGGCGACTATCACACCCGTCTGTCGTGAAACCTCCTGACGCTGGCGCTGCCCCTCATTGCCCTGCCCGTCCTCCGCAGCAGCTGCGCTGCAGCTACGGAGGGTGGACCGGGCATTTCTCCCCGTAAACGGGGAGAAAGAGGCTGTCGCCACCTCCGCTCACGCCTTGCCAGGCACAGTCCTGATCACCGTACCCCAGGGATCCTCGCGGGTCGTCTCGCCGGTCACATTGTCCGAGCGCATTTCGACCCATGCTAGACCCGCGCGCGAGGCGTCTCGCCGGCCAGCACCTGGGCTGCGCCAGGCATTGGCGCCGATGTGGTGGTGATAACCACCGGATGACAGGAACACCGCCTGGCCACCGTATTTGGCCACCGTGTCGAAGCCGAATTCCTGGTTCCACCAGGCCTCGGCGTCTTCCGGCCTGCCGACGCGCAGGTGGACATGGCCGACAATGCTGTTTTCCGGCGCGCCCTGCCAGCCGGCATCGCCCGCCGGCACATCGGCGACGACGGAGGGAATGTTCAGCCGTTCGGTTGCCATGGCGATCTTATCGCCATTCCATTTCCAGTCCTGCGGACGGCGGTCGGCATAGATTTCGATGCCGTTGCCCTCGGGATCCGTCAGGTACAGCGCCTCGCTGACCAGATGGTCCGAAGCACCCTCGATGGCGATGTTGTCGGCGATCGCGTGATTGATCCAGCGGCCGAGATCGGCGCGGCTGGGCAGCAGGAAAGCGGTATGGAACAGGCCGGCGCTCTGCGGATCGTCCGGCTTGGCCGAAGGATCCGCCTCGATGACCAGCAGCGGACGGTTCGCGGCGCCAAGCGTGATCGCACCACCGGCACGGCTCAATTCCCTGAGCCCGACGACGCTGCGATAGTAGGCGGCGAGACCCTCGGCGTCGCGCGCTTTCAGGCCGACGCGCGACACGCTGACCGGCGTGGTCGCGGCAAAAGGCAGTTCACTCATCAAACTCTCCGTTCGGCCGGCCCTGAAATTCCCAAAACCGGGAGCCCCGCGCCGCCGCTCACTATACGTCGTGTCAGTTCCAAAGGAGGATTCTGCACACGGCTGTTTCTTGTCTTGACGTAAATCGTCTATCGGCATCGTTCACACAAGGCTTGAAGAAGCGAACATCGTGTTCACTATTGTGATCAAGAGCGTGGTCCAGGACCGTTGCACGAAGCGATGCCGCTCGCTATCTCAGCGCCATGAAGGTCAAAGACGCAGATATTCTCATCGTGCCCGGCTACACCAACTCCGGACCCGAGCATTGGCAAAGCCGCTGGCAATCGAAGCTGTCGACCGCGCGGCGCGTCGAGCAGGCGGAGTGGTCGAAGCCCGTGCGCGAGGACTGGACCGCAAGCGTGGCCAAAGCCGTCAATGAGGCCGACAGGCCGGTTGTCATCGTCGCCCACTCGCTTGGCGTCGCCGCGGCCGTGCAGGCCATCCCGCGGTTCGTGAAGCCGGTCGCCGGCGCCTTCTTCGTGGCGCCACCCGATGTTGCCAATCCCAAGATCAAGCCGAAGCATCTGATGACCTTCGGCCCCTACCCGCGCGAGCCGCTGCCTTTCCCTTCGATCGTGATCGCCAGCCGCAACGACCCGTTCTGCGCCTTCGATGTCGCCGAGGACATCGCCGGCACCTGGGGCTCGCTGTTCATCGATGCCGGCGAAACCGGCCATCTCAACGCCGATTCAGGCTTTGGCCCGTGGCCCGAAGGCTCAATGACCTTCGCCAGGTTTCTGACGGACCTGTGATACAGACTACCAAAAGTCTGCGCGGAGAGCATAGGAAGAAGTCTTTGGGCTCCAATAAACAATAATTTAAGGCGGATCGCGATAATCTCTTCAGACATAGCGCAATGTGTCTGAATAAACATGCGCTACAGCTAAAATAACAAATCTTCGCCGTCAAACAAAGGCCAACACGTGCGCAAGGATGCTTCCCTCGAACTCTTGAGAGGCGTGGCGGCGCTCGTCGTTGTGAACGGGCATACTCTGCATGCTTTTGCGCCGTCGGCGGACGGCGCTGGAGATAAGGCCGCGCAATCGCTCAAAACAAGTCTCGCTTTCATCGCCTTCAATGGCAGCTCCGCCGTCTGCTTGTTCTTCGTCCTTTCGTCCTATGTGCTTGTGAAGCGTTATTTTCAGTCCCGCAAAGCAGAAGATCTTCTGCTGGGCGCGATCAAGCGCTTGCCGCGCCTGGCTGGTCCAGTGGTTGTCGCGGTTCTGTCGTCCTGCATCATCTTCAAGCTCGACCTGTACTTTTTCGAGGATGCGGCCGCTCTCACCCAGTCTGAGTGGCTGAGCAGCTTCGGCAATGCCTCAAAGGTGCTTTCGCGAGAGACCGCGAGTTTCGCCGACGCGTTCCTGCAAGGGGCCTGGCGGACGTTCGTTTACGGTGACCGGTATTATGACAGCAGCCTCTGGACCATGGGGCTCGAGTTCTGGGGGAGCATGCTGACCTTCGCCCTCGCCCCGATTATCTTTTTCGTCCAAGACCGCTCGGCGCTGCTGTCCTGGTTCGGCATCGCGATAGGCATATTCCTGACGTTGCAAGTCAGCTTCTTTTTTTGCGCCTTTCCGGCCAGCCTCCTGCTCTATTCTTTTCTTGCCATGGGTTTTCGTCCGAATCGGTGGCTGACAGGTGCCATGGTGACGTTTTCCCTGGCGCTTCTGGGCTATGCCGGGAGTTCTGTAGGCATATACAGCCCCTTCGCCGTGCTTGAGATTGCAGTTTCCGATATAGGCTTGCGGCAAGCCTGCGTGGCCATCCCGGCAAGCATCATGTTGGTCTACGCCATGCTGAGTATGGATGCTCCGCCGCCATGGCTCTCTGGTAAGGCAGCACGTTTCCTGGGCGATCTGTCTTTCCCGCTGTACCTCGTGCATGTGCCGGTCATCTGCTCACTGGGATCATGGGTCCTGTTGGCCAGCGGCTCCGCCGCACTCGGCGCCGCAGCCGCCATACTGGGCTCGATCCTGGCGGCTTTGCCGCTGATGGCCTTCAACAACTGGTGGGTCCGGACGATCGCTGCCCCGTTCGACAAATTGAGACGCGACCGGTCCGTCGCAGCGGCGCTCGCGGCGAAGGCCTGACCACATGATACTCGCGGCGGCCGTTCGTCCGGTTCGGATTCAGGCTTCGATCGAGTCCCGAATGCCCTTCAGCAGGGTCTTTGCCCCCAGTGAAATCAGCGAATGCTCGGATCCGGTGGCCAGCAGGCGATAGCCCATCGCCACGACGCGGCCGGCGATGGCCGGTTCGATGACGTAGATCGCCGCGTGCTTGCCGGCCTTGCGGGTACGCTCGGCGATCGAGGCCACGGTTTCCATCATGCTTTCGAGCGTCGAATTGACGGTTGCGCCGTTCGACCAGGCGATCGAGAAATCCGACGGTCCGAGGAAAATGCCGTCAATGCCCGGCGTGTCGAGAATGCCGTCGAGCGCGTCGAGTGCGGCGCGCGTCTCGACCATGGCGAAGGCCATGGTGCGCTGGTTGGCGTCGCGCAGCCATTCGGCCTGGTCGCCCTTGCCATGGCGCGGGAAGGCATAGGTCGGACCCCAGGAGCGCTCGCCGAGCGGCGGATATTTCATCGCCGCGGCGAAGAGTTTTGCATCGGCGACCGAGTTCACCATCGGCGCGATGACCGCCTCGGCGCCGAAATCGAGCGCCCGGCTCGCCATATCGAAACGGCCGACGGGAATACGCACCAGCGCCGGCTTGCCGGTTGCCAGCACCGGCGCGAGGCCCCGCAGAACGCTGTCCTCGTGATGCCCGCCATGCTGCATGTCGAGGGTGACGGCATCGAAGCCCTGCCTGGCGAGGATCTCGACGGTCAAGGCGTCCGGTACGCCCGACCAGGCGGTGATCAGCGTTTCATCGGCGGCAAGGCGGGACTTCAGGGACATCGGAGCTTTCCTTGTTAATCACCGCAGTTTCAGCTTGAAATCGCGGCAAAGCAAAGAAAAACCGCCCGGGCGAACCGGGCGGTCGATTGGTCCAGCGGCCGGATCAGGTGTTCTTGATCTGCTCGATCGCCTGCGCCATCAGTTCGTCCATGGTGCGGCGGATCTGATGATCGGACT
The DNA here is from genome assembly GCF_040322415.1 of Mesorhizobium sp. M0152. Taxonomy (NCBI): domain Bacteria; kingdom Pseudomonadati; phylum Pseudomonadota; class Alphaproteobacteria; order Hyphomicrobiales; family Phyllobacteriaceae; genus Mesorhizobium; species Mesorhizobium sp. M0152. The sequence goes on from NZ_JAMYTH010000004.1 coordinate 181,284, forward strand.
GATCGACACCGGCGGCATCGAAATCCTTGCGGATCTTGCGGAACACGTCGTGGTCGCCGGCTTCCTCGATATCGGAAACAACCACTTCCTTGGCATAGGCGTCGGCATCGGCGCCGGATTTTCCGAGCTTTTCGGCGGCCCACAGGCCGAGCGCCTTGTTGCGGCGCGCCGCAGCCTTGAACCGAAGTTCCTCATCGAAGGCGAACTTGCGCTCAAACCCCTCTTCGCGATCCTTCATGCTGCTCATGGCGTCCCTCCGGGTCAAATCCGATTCGTTGAAGGCGAATATGTGTGTCGCCGAAGCACAAACCAAAAGGTCGCGAGCCGGTCAATATGCTTCATTGCATGCTGCGCTGCGGCATTTCAGTCCCGAAAGCGGTTGATTGAAAGGATTTGCCGATTGAGCAAACGGTGCGATTGGGATAGACCCGGCATTGAACCCTACCGTAGCCGCACTATTTCAGGCCCACGGACAGGAAATGGTTGCTTGCCGCCTGCCCGGAAATCCAGAGAAAAATCAGATGAAAAATCGCCGCCGCATTTATGAAGGCAAGGCCAAGATCCTCTATGAGGGCCCCGAGCCGGGCACGCTCATCCAGTTCTTCAAGGATGACGCGACCGCATTCAACAAGAAGAAACACGAGGTTGTCGACGGCAAGGGCGTGCTCAACAACCGCATTTCCGAGCACATCTTCAATCATCTTAACCGCATGGGCATCCCGACCCACTTCATCCGCCGGCTCAACATGCGCGAGCAGTTGATCAAGGAAGTCGAGATTATCCCGCTCGAAGTGGTCGTGCGCAATGTCGCGGCCGGTTCGCTGTCGACGCGCCTCGGCATCGAGGAAGGCACCGTTCTGCCGCGCTCGATCATCGAATTCTATTACAAGGCCGACGCGCTCGACGATCCGATGGTGTCGGAAGAACACATTACCGCCTTCGGCTGGGCAAGCCCGCAGGAAATCGACGACGTCATGGCGCTTGCCATCCGCGTCAACGACTTCCTCTCCGGCCTGTTCATGGGCGTCGGCATCCAGCTTGTCGATTTCAAGATCGAATGCGGCCGCCTGTTCGAGGGCGACATGATGCGCATCGTCGTCGCCGACGAGATTTCGCCGGACTCCTGCCGCCTGTGGGACGTGGCGACGCAGGACAAGCTCGACAAGGACCGTTTCCGCCGCGACATGGGCGGCCTCGTCGAAGCCTACCAGGAAGTTGCCCGCCGCCTCGGAATCATGAACGAGAACGAGCCGCCGCGCCCCATGGGCCCGGTGCTTGTCGCCTCGACCGAAGGCATCAAAGGCAAGCCGCACTGACCAGGGATTCGAACAGGAGCATGTCCAGCGTGATCAAGGCCCGCATTACCGTGACCCTCAAGAACGGTGTCCTCGACCCGCAAGGCAAGGCGATCGAGCACGCGCTGTCCGGGCTGGGGTTCGGCGGCGTCGGTGCGGTGCGCCAGGGTAAGGTGTTCGACGTCGAACTGGCGGAAAGCGACAAGACCAAGGCCGAGGCCGATCTGAAGGCGATGTGCGACAAGCTGCTGGCGAATACCGTGATTGAGAACTATAGTGTGACACTTACCTGAGGTTGTACCGGAGGCATGATGTCGGAAGTCACGAATGAATTGATGTTCGAACTTCTGAAGCGCGTGCATCACGAAGTCGCTGAACTCCGTCAAGATGACGCCAAGGTTAAGCGGGAGTTGAATGTGATACGCGGCCACATGGTCGCGACCCAAAACGATATCCATAACATATATGGCATTCTCACTCGTCACGACGATCGGATCGAACGCATAGAACGCCGTACCGACCTGCGCGAACGCGCCAAAGCCCAGAGGCCTTACGAACCACAATGAAATCAGCCGTCGTCCTCCTGCCTGGTCTCAACCGCGACCGCGACATGATCGCGGCGCTGACCAAGATTTCCGGAAAGCCGCCGGTCACGGTGTGGCAGACCGACACCGAGATCCCGGACGTCGACCTGATCGCCATTCCGGGGGGCTTTTCCTTCGGCGACTATCTGCGTTGCGGCGCGATCGCGGCACGCATGCCCATCATGCGGGCGGTCGCCGAAAAGGCAGCTGCGGGGGTGACGGTCATCGGCGTCTGCAACGGCTTTCAGATCCTGGTTGAGGCCGGCCTGCTGCCAGGCGCCTTGATGCGCAACACTTCGCTGAAGTTCGTCTGCCGGCAGGTGAAGCTTGAGATCGCCAACGCCAACACCATGTTCACCCGCCGCTATCAGCCGGGCCAGATCATCCGCTCGCCGGTCGCCCATCATGACGGCAACTACTTCGCCGATGCCGACGCGCTTGCCCGCCTCGAAGGCGAGGGACAGGTGGTGTTCCGCTATGCGGAAGGCACCAACCCCAACGGCTCGATCAACGACATTGCCGGTATCATCAACGAACGCGGCAATGTGCTCGGCCTTATGCCGCACCCGGAAAACCTGATCGAAGCGGCCCATGGCGGCAGCGACGGTCGTGGGCTGTTCGAGAGTGCGCTCGGCATTGCCGCCTGACATCATTCCAGCCCGCTTCATTGGGCAAGTCCGTTTTATGGGGGAGAGAGACGGTCATGAAACTCTATTCGCGGCCGTTGTCGCCCTATTCATCCATCGTGCGGGCGCTGGCCTACATCAAGGACGTGCCGCTCAAGATCATCGCGCCGCCGCCCGGCTTTCCGATCCCCGAAGCGTTTCGCGCCATTTCACCACTCAACCGGATTCCGGTACTGATCACCGGCTCGGGCGAGACGATCGTCGAATCGGTGGTCATCGCCGAATATCTGGAAGAGCGCTTTCCCGAACCCGCGCTGCTGCCGCCCGATTCCAAGGACCGTGCGCTGGTGCGCATGTTCGCCCGCATCACCGATCTCGATGTGCTGACACCGACGATGAAGCTTTTCGAGCTGCATTTCGTGCCGAAGCGCGACAGCGCACAGATCGACGCCCAATTCGCCCGCCTGCATCACGGACTGGCGGCAATCGAGACGCGCATGGCGCAGGGCCCGTTCGCACTCGGCAACGACATCAGCTTCGCCGACGCATGGCTAACCCCGACGCGATTCATCTTGAACAATTTCCGCGCCATGACCGGCCGCCACGACCTGCTCGACGCCTATCCCAAATTCGACGCCTATGAACAGATCGCGTCGCAGCACCCGGCATTGTCGCGAGTGTGGGGGGAGATGACCGACGGCTTGAAGATCTTTCTGTCCGAACTCGAGATGGGTGCCGCTTGATCAAGATGAAGACGATCGCCCTCGTTGTCGCGGCGGGCTTCACCCTTGCATCCTGCCAATCGACCCCAAAGAGCGCACCCGTCCCTTCGGGCAAAAGTGCCTCGCTGCTCGCCATGGAACAGGTGGCGATATCAGCCCATAAATGCTGGATCGCCAGCAAGGACCCGGCCTTCAAGCAATATCAAATGGCCAACGAACTGAACTCTTTCAGCGGCACGCCGCGTTTCCTGCTGGTGCCGGCCAAGCACTATGGCGGCAAACCTTTGCTCGTCGTGCAGGCGCAAGGCAATTCGAACCGCGTCGACGTGTTCGGACCGCTGATGAACGACCCGCTGGGCGCGCGCATCGGCTCGGACATTGCGCGCTGGCAAACGGGCAATCCCGCCTGCGCCGCAGCCGCATAGCGGTGGGCCGCTTTCTGCAGGTCGCGGGCCTGGCCACAGGCCTGGCCGGGCTTGTCCTGCAGTTCTTCATCACCATTCCGGCGTCGATGGAAGCGGGCCGCGGCCTGCCTGGTTCGATAGTCTTTTATTTCAGCTTCTTTACCATCCTGACCAATATCGGCGCGGTGCTGGTGCATATGTCGTTGCTGTCGCCAGCCGCGCACGCATGGCTGCCTGCCTTCGCCGGCCCCCGGATCCGGGCCGGAGTCGCGGTTTCAATCACTCTGGTGTTCATCGTCTACGCCACGGTGCTGGCCCGGCTCTGGCATCCGCACGGCTTGTTCCTGCTCTGCGATGTCCTTCTGCACTATGTGACACCGGTGCTGTTCGTACTGTGGTGGCTGACAGCGGGCGCAGACGGCAGGACCCGCTGGGCCGACATATCCTGGTGGATGCTCTACCCCATTGCCTATCTGGCCTATGCGCTGGCGCGAGCGCCATTTGCCGGCGAGGTGCCCTACCCGTTCCTCGATGTCGCCAGGAACGGAGCGGCCAGCGTCGCATTGGCGGCGCTCGCTATCACCGGGCTGTTCCTGGTGATATGCGTCGTCGCCGTTCCCGTCGATCACGGTGTCGCGCAGCTCAGGACCAAGGCTAATCCCAGAAGGGCCTGATGCCCTCCCGATGGGCATCGCAGCGCGAGACGCCGATATCCTTGAGCTGATCGTCGGTCATTTCGAGCAGCGCCAGCCGGTTGCGCCGACGATCAAGCATCGCGTCGATCCATCTCGCCAGCGACGTGAACACGCGCACCACGCGGCTGACAAAGCCTCGCCGGCCCGACGGGCGTACCGCTTGGCCCGACAATTCGGCTGTTGAACGGTGGATTGTCACAATTGTATTCATTTTCTTTCCGCCAGAACTTTCAATTGCGCCCTTTTTGATGCGATACTGATATGTATTGACTCCTAAATCCACGCAATATAGAAAATTGTCACCATGACAAATTGGGTTCCAAATCTCACGGGCTCCGGGCCGCTGTACCAACGCCTGGCGGATGCAATCGAGACGGACATCGATCGGGGGACGATCGAGGCCGGAGCAAAGCTGCCACCGCAGCGCGACCTCGCCTACGATATCGGCGCCACGGTCGGTACGATTGGCCGGGCCTACCAATTGCTGCGCGAACGCGGGCTGGTGAGCGGCGAAGTCGGGCGTGGCACCTATGTGCTCGGCCAGCGTGCCGACGGCGTGAAACCGGATTTCCTGGTTCCGGAGACTGCCGGCGAAGGCACACGTTATATCGATGCGCCGCGCGGCAAGCTGCGTTTCGACAGCACGGCAGCGCCTGATATCGGCCAGGGCGCTGATATCGCCGAGGTCCTGTCGCGCACGGCGCGGGATCACCCGCACGAGATTTCAAGCTACACGCGGGATTTTCCGGACCGCTGGTATGAGGCCGGCGCCCGCTGGCTGTCGCGAAATTCCTTCCGCCCAACCGCTGACATGATCGTTCCGACGCTCGGTACCCATGCCGCGGTCATGGCGGTGATCGCGGCACTGACCACGCCCGGCGATTATGTCGCCTTCGAGCACCTCACCTATTCGCAGATTTCCCGCAGCGCCGGACTGATCGGCCGGCGGACGGCTTTGGTTGCGTCGGACGACCAAGGCATCGATCCCGCCGATTTCGAGCGCGTCTGTGCGCAAAAGCATCCCAGGATGATGTTTCTGATACCGACGGCGCAGAACCCAACCCTGGTGACCTTGTCGGCGGCGCGCCGTGAGGCAGTTGCGCGCGTCGCGCGCGAATACAACGTCATTGTCATCGAGGACGATCTCTATGGCGATCTGACCGATGACCCGACGCCACTGCTTGCCGAATATGCCCCGGAGAGAACGATCGTCGCCGGCGGCCTGTCGAAGTCGGTCGCAGCGGGCGTGCGCGGCGGCTGGCTCTCCTGCCCGCCTGCCTATCGTCATCGCATCCGGGTCGCCCACAAGATGATGACCGGCGGCATGCCCTTCCTGCTGGCGGAAGTGAATGCGCGGCTGGTGCTTTCCGGCCAGGCCAGCGACATCCGCAAGCGCAGCATCGCCGAAATCAATGCCCGTACCGCGATCGTGCGCGATACCTTGGCCGGTTTTGAGTTCCGGTCGCACGATAACGTGCCCTTTGTCTGGCTGACCCTGCCTGATCCCTGGCTTTCCGGCACCTTCAAGAATGCCTGCCTCGGGCACGGCGTGCTGATCGATGACGAGGACGAGTTCAAGGCGGGCCGCTCCGAGCAGGTCTTCCACGGTGTTCGCTTCGGCGTTTCGCAGCCAAGTCAGCGTAAAGACGTTGCCGAGGGCGTCGCCGTGATCCGGCGGCTTCTCGATGAGGGCCGCGCCGGCTACGACAGCTTCTCCTGAGCGCCAGGCGCCTCGCTCGCGCAGGAAAGCCAGCCGCTTCGGATTGCCTTGTGGCTTTGTCCGGTTTCGTGCGTTTTTCGGTAGTCCATGGGTGTATTGGCCTGTCGGCTTGCGATAAGACGAGACTCAAAATCCCAATGCACCCGGATAAAAATCGCCACCCATGACAATTTCCAATTCCGTGCCGATCACCCCCGAGCTCATCGCCTCACACGGGCTGAAGCCCGACGAGTATCAGCGCATTCTCGATCTCGTCGGTCGCGAACCGAGCTTTACCGAGCTCGGCATCTTCTCGGCGATGTGGAACGAGCACTGCTCCTACAAATCCTCGAAGAAATGGCTGCGCACATTGCCAACCACCGGACCCCAGGTCATCCAGGGTCCGGGCGAGAATGCCGGCGTGGTCGACATCGGTGACGGCGACTGCGTCGTCTTCAAGATGGAGAGCCATAACCACCCCTCCTTCATCGAGCCCTACCAGGGTGCCGCGACCGGCGTCGGGGGCATTTTGCGTGACGTCTTCACCATGGGCGCGCGGCCGATCGCGGCGATGAACGCGCTGCGCTTCGGTGCTCCGGACCATCCCAAGACCAGGCATCTGGTCGCCGGCGTGGTTTCCGGCGTCGGCGGATACGGCAATTCCTTCGGCGTGCCGACGGTCGGCGGCGAGGTCAATTTCGACGCCCGCTACAACGGCAACATTCTGGTCAATGCCTTTGCGGCGGGTCTTGCCAGGACCGACGCGATCTTCCTGTCGGAAGCCAAGGGCGTCGGCCTGCCTGTCGTCTATCTCGGCGCCAAGACCGGCCGCGACGGTGTCGGCGGTGCCACCATGGCGTCGGCCGAATTCGACGACAAGATCGACGAGAAGCGCCCGACCGTGCAGGTCGGCGACCCCTTCACCGAAAAATGCCTGCTGGAGGCCTGCCTCGAACTGATGGCCTCGGGCGCGGTCATCGCCATCCAGGACATGGGGGCGGCCGGCCTCACCTGCTCGGCTGTCGAAATGGGAGCCAAGGGCGACCTTGGCATCGAGCTCGATCTCGACAAGGTGCCGGTGCGCGAAGAGCGCATGAGCGCCTACGAGATGATGCTGTCGGAAAGCCAGGAGCGCATGCTGATGGTGCTGCGCCCCGAAAAAGAAAAGGAAGCCGAGGCGATCTTCCACAAATGGGGCCTCGACTTCGCCATCGTCGGCAAGACCACCGACGATCTGCGCTTCCGCGTGCTGCACCAGGGCGACGAGGTCGCCGATCTGCCGATCAAGGATCTCGGCGACAAGGCTCCGGAATACGATCGCCCCTGGGTCGAGCCGAAGAAACCGGCGCCGCTTGCCGCCAACGACGTTCCGCAGGCCGACATCGCCGAGGCGCTGTTGAAGCTGCTCGGCGGGCCCGATCTCTCCTCGCGCCGCTGGGTGTGGGAGCAATATGACACGCTCATCCAGGGCAATTCGCTGCAACTTCCAGGCGGCGATGCCGGCGTGGTGCGTGTCGACGGCCATCCCACCAAGGCGCTCGCCTTCTCCTCCGACGTGACGCCGCGCTACTGCGAGGCCGATCCCTACGAGGGCGGCAAGCAAGCGGTGGCCGAATGCTGGCGCAACCTGACCGCCACCGGCGCGCTGCCGCTCGCCGCCACCGACAATCTCAATTTCGGCAATCCGGAACGGCCCGAGATCATGGGCCAGCTGGTCGGCGCGGTGAAAGGCATTGGCGACGCCTGCCGCGCACTCGGTTTCCCGATCGTCTCCGGTAACGTCTCGCTCTACAACGAAACCAATGGCCAGGGCATCCTGCCGACACCGACCATCGGCGGCGTCGGCCTGATATCAGACTGGTCGAAGATGGTACGCGCCGGCTTCGCGGCGGAAGGCCAGATGATCCTGCTGGTCGGCGCGCCCGCTTCGTGGGGGACGCATCTCGGCCAGTCGGTATATATGCGCGATATTCACGGACGCACCGACGGCCCACCGCCGCCGGTCGACCTCGAGCATGAAAAGCGCGTCGGCGACCATGTGCGCGCCCTGATTGCCTCCGGCATTGTCACGGCGGCGCATGATGTTTCCGACGGCGGCATCGCGGTGGCGCTGGCCGAAATGGCGATGGCGTCGGGCATCGGTGCGACCGTTCCCGGCCTTGTCGGCACCGATCCGATTCCGGTCTGGTTCGGCGAGGACCAGGGCCGCTATCTGCTGACGCTGTCGATCGACCCGCATGGCGATGAATGGGACGCCATCCGCAAGCAGCAAAATGAAGCCGGCATTTTCGCGCCATGGATCGGCTCCACCGGCGGCAACACGTTGAAGCTTGGCGAAGCACGGGCAATCCCGGTCAGCGACTTGACCGCCGCGCACGAAGGCTGGTTCCCCCGCTTCATGGACCAGGCCATTTGACCAGGATATGATCCCGAAAAGTGGGAACCGGTTTTCTCGGACAAACGGAAAATCGTTTTGTCCAGCGATCATGCTCAATCACAGGAAACTGGCCGCCCGGGCGCTGCTCGCAGTCGTCTTCTGGCCGTCGCTGTTCTTCTTCTGGTTCCTCGGGCCGTTCGTTCTTTTCCTGCTGTCGACGACCTCGAGCGAGGTTTGCCCGCGGCTGGAAACGCGTGCGGAATTTCTTGACGCGGCCAATGGCACTATTCCGATGCTCCTCGCCCAGAACCTCATCTATGCCGTTCCGATCGCCTGCCTGGTGCTATGGGGCCGAATTTCGCCGGAGCCGGCGCGGGCACGACATATCGTCACCTGCATCAAGCTTTTCATCGCCGCGGCGGCCATAGGGGCGCTTTGGGAATACGGCTCTTCGCTTGCCTGCGACGGTTATGGCCAGCCCTTCTTCTCGCCCGCCTGGCGGATGACCGGCTACCTCCCGATTGCCAGCCTGGCGGTGAACATTCCGCTCTATGTGCTGGTCTTCAGTCTCGGCCGCGCCTTTTCGACGCGGGAGGATGATCCGACGGACGGCGCGGTTCATCCGGGCGAGACGATCTCGTAAAGCTCAATCACCCGAGGCTGGACGGAACCGCTTCAATCCAGCCCAGAAAGGCTTTAGGCTTGCCCCGACTCTCATCGCACGGGCAGCCGCGTGGCCGCCCGCCCGAAACAGGAATTCTGCCATGGCAATGGACGCCCACGACATCGAAAAACTGATCAAGGCCGGCATTCCGGACGCAAAGGTGACGATCCGCGACCTCGCCGGCGACGGCGACCACTATGCGGCCGAGGTGGTGGCCGAGAGCTTTCGCGGCAAGAGCCGCGTCCAGCAGCACCAGATGGTTTATGACGCGCTGAAGGGTAACATGGGCGGCGTGCTGCACGCGCTGGCGCTGCAGACGAGCGTTCCCGACTGAGGCATTTCCGGCCCACCAAAAGGACCGCTCGCGAGTTACGGCGTCAAAAGTCGCTTGGCCCAAAACGACCCATCCTTTGCGCCATTTCGGTCCTGGCACGGCTAAAGTCTTGTTTCGGGCAACCTATGGGTTTATTTGAAAGGCATGCTTCGAGCCTGACTCCCACAGGCGTGAAAGGATATTCTATGAGCGGCATCAACGACTACATCGACAATGAAGTGAAGGGCAACGACGTCGTCCTTTTCATGAAGGGCACGCCCGGTTTCCCGCAATGCGGATTTTCCGGCCAGGTCGTCCAGATCCTGGATTATATCGGCGCCGACTACAAAGGCGTGAACGTGCTGGATTCGGCCGAACTGCGCCAGGGCATCAAGGATTATTCCAACTGGCCGACGATCCCGCAGCTCTACGTCAAGGGCGAGTTCGTCGGCGGCTGCGACATCGTGCGCGAAATGTTCCAGGCGGGCGAGTTGCAGACTTTCCTCGTCGAAAAGGGCGTGAGCGTCAAAGGCGCCGCTTAATTTCGGTCTGGGCATGTCGATATCGGCATGCCCGGGGGATCCGGGGCACCTCGGCAATTTTATGTCCCTGATGTCGGGGACCAGGACGAGCCAATGCGCCGGCCCGCCGGCGCGTTTTCGTTTGAGAGATCGGATTTGCCGTGGACCAGCAAACATCGGCGCCGCAATCGGCAAGCAAACTGCCTATTCCGCGCTGGGAATTCATTGCGTTGTGCGCGGCGCTGATGGCGCTGAACTCGCTGGCCATCGATATCATGCTGCCGGCACTGCAGCAGATCGGCGCCTCACTCGGCGTCGCGAATGAAAACCACCGGCAATATGTGATCACCGCCTACATTCTGGGGTTTGGCGGCGGCCAGCTGTTCTTCGGGCCGATCTCGGATCGGTTCGGACGCCGCGCGCCGCTGGTCGCAGGCCTGATCATTTACGTGGCGGCGGCTGCCGCGGCCGCCATCGCGCCGAGCTTTGAGACACTTCTGCTATGCCGGGCCGTGCAAGGCATCGGCGCCGCCGCCACGCGCGTCATCGCCGTCTCGATCGTGCGCGATACGTTCGACGGCCGGCGCATGGCCGAGGTGATGTCGCTGATCTTCATGGTGTTCATGGCCATCCCGGTCGTGGCGCCGGGGATCGGCCAATTCATCATGCTGTTCGCGACCTGGCATCTGATCTTCGTCACCATGGCCGTCGGCGCGCTCATAGTTTCGGCGTGGTCGCTGCTGCGCCTGCCCGAGACGCTGCATCCAGAGTACCGCCGACCACTGACGGTTTCATCCATCGTCGGTGGATTCCGCATCGTGCTCACCAACCGCATCGCGCTCTGCTATGCCTTCGCCAGCACCTTCATCTTCGGCGCCATGTTCGGCTTCATCGCCTCGGCGCAGCAGATCTACGTCAACATCTTCGATGTCGGCGAGATGTTCCCGGTCATCTTCGCCGGCGTCGCCGGCGTGCTCGCTTTCTCCAATTATCTGAACTCGCGCCTTGTCGGCCGCATCGGCATGCGCCGCCTGTCGCAAAGCGCGCTGCTGCTGTTTTTGACCATCAGCCTCGCCTGGCTGGTCGTGTCGCTGGAAATGAAGATGCCGCTCTGGCTGTTCATCACCTTCTTTGCCTGCGCCATGCTTCCGTTCGGCGCGCTCGGCGCCAATTTCAATGCGCTCGCCATGGAGCCGCTCGGCCAGCTGGCCGGAACGGCGTCATCCATCCTTGGCTTCATGCAGACTTTCCTCGGCGGCATTCTGGGTACGCTGATCGGCCAGGCCTTCAACGGCACGGTGACGCCGCTCGCCGCCGGCTTCTGCAGCGTCTCGGTGGCGGCGCTGCTGATGATCCTGCTCGCCGAGCGCGGCAAGCTGTTCCAGCCGCAGAATCCGCCCGTCAAGGCTCTGTAGTTTTCTATTCCGCCCAGAGTTCGCGGCGCAACTCCTGCCAGCTTTCCTTGTCGGGCGCGACAAGCAGGCCGCCGCCAAGATGCGACGGCAGATAGGCGCTGCCGTCGAAGCGCGCGGCATGGCCGCCGGCCTCGGCATGGATCAGCACGCCGGCCAGGTGATCCCACGGCATCAGCTTGTTGTAGACGACGAAATGGGCATGGCCGCTGGCCAGCAGGCGGTATTCATGCGCCGCGCAGCGATAGGCGAATTGCGACAGGACCTTGGTCTGGTTGCGCGCCAGCCGTGACCGCTCGGGCTCCAACATGTATTGCCAGGAGACGGAACCGGTCATTTGCGAAATCGGCGCCGGTGCCGCGACACGGACCTTTTCCAGGTCGCCATGCGCATGCCTGATATGGCTGCCGGCGCCTTTGGCACCGATCAGCCAATCCTTGCCGACGGGATCGTGGATGGTGCCGACGACGGTCTCCCCCTTGGCCACCACCGCCAGCATGACGCCGAACAGCGGCACGCCGGACGCGAAGTTGAAGGTGCCGTCCACCGGATCGATGACGAAGGCCAGGTCGGCATCGCCCACGCCATTCAACAACGCCGGATCGTCGGAACAGGCTTCCTCGCCGACGACCATTGCGGCGGGGTAGCGTTCACGCAACCTGGCGGTGATCAGCCGCTCGGCGTTGACGTCGGCCTCCGTCACCAGGTCGGCGGCAGAGGTCTTCTGGCGGATGTCGCCGTCGCCCAGCCGACGGAAGCGCGGCATGATTTCGGCTTCGGCGGCTTCGGCCAAGATGCCGGCCAGCCAGTCGATCGCGGTGTCGTCAAACGTCATCGGAAATGTCTTGCCTACTGGAGAGCGCTTCGTCGAGGCCGGCGAAATCGAACAGTTTCCTGTCGAGCAGATGCGACGGCCTGCTGTTGGACAGGGCACGAAGCATCGTATCCTTGCGGCCGGGCATGCGCTTTTCGATGTCGTCGAGCATTGCCTTCATGGCGTTGCGCTGGAGGCCTTCCTGGCTGCCGCAGAGATCGCAGGGAATGATCGGAAATTGCATCGCGGCGGCGAATTTCTCCAGGTCGATCTCGGCGCAATAGCTCAGCGGGCGCAGCACCATGACGTCGCCTTCGTCGTTGAGCAGTTTTGGCGGCATGGCGGCGAGGCGGCCGCCATGGAACAGGTTCATGAAGAAGGTTTCGAGAATGTCCTCGCGGTGGTGGCCGAGCACCAGCGCCGAGCAGCCCTCCTCACGCGCGATGCGGTAGAGATGGCCACGCCTGAGCCGCGAGCACAGCGAGCAATAGGTGCTGCCCTGCGGCAGCTTGTCGGTGACGACGGAATAAGTGTCCTGGTATTCGATACGGTGAGGAATGGCGTAAGTGTCGAGATAGTCGGGCAGGATGTGTTTTGGAAAATTCGGCTGGCCCTGGTCGAGGTTGCAGGCCAGCAGCTCGACCGGCAGCAGGCCGCGCCATTTCAAATCCAGCAGCATGGCAAGCAGGCCGTAGGAATCCTTGCCGCCCGAAAGCGCCACCAGCCAGCGCTCACCCGGTTTGGCCATCGAGAAGTCCTCGATCGCCTGGCGGGTCAGCCGCAGCAGCCGCTTGCGCAATTTGTTGAACTCGACCGAGGACGGCACGTCGGCGAACAGCGGATGAAAACCGCCTTCGCCGTCGGCGACCGGTTCAAGCGATTGAGCGTTCGGCAGCATGTTCATGGCGTCAGTTCCAATCCTGGAGCAACGGACGTTCTGCATTTCGTTGCGCCCGGGATTAGCGGACATGGCCGACAAAGAAAAGGCCGCCTCGGGGGCGGCCTTTGGATGGTATCGCAAAATGCGTTCGATCAGCGCGAATAGAATTCGACGACCAGGTTCGGCTCCATCTGGACGGCGAACGGGACGTCCGCCAGGCCGGGGATGCGCGAGAAGGTCGCGACCATCTTGTTGTGATCGGCTTCGATGTAATCCGGAACGTCGCGTTCGGCGAGGCCGACCGATTCCAGAACGATCACCAGCTGCTTCGACTTTTCGCGCACTTCGACGACGTCGCCCGGCTTGCAGCGGTACGAGCCGATGTTGACGCGCTTGCCGTTCACATTGACGTGGCCGTGATTGACGAACTGACGGGCGGCGAAAATGGTCGGCACGAACTTGGAGCGGTAGACGACCGCGTCCAGACGCGATTCGAGCAGGCCGATCAGGTTCTCGGAGGTGTCGCCCTTGCGGCGATCGGCCTCTTCATAGACCTTGCGGAACTGCTTTTCCGAAACGTCGCCATAGTGACCCTTCAGCTTCTGCTTGGCGCGCAGCTGCAGGCCGAAATCGGAAAGCTTGCCCTTGCGGCGCTGGCCGTGCTGGCCGGGGCCGTATTCGCGCTTGTTGACCGGGGACTTCGGGCGGCCCCAGATATTTTCGCCAAGACGGCGGTCGATCTTGTACTTCGCGGATTCGCGCTTGCTCATCGCATTCCCTTTCAAAACAACATAACCCGGAACCTCATGGTCCGGGTGAAGGAAACGCGCCCTCCTCTGGCCTCCGTTTTCGAGACCTGACAGGGTTTTCCCACGCAACGCGGCGGAAAACCCACGGGACACGTCAGTTCAAACAGGATCAGAAACGACTGGGTGACCGATCCTGCGTATACAAAACAAACACCGGACATCGCTGCCCGGCGTTGGCGGCTGGTTAAACCGAGTTTTAACCGGTGTCAAGCTTGCGGCTGGATTTGGATATGGCGACGATATAGCGTTTGCCTTGTCCGATACAGTGCCGGATGTGGCGGGAGGTCGTTGCGCCAGCGGCACCAGGAAGGAACTGGAGCTAGAGGAGCGCAATTCTTATGAAGAAATTCTTCCTTACCCTGGCAGGCGCCGCGGTGCTTGCGGGTTCGATGGCGGTGGCGCCGGAACCGGCAATGGCGCGCCATTGGCACGGACACAAACAGGTCTGCCGCATCATCGTGAAGAAGAGAGTCGTGTGGCGGCATGGTCACCGCAGGGTGATCGTGGAGAGGATACGGCGCTGCCACCGCTGGTGATATAGGCGAAAACAAGTGCTTGAATGCGAAAGCCCGCGGTTCCGCCGCGGGCTTTCATCCGTTTGGAGCAAGTTTTTCGGGCACGGCGGCAAGAATCTTTCGACCAGCGAAATCAGTCTTTCGACTTCTTCTCCGGCAGCCCCTTTCGCTTGGTCTCGGCGAATTCCTCGAGCTGCTTTTCGCTCATCGATTCGTACATTCCCCTGGACGCGCCTTTGAGTTCGCGCTTTTTCGTCTCGCCGCGCTTGGCGGAGAGCGCTGCGCCGGCGGCTTTCTGCTGGGCTTTCGAAGTGGCTGGCATGGCTGGTTCTCCCTTCGCGACAGGAGACCAACGCAGTCCTTCTCCCTATGTTCCTGATATCAGCCGATCGTCAGCCCAAAACCCTGCATCAGCCGGCTCACGGCGAAATCCGCCTTGCCGGACGTGAAGACGGCGATATCGGGCGCGTTTTGCGGCAGCGCGCCGTCAATGGGCGGCAGCAGCGACAGGGCTCGCCGGGCAATCGCCTCCGCCGGATCGATCCAGTCGACCGGCCAGGGCGCGGTCTTGCGCATGCGATTGACCAGAAAGGGATAGTGCGTGCAGGCGAGCACGACGATATCGGTCCGCATGCCGTCACGCTCGATGAAGCACGGCGCGATTTCGGCCCGCACGGCCTCCTCGTCGACGAAGCCCTGGCGCATGTAGGCTTCGGCAAGCCCCGCCAGATTGTTGCTGCCGACCAGGCGGACATGGCATTTCTGCGCCCACTTGCTGATCAGGTCGCGCGTGTATTGCCGTTTCACCGTGCCCGGCGTCGCCAGCACCGAGACCAGTCCGGAGCGCGTGCGCTCCGCCGCCGGCTTGACCGCCGGCACGGTGCCGACAAAGGGGTGGCCGGGAAAAGTGTCCCGCAGCGCATCGATCACCAGCGTCGAGGCGGTGTTGCAGGCAATGACCGAAATGGCCGGCGTAAACCTCTCGAGCAACCTGGCGAACAGCTTGAGTATATGGGTCCGCAACGCCGGCTCTTCCCAGGCGCCAAAAGGGAAAGCCGCATCGTCCGCGACATAGATGAAGCGCCGGTCCGGCATCAGCACGCGCGCCTCGCGCAACACGGTCAGCCCGCCGACCCCAGAATCGAACATCAGGATCGGCCGCTCAGTCATTGTCGGTTCCCCTGCCGCCCAGCGGTGGCGTGTCGTTGTCGTCGCCATCGGCGGGGGGCGCCGGGCGATCGACTTCCGCCTTGCGGGCGCGAGCGGCCGCCGCAGGCAGCCGCCTCGGATCATCGCCTGGAGAGCCGTCCCCGCGCGGCATCGCCGGCGAGAACCTGTCGAGCGAGGAAATGATGCCGCGCAGCACCTTCAGTTCAGGCTCGGCGAAGCCGGCCCGCGTCAGCACGGCGCGCAGATTGTCGACCATCTTCGGCTTCTTCGGCGCGGGGCGGAAATAACCGCGCGCTTCCAATGCGCCTTCGAGATAGGCGAACAGGCCGTGCAGTTCTTCCTTGCTCGCCGGCTTCATGTCCGGACCGGCAAAGTTGGTTCTGGTCTCGTCTTCCAGGCCGGACTTCATCCACTCATAGGACATCAGCAGAGCGGCCTGGGCGATGTTGAGCGAGGAGAAATCGGGATCGACGGGAAAGGTGACGATCTCGTCGGCAAGGCCGACCTCGTCATTATAAAGCCCGAAGCGCTCACGGCCGAACAGGATGCCGGTGCGCTGCCCCATTTCGTGACGGGCCCGGAGCACCCTGCCCGCTTCCACCGGGCCGCGCACGGATTTGAAGCCGTCGCGCTGCCTGGCCGTGGTGGCGAAAACGAAGTTCAGATCGGCAAGCGCGGAGGCCAGATCGTCGAAAACGGTGACGGCATCGATGACGTGGTCGGCGCGGCTCGCCGCGGCGCGCGCCTTCTCACTCGGCCAGCCGTCACGCGGATTGACCAGGCGCAGCTCCGACAGGCCAAAATTGGCCATGGCGCGCGCGACCATGCCGATGTTCTCGCCAAGCTGCGGCTCGACCAGGATGATCGCCGGGCCGGCGGCGGACGTGCTATCTGGATCTTTGGTGACGGGCATGATTGTCAATGAACTGCTGTTTGCGGCATTTCAGCGTCCCCTGCCATATTCGGCCGCGAAAATGAAGCATTCGCAAACGATGGCGACTATCACCTCGCATTCGGGCCGATCGCCGTTTGCGCGGCCAAAAACGCTTTGATATACGGGCGCATCCCCGGCCGAACGCCACGCGGGCAAGGCCGTCCCCATTCCCAGCAACGAGGCATTCTTTCCATGGCGAAGATCAAGGTGGCGAACCCGGTCGTCGAACTCGACGGCGACGAGATGACCCGCATCATCTGGCAGTTCATCAAGGACAAGCTGATCCACCCTTATCTCGACCTCAAGCTCGAATATTACGACCTCGGCATCGAGCATCGTGACGC
This sequence comes from Mesorhizobium sp. M0152, assembly GCF_040322415.1. NCBI lineage: Bacteria > Pseudomonadati > Pseudomonadota > Alphaproteobacteria > Hyphomicrobiales > Phyllobacteriaceae > Mesorhizobium > Mesorhizobium sp. M0152. The sequence goes on from NZ_JAMYTH010000004.1 coordinate 198,062, forward strand.
CACCAACGACCAGGTGACCATCGATTCGGCGAACGCCATCAAGAAATACGGCGTCGGCGTGAAATGCGCCACGATCACGCCCGACGAGCAGCGCGTCGAGGAATTCAAGCTGAAGAAGATGTGGAAGTCGCCGAACGGCACCATCCGCAACATTCTTGGCGGCACGATTTTCCGCGAGCCTATCATCATGAAGAACGTGCCGCGCCTTGTGCCCGGCTGGACCAAGCCGATCATCGTCGGCCGCCACGCCTATGGCGACCAGTACCGCGCCACCGATTTCCGCTTCCCCGGCAAGGGCAAGCTGACGATCAAGTTCGTCGGCGAGGACGGCAAGGTGATCGAGCACGACGTGTTCGACGCGCCCGGCGCCGGTGTGGCCATGGCCATGTACAATCTCGACGAATCGATCCGCGAGTTCGCCCGCGCCTCGCTGAACTACGGCCTGCTGCGCAACTATCCGGTCTACCTGTCGACCAAGAACACCATCCTGAAAGCCTATGATGGCCGCTTCAAGGACATTTTCCAGGAAGTCTACGAGGCTGAATTCGAGGCCGAGTTCAAGGCGAAGAAGCTGTGGTACGAGCACCGCCTGATCGACGACATGGTGGCCTCCAGCCTGAAATGGTCGGGCGGCTATGTCTGGGCCTGCAAGAACTATGACGGCGACGTGCAGTCCGACACGGTGGCGCAAGGGTTCGGCTCGCTCGGCCTGATGACCTCGGTGCTGATGACGCCGGACGGCAAGACGGTGGAAGCCGAAGCCGCGCACGGCACCGTCACCCGCCATTACCGCCAGCACCAGAAGGGCGAGGAAACCTCGACCAATTCGATCGCCTCGATCTTCGCCTGGACGCGTGGCCTCGCCCACCGCGCCAAGCTCGACGACAATGCCGAGTTGAAGCGCTTCGCCGAGACGCTGGAAAGGGTCTGCATCCAGACGGTCGAATCCGGTTTCATGACCAAGGACCTGTCGCTGCTGATCGGCCCCGATCAGCCTTGGCTTTCGACCGCCGGCTTCCTCGACAAGATCGACGAGAATTTGCAGAAGGCGATGGCGTAACCCGCCTCGTCCGGGAGCACCATGGGCAAGCCGGTCGTCTACGGAGCGGATTACAGTGTCTATGTCCGCATCGTGCGGCTGGCGCTCGAGAGGAGAAGGGCATCGATTACGAGCTTGTGCCGGTCGATGTCTTTGCCGCCGAGGGCATTCCGCCTGGTATTTCGAGCACCACCCGTTCGGCCGCATCCCCGCTTTCGAGCATGATGGGTTTCGGCTGTTCGAGACGAGCGCGATTGCTCGCTATGCCGATGAAGCGTTTGACGGGCCGGCGCTGCAACCGAAGGAGCCGCGCAGCCGTGCGCGGATGAACCAAATCATCGGCCTGCTCGATGCCTATGCCTACAGGTCGATGGTCTGGGATGTCGCCGTCGAGCGCCTGGAGAAGGCGGCGCCGGACGAGGCGCTGATCGCCGGCGGACTTTCACAGGCGCGCAAGGTGCTTCAGGCGCTGTCCTCGCTAAAAGCGCCGGGGCCATGGTTGCTGGGCGACCAGCTGACGCTGGCCGATCTGCACGCGGCGCCGATCATCGGCTATTTCCTCAAGGTCGCGGACGGGCGGGAATTGCTGGCCGAATTTTCTGAGATCCAGGACTGGTGGCACCGCATCGCCGCGCGCGCCAGCTTCGAGAGGACGGAGCAGATCGGCTGACGGCGACGGGCTCGATGGGCAGGCAATCGCTTCGGGCTTGAATCGAGGCGTTGGCGCTGCCCCTCATCTGGCTGCCGCCATCTTCTCCCCGTATAGTGACGGGGAGAAGGACGCTTTCGTCGATGATTTCGCTAATCGCCAGCGTCGCGGCATCTCCCTTCTCCCCGTCACTATACGGGGAGAAGTGCCCGGTCCACCCTCCGCAGCTGCAGCGCAGCTGCTGCGGAGGACGGGCAGGGCGATGAGGGGCAGCGCCGACCTGGAATTGGTGGTCTCCAGCGATCAAGCCGCCTCGAGTGCCGCCCTCACCGCCGCGATCGCATCATCGGCCCTGGATGCATCGGGGCCGCCGGCCTGGGCCATGTCGGGGCGGCCGCCGCCGCCTTGCCCACCAAGGGCCGCCGAGGCGACACGCACCAGGTCGACGGCGCTGAAGCGGCTGGTCAGGTCGTCCGTCACGCCCACGACGACACTTGCCTTGTTGTCCTCGCCGGCGCCGACGAAGACGACGATGCCGGAACCGAGCGACCTCTTGCCGGCATCGGCCAAGGGCTTCAGGTCCTTCGGCGAGACGCCGGAAACCGCCTTGCCGAGGAAACCGACGCCGGCAATGGTTTCGTTTTCGGCGGGCGCACCGGCTGGCGAGCGGTCGCCCAGCGCCAGCTTCTTGCGCGCCTCGGTCAATTCCTTCTCGAGCTTCTTGCGCTCGTCGAGCAGCGCCTCGACGCGCGCCTGCACGTCGGCCGGCGAAATCTTGAGCGTCGCCGCGACCGATTTCAGACGCCGGTCCTGTTCGTCGAGATGCCTGCGCGCGGCCTCGCCGGTCAACGCCTCGATGCGGCGCACGCCGGCGGCAACCGCGCTGTCCGACACCACGCGCACCAGACCGATATCGCCCGTCGCCCTGACATGCGTGCCGCCGCACAGCTCGACCGAATAGGGCCGGTTGGCCTTGGCGCCATGCAGGCCCGTGCCCATCGAAACAACCCGCACTTCGTCGCCATACTTCTCACCGAACAGCGCCATGGCGCCCTCGGCAATGGCGTCGTCGACCGACATCAGGCGCGTGGTCACCGGGCCGTTCTGGACGACGATCTCGTTGGCCATGCGCTCGACCTCTTCGAGGTCCTCCGGCGAGATCGGCTTGTTGTGCGAAATGTCGAAGCGCAGGCGCTCGGGCCCTACCAGCGACCCCTTCTGCGCGACGTGGGTGCCCAGCACCTCGCGCAGTGCCTCGTGGATCAGATGCGTGGCGGAATGGTTCGCCCGCAGCCTGGTGCGCCTGATATGGTCGACCTTCAGCTCGACGGCAGCACCGGTCCTGGCCGTGCCGCTCGCCACCTTGCCCAAATGCACGAACAGGCCGTCGGCCTTCTTCTGCGTATCGGTCACCTCGATCGAGAACCCTTCGCCCGAAATGACGCCGGTGTCGCCCATCTGGCCACCGGACTCGCCGTAGAACGGCGTCTGGTTGACGACGATCGCAACCGCTTCGCCCTCGCCGGCGCTGTCGACGGTCTTGCCGTCTCTTACAAGCGCCTGGATGAGGCCTTCCGCCTGCTCGGTCTCGTAGCCGAGGAACTCGGTAGCGCCCGTCTTTTCGCGGACCGCGAACCAAACCGTCTCGGTGGCCGCATCGCCGGAACCCGCCCAGTGGGCGCGCGCCTCGGCCCTCTGCCGCTCCATCGCATTGGTGAAGCCGGCAAGATCGACGGAGATGCTGCGCTGGCGCAGAGCATCCTGCGTCAGGTCGAGCGGGAAGCCGTAAGTGTCATAGAGCTTGAAGGCCGTTTCGCCATCCAGCATGTCGCCGGCATGCATTTTTTCGGTAGCCTCCGAAAGCAGGCCCAGGCCGCGCACCAGCGTCTTTCGGAAACGGGTTTCCTCGAGCTTCAGCGTCTCGGTGATCAACTGTTCGCCGCGCACCAGTTCAGGATAGGCCTGGCCCATTTCGCGCACCAGGGCCGGCACCAGGCGCCACATCAGCGGATCGCGGGAACCCAGCAACTGCGCATGACGCATGGCGCGGCGCATGATGCGGCGCAGCACGTAGCCACGGCCTTCATTCGACGGCAGCACGCCGTCGGCGACCAGAAAGGAGGACGAGCGCAGGTGATCCGCGATGACGCGGAAGGACCCTACCGTCTCCGCGTCCGGAGCACGCCCGATCGCGGAGGATGTGGCGTCGATCAGGTGGCGGAACAGGTCGGTCTCGAAGACGCTTTCCACGCCTTGCAGAATCGACGCCATGCGCTCCAGGCCCATGCCGGTGTCGATGGACGGCCGCGGCAGGTCGACGCGTTCGTCCTTCGTCACCTGCTCATACTGCATGAACACCAGGTTCCAGAATTCGAGGAACCGGTCGCCGTCTTCCTCGGGGCTGCCTGGAGGGCCGCCCCAGATGTGTTCGCCCCGGTCGATGAATATCTCGGAGCACGGCCCGCAAGGGCCGGTGTCGCCCATGGCCCAGAAATTGTCCGATGTGGGAATGCGGATGATGCGGTCGTCGGAGAGGCCTGCGATCTTCTTCCAGAACCCGGCTGCCTCGTCGTCCGTATGATAGACGGTGACCAGCAGCTTGTCCTTGTCCAGCCCGAACTCCCTGGTGATCAGGTTCCAGGCAAGTTCGATGGCGCGCTCCTTGAAGTAGTCGCCAAAGGAGAAATTGCCGAGCATCTCGAAGAAGGTCAGATGGCGCGCGGTGTAGCCGACATTGTCGAGATCGTTGTGCTTGCCGCCGGCGCGAACGCTCTTCTGGGCGGTGGTGGCGCGCGAATAGGGCCGCTTCTCCAAACCGGTAAAGACGTTCTTGAACTGCACCATGCCGGCATTGGTGAACATCAGCGTCGGATCGTTGCGCGGCACCAGCGGGCTCGATGCCACGATTTCGTGACCCTCCTTGCGGAAATAGTCGAGAAATGTCGACCGGATCTCGTTCACGCCACTCATGAAATGCTGCCTTTTCGAGAGAACCGCCGGGGCGGAAAATGGACATGGCCTTTTAGCGGTCGCACCGCACCCTGTCCAGAAACACGGAATGGGCCAATTGGCGGCTTCCGCCAGCAGTTGGAACCGCCTCTACCCCGCCAAAACGCAAACCGCCGGCACGAAGCCGGCGGTTTGAAACACAACAACACAGAACTCAATTACATAAGCCCGAGATAATAGAGCAGGATTATGGCCGAACTCCGGCGGGTACCCCTGCCCGGGCCGTTACATGGCGCCGGCTTCATCCTCGAACCCATCGTCGCCACCTTCGGAACCGCCATTCTCGAGGAATTTCTCGGCGATCAGCCCGGCATTCTGCCTGAGCGCAAGTTCGATCTCGCGGGCGGTATCGGGATTGTCGCGCAGGAACAGTTTTGCATTCTCGCGGCCTTGGCCCAGACGCTGCGAATTGTAGGAAAACCAGGCGCCTGATTTCTCGACCACGCCGGCCTTGACGCCGAGGTCGACCAGTTCGCCGGTCTTGGACACGCCCTCGCCATACATGATGTCGAACTCGACCACCTTGAAGGGCGGCGCCAGCTTGTTCTTGACCACCTTGACGCGGGTCTGGTTGCCGACGACCTCGTCGCGGTCCTTGACCGAGCCGATGCGGCGGATGTCGAGACGGACAGAAGCATAGAATTTCAGCGCGTTGCCGCCGGTGGTGGTTTCGGGCGATCCGAACATGACGCCGATCTTCATGCGGATCTGGTTGATGAAGATGACCATGGTGTTGGAGCGCGAGATCGAGGCGGTCAGCTTGCGCAGCGCCTGGCTCATCAGGCGGGCCTGCAGGCCCGGCAGAGAATCGCCCATCTCGCCTTCGATTTCAGCGCGCGGCGTCAACGCCGCGACCGAATCGACCACCAGCACGTCGATGGCGCCGGAGCGCACCAGCGTATCGCAGATCTCCAGCGCCTGCTCACCGGTGTCGGGCTGCGAGATCAGGAGGTTTTCCAGATCGACGCCGAGCTTGCGGGCATAGACCGGATCGAGCGCGTGCTCGGCATCGACGAAGGCGCAGATGCCGCCCTTCTTCTGGGCTTCCGCCACCGTGTGCAAAGCAAGCGTCGTCTTGCCCGAGCTTTCCGGCCCGTAGATCTCGATGATGCGGCCGCGCGGCAGACCGCCGACGCCAAGCGCGATGTCGAGGCCAAGCGAACCGGTCGGCACCGTTTCGATCTCGACGACCTGCTCGTTCGCGCCGAGCCGCATGATCGAGCCCTTGCCGAAAGCCCGCTCGATTTGCGACAGCGCCGCATCCAGAGCCTTTGATTTGTCCACTGCCTTATCCTCTACAAGCCGCAAAGTATTCTGAGCCATGATACATCACCCCTTGGTCGTCAATGAAGGCCGGACAATCCGTTATCCCTATCTGTTTGTACCTTTTTTGTTCTCATTTGTCAAGATGCGCCAACTTATTGAAAAACAACCAACATCCTGATTTGTTCTTTTTTTGTCTCGCGATTTCGCCCCGGGATGCCCCTGAATCCGCCAAACTCAGGTTGCCGTGCAGGCCTCGCGAATCGCTCCCGTTGGCTGCGAAGCTCCGTCGCACGGCATGGCGCTTGTGCGTGACGGCCAACAAAGGTCATATCGGCATATGGTGAAATCTCCAAGAATCCTGGCGGTCGGCGGTGCCCATATCGACCGGCGCGGCCAGGTGTCCGGACCCTACGTGCCGGCGGCCTCCAATCCGGGCACGATGCGCGAGGATGTCGGCGGCGGCGTCTTCAACGCCTTGCGCAGCACGGTGCGGCGCGGCGTCTCGGCCTCGCTGCTGTCGGTGCGCGGCGGCGATGCAGCCGCCGATACGGTTTCGCGGGCCATCGCCGAAGCAGGCATTGCCGATCTGTCGGCGGTGTTCCTCGATCGCACGACGCCGAGCTATACGGCTCTGATCGACCGCGAGGGCGAACTGCTCGTCGGCTTTGCCGACATGGCGCTCTATGAGCTGGCGTTTCCCAAGCAGATCCGTCGCTCCAGGGTGCGGGAGGAGATCGCCGCCGCCGATGCCGTCCTGTGCGACGCCAACCTGCCATCGGCGGCCCTGGAGCGGCTGGTATCGCTTGCCGCCGGCAAGCCCGTGTTCGCCATCGCCATTTCACCGGCCAAGATCGTGCGCTTGAAACCCGTCCTTGGCGATCTGGCCCTAGCCTTCATGAACAGGCGCGAAGCGGTCGCACTTGCCGGGCTTGACGATGCCGCCTCCCGGCAAGACATCGTCGACGGGCTGAGAAGCACCGGCCTCGTCAGCGCGGTGGTCACAGCGGGAGGCGGCCCGGTGCTGGGCTTCGACCGCGACGGCACCTTTGCCGTCATTCCGCCGCCTCCGAGGAAGGTCGCCGACGTCACCGGCGCCGGCGATGCGCTGGCGGGCGCGACGGTCGCCGCCTTGCTGCGCGGCATGGCCTTGCGTGCGGCGCTGCGGGAAGGCGTCGCCGCCGCGACGCTTGCCGTCGAGAATGCCAATGCGGTGCCGGATTTCACCGCGGCGGCGTTCACCGAAGCGCTGGCTCTTGTGCCCGATGCGCAGGAAATGGCATGAGACCGGCCAGTTCATAGTGCCGCGGTGCCGCTCAAGCGTCCGATAGGATGCGCCGCACTCCGGATTGGAGATCCAGATGACCCCAGAGACCGCCCGCCCCTTCATCGATGTCCACGCGCCGGTGGCGCAAGCCCTGGCCGCCGGGCAGCCTGTCGTGGCGCTGGAAAGCACCATCATCACCCACGGCATGCCCTACCCCGACAATGGCGCCATGGCAGCGGACGTCGAAAAGATCATCACCGATGGCGGCGCGGTGCCGGCGACGATCGCCGTGGTCGGCGGCCGCATCAAGATCGGCCTCTCCGACGGCGAGCGCGAATCGCTGGCCATGACCGGCGATGCCATGAAGCTGTCGCGCGCCGATCTCGGCTTTGCCGTGGCGCAAGGGCGCACCGGCGGCACCACGGTCGCCGCCACAATGATCGCGGCGCATATGGTCGGCATAAAAGTGTTCGCCACCGGCGGCATCGGCGGCGTGCACAAGGGCGCGGAAAAGAGTTTCGATATTTCCGCCGACCTCGACGAACTGGCCCGCACGCCGGTCATCGTCGTCTCGGCCGGCGCCAAGGCCATCCTCGACATCGAGAAGACCTTGGAGGTGCTGGAGACGCGCGGCGTGCCCGTGGTCGGCCATGGCTGCGAAACGATGCCGGCCTTCTGGTCCAGGCATTCGCCGTTCCGCGCGCCGCTGACCTTGCAAAAGCCGGAAGACATCGCGCATTTCTACCTGACGCGGCAGGCGCTGGGGCTGGCGGGCGGCATGCTGATCGCCAACCCGGTGCCCGAGGGCCACGAAATCCCGGCCGACGAGATGGCGGGCTATATCGACGCGGCACAAAAGGCCGCCGAGGCTCTCAACGTGACCGGCAAGGCGGTGACGCCGTTCCTGCTGTCGAAAATCCTCGAACTGACCGGCGGCAGGAGCCTGAAGACCAACATCGCGCTGGTCGAGAACAACGCCAGGCTGGCGGCGCGGATTGCGAAGGCGCTGTAGTACTCGGATATTCAAGCGGCAGCACATGGCCAATCGCGACTGCCGCGTTCCGTCACGTCCCTCGGCATTTCCGAAAAATTCGGTACAGCCGGAACGCTCGAAAGTCTCCGTGTCACTTCCCCGCTCGCCGCCCCGCCTCGTAAGCGCGGCGCGCCCAGACCGTCATCTCGTCGGGATCGTCAAAGGCGCTGTCGGGAATGCTCCAGTAGGGCATGGAGACGAGCTTGCCGTGGCGCGAGCCGGTATAGGTCCATTGTCGGCAGCCGGCGGCTTCGAAATCCGGCACACTTTGCTCGTCGGCCTTCAGCATCAATTCGCCGCGCAGCACGATGGCAACGATGACGCCATCGAAATAGATGCCCTTGCCGCCGAACAGCTTGCGGATGCTGACGGCGCCCAGGCCCTCGAAAAGTTCGGCGATGCGTTCATTGTCCATGCCGCGATCATGTCATCGCTGCCGGCGCTTGTCATCGCCGCAACCAAAACGCTGCTGACAGGTTGAAAGACCGTCGATCGGAGTCTCCCATCATGCCTGTTCTGCTCAAGGGGTCCTGCCGCTGCAATGCCGTTCGTTTCGAGGTGGAGAGCCACACGCCGGTGCCGTTCATGCTGTGCTACTGCTCGATCTGCCGCAAGCAGCAAGGCGGCGGCGGTTTCGCCATCAATCTCGGCGCCAACTATGAGACGCTGAACGTCAGGGGCAAGAGCAGCCTCGGCGTCTACCGGGCCGAGATCGAGGATGACGAGCATCCGCGCTGCGAGATATCGACCGGCGAGCGCAATTTCTGCCGCAGATGCGGATCGGCGCTGTGGCTCTACGACCCGACCTGGCCGGAACTCGTGCATCCCTTCGCCTCGGCAATCGACAGCGATCTGCCGAAGCCGCCCGAAAAGGTGCATCTGATGCTGAAATACAAGGCGAACTGGGTCGAGCCCGACGTCGGACCGAACGACAAGGTGTTCGACGTCTACCCGGAGGAATCCATCGCGGACTGGCACAAGCGAACGGGAATGTGGGTGGAGTAGCGTTCTTCGCCCCGTTCACGGGGACAAGATTCCCGGCAGCGGTGCGGCGCGAACTATCGAGGGTTGGCGCTGCCCCTCATCCGGCCCTTCGGGCCACCTTCTCCCCGTAAACGGGGCGAAGGAAGATCAGGCGGAGGCGCGGGCTTCGGCCAGGGCCTTGAGATCGGCCGGCTTCAATTCGACCGACTCGCCGCAGCCGCAGGCCGAGCTCTGGTTCGGGTTGCGGAAGGTGAAGCCGGTGCGCAGCGTCGTCTGCTCGAAATCCATCTCGGTGCCGAACAGGAAAAGGGCTGCCTCGGGCGCGACATAGACATGGGCGCCGTCGCGTTCGATATGGTCGTCCTTGGTGTTGGGCTCGGTCACCAGGTCGACCGTGTATTCCATGCCGGCGCAGCCGCCCTTTTTGATGCCGAGGCGAATGCCATGCGCATTGTCGCGCGTGGCGACGATCTCGCGCACACGGTCAGCGGCCTTTTCGGTCATCGTGATGACGGCAAAGCGTGCCATGTCTTTTCCTTTTCCATTCCATGCAGGTTCAAGGCCTGCCGAATGATTCCTCACCTAAAATGGTGAAGTTTTTCCACTGGCGCAAGTGCGCCGATCTTTGTCAGGCTCGACGCTAATACCAGCCTACCGCCACCTGCGCCTCTTCCGACATGCGGTCGGGCGACCAAGGCGGATCGAAGGTCATGTTGACCTCGACGCCGGAAACGCCTTCCACGGCGCCGACGGCATTTTCGACCCAGCCGGGCATTTCGCCGGCGACGGGGCAGCCCGGCGCGGTCAGCGTCATGTCGATCTTGACCGAGCGGTCGTCCTCAATATCGATCTTGTAGACGAGGCCGAGTTCGTAGATGTCGGCCGGGATTTCCGGGTCGTAGACCGTCTTCAGCGCCGAGACGATGTCGTCGGTCAACCGCGCCAGTTCATCGGCGGGGATGGCCGTCGCGGAAACGACGCCGTTGGCGGCGGTTTCCGGGGTGGTCTCGGCAGCAGTGCTCGCATCTTCCATGGTCGTCACCCGAAAAACTTGCGCGCTTTTTCCAGCGCATCGGCCAAAGCGTCGACTTCGGCCCTGGTGTTGTACATGCCGAACGATGCCCTGCATGTGGAGGTTACGCCGAAGCGTTTCAACAGCGGCTGGGCGCAATGGGTGCCGGCGCGGACGGCAACGCCTTGCCGATCGATCACCATCGACACGTCATGGGCGTGAATGCCTTGCAGCTCGAAGGAGATGATGGCGCCCTTATCAGGCGCGTCGCCGAAGATGCGCAGCGAATTGATCGAACGCAGCCGCTCATGCGCATAGGCCTTGAGATCGGCTTCGTGGGCGGCGATGCGCTCGCGTCCGACCGTGTCCATGTAGTCGAGCGCCGCGCCCAGCCCGATCGCCTGGACGATCGGCGGCGTGCCGGCCTCGAAGCGGTGCGGCGGCTCGTTGTAGGTGACGATGTCTTCCGTCACCTCCTCGATCATCTCGCCGCCGCCCATGAAGGGGCGCATGCCCGCGAGAATGTCCCTCTTGCCGTAGAGCACGCCGATGCCCGACGGGCCATAAACCTTGTGGCCGGTGAAGACGAAGAAATCGCAGTCGAGATCCTGCACGTCGACAGGCATATGGACGGCGCTCTGGCTGCCGTCCACGAGGACGGGAATTCCACGCGAATGCGCGATGCGCACGATCTCCTTGATCGGCGTCACCGTGCCCAGCGCATTCGACATCTGGGTGATGGCAACCAGCTTGGTGCGGTCGGTCAGGCGCTTTTCGAATTCCTCGATGTGGAAGACGCCGAGATCGTCGACTGGCACCCAGACCAGCTTGGCGCCCTGCCGTTCGCGGATGAAATGCCACGGCACGATGTTGGAGTGGTGCTCCATGATCGACAGCACGATCTCGTCGCCCTCGCCGATATTGGGCATGCCATAGCCATAGGCGACCGTGTTGATGGCCGACGTGGTGTTCGAGGTGAAGACGATGTTGTCGGTGCTTGGCGCATTGAGAAAGCGGCGCACCGTCTCGCGCGCCTTTTCATAGGCGTCGGTGGCGGCATTGGACAGGAAATGCAGCCCGCGATGGACGTTGGCGTATTCCTGGCTATAGGCGTGCTGGATGGCGTCGAGCACGGCCTGCGGCTTCTGCGCCGAGGCGCCATTGTCGAGATAGACCAGCGGTTTTCCGTACACTTCCCGCGACAGGATCGGGAAGTCGCGGCGGATCGCCTCGACGTCATAGGGGATGTTTTCGACTTTCTGGTCCATCACAAGCTCTCTCGAGGCATCGCCTCATTCCGCCCCCCAGGCAAATTAGCCGTGCGCCAAAAACCAGCCGTCGAGCCGCGTCTCCAGCGCCTCGACGATCGCCTCGTCGTCCAGTTCCTCGATCACCTCGGCGACGAAGGCTTTCACGAGCAACCCCCGCGCGGACTTCTCGTCGACGCCGCGCGCCATCAGGTAGAACAGATGGTCGTGGTCGATCTCGGTGACGGTGGCGCCGTGGCCGCAGACGACGTCGTCGGCGAAGATTTCGAGCTCGGGCTTGGTCGAGAACTCGCCATCGTCGGACAGCAACAGCGTGTTGCAGGCCATCTTGGCGTTGGTCTTCTGCGCATATTGATGGACGTTGATGCGGCCCTGGAAGACGCCGCGCGCCTTGCCCGTCACCACATTGCGGATGATTTCGGTCGAGGTCGTATGCGGCACGGCATGGTCGAGCACCATGGTCACGTCGGTATGGGTGTCGCCGGCCAGGAGATTGATGCCACGCAGTTTGAAGTCGGCGCCTTCGCCGGTCGTCCTGACCACGATCTCCTGCCGAACGAGCTTGCCGCCGGCGTTCATGATGAACAGCGTCAGCTTCGCGTTCTTGCCGAGATGAGCCTTGAATTGCGCCAGATGCGTCGCCGTTTCCGGCTGCTCCTGGACGATCAGCCAGGTCACCTCGGCATCCTCGCCGAGTACGAGCTGGCTGACCGAGCTCGTCAGCGCCGCGCCCTCGCCGGCCTGGCGCTCGACGATGACGGCCTTGGCGCCGGCACCGACGCGCACCGGCAGGCGCACATGGGTCTGGCCGCCGGCCTGCAAATTCTGCAGCTCGATCGGCTTTTCCAGCTCGGTGCCATCGGCGATGTCGACAAAATAGCCGTCAGCGACGAAAGCGGTGTTCAGCGCACCGATGGCATCGTCGCTGCCATAGCGGTCGAGCCCCGGCGCGATGCTGCCGTCGATCAGCTTTTCCGCCAGGCTTTGCACGGTAACGCCCGCGACGGCCGGCAGCTTCGTGCTGGACTTGCCGTTCAGGATCGGCAAAACGGCCGAGCCTTCCACGATCGGCGCAATGGCCTTGGCCAGCGCGGTCGGGTCGAAGTCCGGGATCGCATTCAAGAGCCGGCGCAGGTCCGTGTAGTGCCAGGATTCGATGCGCCGCGTCGGCAGGCCGTGCTTGATCGATTCTATCGCGTCGTCGCGCTTCAGCATCACCGCGCCGTCGCCCGGCAGCAGCGACAGCCGGTCGCCGAACGCGTCGATCAACGCTGTTTCGGCCGGTGTCCGCTGCGGTTGTGCGTGCATGTTCATCAGTTTTGCCCCGCCTTTTGGCACAAAATGGCCCGGCATCTCACGCGGCTTGCCCAATCACGCCGGCATAGCCATTGGCTTCTAGGTCGAGCGCCAGCGACTTGTCGCCGGACTTGATCACCTGGCCCTTGTAGAGCACGTGCACACTGTCCGGCACGATGTGTTCGAGCAGGCGCTGGTAGTGGGTGATGACGACGATGGCCCGGTCGGGCGCGCGCAGCGCGTTGACGCCGTCGGAGACGATCTTCAGCGCATCGATGTCGAGGCCGGAATCGGTCTCGTCGAGCACGCAGAGTTTCGGTTCCAGGAGCTTCATCTGCAGGATCTCGGCGCGCTTCTTCTCGCCGCCGGAGAAGCCGACATTGAGCGGCCGCTTCAACATCGCCATGTCCATGCTCAGCGAGGCGGCGGCTTCCTTCACCCGCTTGAGGAATTCCGGTATTTTCAGCGGTTCTTCGCCGCGCGCCTTGCGCTGCTCGTTCATCGCCACTTTCAGGAATTCCATGGTCGCCACGCCCGGTATCTCCATTGGATACTGGAAGGCGAGGAAGATGCCGGCCGTCGCGCGCTCGGCCGGATCCATCTCGAGGATCGACTGGCCGTTGTAGAGGATGTCGCCTTCGGTCACTTCATAATCCTCGCGGCCGGCCAGGATGTAGGACAGCGTCGACTTTCCCGAACCGTTGGGGCCCATGATGGCGGCGACCTCGCCGGCTTTCACCGTCAGGTTCAGGCCGCGGATGATTTCGGTGCCGTCATCGACGATACGGGCGTGCAGGTTCTTGATCTCAAGCATTCTTTTGTTTCCTGAATATCTGTCCGGTCAGCCGACCGAGCCCTCGAGCGAAATCCCGATCAGCTTCTGCGCCTCGACGGCGAATTCCATCGGCAGCTGCTGGATGACGTCCTTGACGAAGCCGTTGACGATCAGCGCGATCGCTTCCTCTTCGGGGATGCCGCGCTGCATGACGTAGAATTTCTGATCCTCGGAAATCTTCGAGGTCGTCGCTTCGTGCTCGAACTGCGCCGTCGAGTTCTTGGCTTCCATGTAGGGCACGGTGTGCGCGCCGCACTGGTCGCCGATCAGCAGCGAGTCGCAATTGGTGAAGTTGCGGGCGTTGGTCGCCTTGCGGTGCGCCGAGACCTGGCCGCGATAGGTGTTCTGCGAATACCCCGCGGCGATGCCCTTGGAGATGATACGGCTCGACGTGTTCTTGCCGAGATGGATCATCTTGGTGCCGCTATCGACCTGCTGATAGCCGTTCGACACGGCGATCGAATAGAACTCGCCGGAGGAATCGTCGCCGCGCAGGATGCAGCTCGGATACTTCCAGGTGATCGCCGAGCCGGTCTCGACCTGCGTCCACGAAATCTTCGAGCGGTGGCCACGGCAGTCGCCGCGCTTGGTGACGAAATTGTAGATGCCGCCCTTGCCCTCGGCGTCGCCGGGGTACCAGTTCTGCACCGTCGAATATTTGATCTCGGCATCGTCGAGCGCGACGAGTTCGACAACCGCTGCATGCAACTGGTTCTCGTCGCGCTGCGGCGCCGTGCAGCCTTCGAGATAGGAGACGTAAGCCCCCTCCTCGGCGATGATCAGCGTGCGCTCGAACTGGCCGGTGTTCTTCTCGTTCATGCGGAAATAGGTCGACAGCTCCATCGGGCAGCGCACGCCCTTGGGCACGAAGACGAACGAACCGTCGGTGAACACGGCTGAATTCAGCGTGGCGTAGAAATTGTCGGAGGTCGGCACCACGGAGCCGAGATACTTCTTCACCAGCTCCGGATGTTCGCGGATGGCTTCCGAGATCGAGCAGAAGATGACGCCGGCCTGCGCCAGCTCCTTCTTGAAGGTGGTGACGACGGACACGGAATCGAACACCGCGTCGACAGCGACGCGGCCCGATTTGTAGACGTTGTCGCTGGCTTCTTCGAGTTCCGAAGCGTCGGTCTTCTGCACGCCGGCGAGGATTTCCTGCTCCCTCAACGGAATGCCGAGCTTTTCGTAAACCTTCAGCAGCTCGGGATCGACATCGCTGAGCGAGGTCGGGCCGGGCGTGCTCTTCGGCGCCGCATAGTAGTAGAGGTCCTGGAAATCGATTTTCGGATAGTGAACGCGCGCCCAGGTCGGCTCGTCCAGCGTCAGCCAGCGGCGATAGGCTTCCAGGCGCCATTCCAGCATCCAGGACGGCTCGTCCTTCTTCGCCGAAATGAAGCGGATAATGTCTTCGCTAAGCCCCTTTGGGGCTTTGTCCATCGCGATTTCGGTCTGGAATCCATATTTATACTGATCGACGTCGATCTTTCGGACCCGATCGATCGTGTCCTGCACAGCAGGCATAAGCGTTCTCCATCCACGCCGGGGTCAAGGCCCGACAGTTTTCAAACTATGGCACCGCCGGAATCGAACACCGAAACGGCATCCGCGGCAGCGTAAGTTTCATATAGTGCATTTCGACCGGAAATTCACCCGGCCAGCATGAAACGCACGGCTCTACCAGGCCGAAAGGCCCAAAATCGTCCAACCGCCTAAGCTGCCTTTTCCTTGTCCGCCCTGCGTGCGGCTATTCCCGCAAGCGCTTCGCGGAACAGTTCGATGTCCTCGGCGCCGGTCACCCGGCCGATCGACACCCGCAAGGCGCCAAGGCCGTCACCGTGCCCCATGGCCTTCAGCACATGGCTCGGCCCGACCTTGCCCGACGAGCAGGCGGAGCCGGCCGACAGCGCGACGCCGGCCAGATCGAAGGCGATCTGCGCGGTTTCGGCCTTGATGCCGGGAATAGCGAAGAATGTCGTGTTGGCAAGCCTTGGCGCACCAGTTCCAAAGATTTCCGCCTCCGGCACCAGCATTTTCACGACGGCTTCGATCTCGTCGCGACGCTGCCGCACCGCCTCCATGGCCGGCAGGCCGTCAAGCGTCTCGCGCGCGGCCGCGCCAAAACCAGCGATGGCGGCGAGGTTTTCCGTGCCGCCGCGATGGCCCTTTTCCTGGCCGCCGCCATTGATCAGCGGCTTCGGCATCATCAGGTCGGCAGCAGCGACAATGGCACCAACCCCCTTGGGGCCGCCGATCTTGTGCGAGGACAGAATCAGGTAATCGGCGTAACCCGCTGACATATCGATCGAAACGCGGCCTGCGGCCTGAACGGCGTCGACCACGAGAACACCGCCCGCCGCCTTGACGATTTCGGCGATGCGATCGATCGGCTGGATGACGCCGGTCTCGTTATTGGCGGCATGGATGGCAACCAGCGGCAGGCCGTCGGTCTTGTCATGACGGGCAAGTGCTGCCGCCAAAGCGTCGAGGTCGGCGATCCCGTCGGTGTCGACGCCGATCCGCGTCACCTCCGCCGCCAGGAAGCGACCGCCCTTCAGCAGGCAGGGATGATCGGCCTCGGACACGTAAAGCCGGCTCATGCGCACGCTGCCGCGGCCCATCCGCCAGTCTGGCGTCAGCAGCGTCGAGGCGGCTTCCGTCGCGCCGGAGGTGAACACGACATGCTCGGCCCTGGCATTGACCAGCGCCGCCACGTCGCGCCTCGCGGTCTCGATCAGGCGCCGCGCGGCACGCCCTTCGGCATGAACCGACGACGGATTGGCGGCGACGTCCAGAGCCGCGACCATGGCCTCGCGCGCCGCGGCAAGCAGCGGCGCACTGGCATTATAGTCGAGATAGGCGCGCTTTCCGGCCATTTTCGTCCAGTTAGTCCCTTCCGAAGCCATTCCGCTGGCTTATCGCGTTATTTCCTTGAAATTCCAAGGTGAGCCGTCCTATTTACGCGGCTTGCGGCGCGGGTGGCCGGCTCGATGTCTGGCCACTCAGTTTTGAACAGTTCTAAACTAGCTTCTAAGAAGACGCTCGCCCTGCGTCAAGGCCAGAGGAAAGACATGTTCCGGGCGCCGCGCATTCGTATACCAAGTGGAGTATTTCATGCCTGAGGTCATTTTCACCGGTCCGGCCGGCCGCCTGGAGGGACGCTACCAGCCCTCGAAGGAAAAGAGCGCGCCGATCGCCATTGTGTTGCATCCACATCCGCAGTTCGGCGGAACGATGAACAACAAGATCGTCTACGATCTCTTTTATATGTTCCAGAAGCGGGATTTCACCACCCTTCGCTTCAATTTCCGCGGCATCGGCCGCAGCCAGGGCGAATTCGATCACGGCACCGGCGAATTGTCGGATGCGGCCGCAGCGCTTGACTGGGTGCAGTCGCTGCACCCGGATTCTAAGAGCTGCTGGGTCGCCGGTTATTCCTTTGGCTCGTGGATTGGCATGCAGTTGCTGATGCGCCGGCCCGAGATCGAAGGTTTCATCTCGATCGCGCCGCAGCCCAACACCTATGATTTCTCCTTCCTGGCGCCCTGCCCCTCCTCGGGGCTGATCATCCATGGCGATGCCGACAAGGTGGCGCCGCCTAAGGACGTGCAGGGCCTGGTCGATAAGCTGCACACGCAAAAGGGCATCACCATCACGCAGAAGACCTTGCCCGGCGCCAACCATTTCTTCGCCAACGACGCCGACGTGTTGATCGAGGAATGCGCTGACTATCTCGATCGCCGGCTGGCGGGCGAGTTGTCGGATCCGCGGCCGAAGCGGCTGAGATAGACGAGAGGAGGCGTGAGCACGGATATGTACGAGCCTCCTCATTTCCAGGAAACACGGCCGGAAGTGCTGCACGGCCTGATCAGGGCGCATCCGCTCGGCATGCTTGTCTCGAACGGCCCCGACGGTCCGGTCGCCAACGCGGTTCCCTTCCTGCTCGACGCTGACGCGCAACCCAACGGCAGGCTGCGCGCCCATCTGGCGCGGGCCAACCCGCAATGGCGCCTCATCGCCGACAATCCGGCATCGCCCGTGCTGATCGTCTTCCAGGGCACCGACGCCTATGTGACGCCGTCCTGGTACGAGACCAAGCGCGAGACCGGCAAGGTGGTGCCGACCTGGAACTATGCCATCGTGCAGGTGCGCGGCACGGCCAAAGTGATCGACGACCAGGACTGGCTGGCGCGGCAGATCGCCGACCTGACCGCGTCCCAGGAAGGCAGCCGCGAGGCGCCCTGGGCGGTGACTGACGCGCCCGCGCCCTTCATCCAGTCGCAGATCAAGGGCATTATCGGGCTGGAGATCGAGATCAACGAAATCCACGGCAAGTGGAAGGTCAGCCAGAACCGTCCGGTCGCCGATCGCGCCGGCGTTGCGCAAGGGCTTGAAAGCGAGACGATCAATTCGTCCGACATGGTTCGCCTGGTAAGGTCCTACGGCGGCCTGGAAGGCAATTAAGGCGGTTGTTGACCCAACTCCGGACGGAAAAAGCGTTTCGCACTTTTCCTGGAATGCTCTGGCGGCCGCCTATCTTTCTGGGGCAATCAGCCGGAAGGACGCTTTGCGAACCGGCAAGCCCGACGCTGCCGGGCGGAAGATGAAGCCGAGCCGGGCAAAGACTATGCCGCAGACCAGTGCGAAGGCGCAGCCGAGGCCGAAGCCGGCGACGGTGTCGCTTGGGTAATGCGCGCCGACGAAGACCCTGGTCGAGGCGATGCAGGCGGTGATCGCCAGCGCGACGTACCAGCGCCGCGGAAACAACAGCAGAAGAATGCCGAACACGGCGCCCATCGTCGTGGCATGGCCGGACGGAAAGCCGGCGAAGCGGGCGTCGAAAGCAAAGGGACGCAGCGACAGCATGCCGAAGTCCTGGAAGTAGAGCGGGCGAGCCCGGCCGATCGCATATTTCAGCAGATTGACCGTCAGCCCGGACAGGCCGACGGCGCTCAGCACCAAAAAAGCCAGGCAGGTCCAGTTGTAGACCAACATCAGCGATCGTCGCGACAGGCTTCGCCAATCGGTCAGATTGGCCGCGGCGAGAAAAAGCGCCGACGGGATGAGATACCAGCCGCCAAGGCCGAATTGCGTGAAGAAGTCGGCAAGCCGAGCGAAATTTGCCGACCACTGGCCGTGAAGCATCCCGGCCGGCGTGTCGAGGCGAACAAACGCCAGCGCCGTCAGCAAGACCCAGACCAGCCCCCAGACCTGCCACACGATGTTCGGGTATCTGGCGGGACGAGACGCAAAGCGCCCTTTCGCGATCCGCATCGTATCGCGAAAATTGTCCAGGGATCGGCGCCCCACCCCAAGGAGCAGGCCGGAAACTGAAGGGCGCGATTTCACCAGCATTGGAAACTCGACCCCATTGTTGCCGTCATGGGCATCGACGAGCCGTCATTGGGCCACACGATAGAGACCGAGCGTCAGTTTGTCTCCCGACGAGTAGTTGAGCCCATCGATTTGGGTCAGGCGGTTCGCCGATTTGCCCTGTGCCGCCAGCAGTCCATTCAATTTCTGCTCGTCCCCGATCTGCGCCAGCGCCAGCGCACAGGCGGGGTCGGCAAGCAGATGCCTGGCGACGCCATCGACGTCGGTCAGAACCGTTTTCGTACCCACCAGGAATACCAGGCTCGGTTCATGATAGTCCGCCGAGGCCAGAACCGTGGTGTCGCAAGGCTTGTCGGCGCGCATCGCTTCCTCGATCGCCGGGCTTAGCCAGATCGGCTTCAGGGACGGCGCAATGACGCCGAACAGCAAGGCATAGGTGATGCCCGCACAGACCGCGACCGCGCCGATACGGCGCAGCGGCACCTGCAGCTGCCAGGAAAAGGCGAAGTAGCCGGCGCCGAGCGCTGCCGCGGCAGCCGGAATGCTCCACCAGGAGAACGTGCCGGCGAGATAGAGCGGCGCTCCGACGCAGACCGCCGCCAGGCCGAGGCTGACGACGACCAGGCCGAATGCGGTCGACCACCACAGCCAACCTTGCCAGCGCTTGAGCGGTGCGTTGGCGTCCTGCGGCGACAATGTCAGCAGCCAGCCGATCAGCAACGCCATGCCGGGATAGGCCGGCAGGACATAATGCGGCAGTTTGGTCGGGATCAGCTCGAACACCAGCCAGAACGGAATGTACCAGGCCAGGCAGAAGCGCAGCCGGGGGTCGTCGCGCAACCGGTTGAGGGCCTGGAGCCCGGCGCCGACCGCTATCAGCCCGAACGGCCACATGAACAGCGAATAGGTCAGCATGTAGAAGCCGGGCGGCAGGCCATGCGATTCCTCGCCCGACGCGACCTTGCCGAGCATGTCCTTGCCGACGGCCTGCTGCAGGAAAGCGCCATGGCTTTTCCAGGTGATCAGGGCAAGCCAGGGCAACACGATCAGCACAACAAGCGCCAGGCCGCGCCCAATCCTCAGCTTCGACAGCCAGCGCCCGTCGCGCTCGAAGGCCAACAGCACCGCGATGGTCAGCGCCGACAGCAGCGGGCCGATCGGCCCCTTGATAAGGATCGCCGCGCCCTGCGCTATCCAGAAGATCCACCAGAGATGGCCGGCGGCCGGTTCGTTGCGGCGCGATGCCAGGTAGATCTGCGCCAGCGCGCCTTGCGCCGCCACGCAACAGGCCAGCAGCATCGCATCGGTCTTGGCGTCGCGGCCCTCGAAAGCGGTGGCGAAGATCGCGGCCATCACCAGACCGGCGGCGATGCCGGCACTGGCTCCGAACAGATTGGTGCCGGTCCAGGCGATGGCCAGCACCGCAATGGCGATGCCAAGCGCCGAGACCGTGCGGTAGACCCAGATCGGTGCTTCGGCGCCCTCGCCGCTCAGCATCACGGCCGCCGATTGCAGCCAGTAGATGCCGATCGGCTTCTGGTAGCGCGAGGCATCCTGAAAGCGGATGTCGACATAGTCGCCGCTCTCGACCATCTGCTTGGTGGCCTGGACGAAGCGCGGCTCGTCGCGGTCGAGCGGCGGCATGGATGCCAGTCCCGAAACCGTCATCACCAGGCTGAACAGGAAGAGAAGGATGTAATTCCTGTTCAACGCCATGTTTCAGCCTCTCCGATCATTTGCGTCATGCATGTTGCCCAAAGTGTGCAGCGGTTTGGCAAAGCGACATGCAAAAAGAATTATCTGACGGGCTGCTCAATCGACCTTGGTCATCGCCGCCGCCTTGCGCTCGTTGGCGATCAGCCAAAGATTGCGGATATAGATGAACATGCCCAAGGCCTGGCCGGCGATGAAAACCGGATCCTGACGCTGGATGGCATAGATCAGCAGCAGGCCGCCACCGAACAGGGAAAAGAACCAGAAGGCGACCGGCACGACGCTGCGCTTGGCCTTTTCCGAGGCGAGCCACTGCACGACGAAACGCATGCTGAAGAAGAACTGGGCGACGAAGCCGAGCAGGACCCACGCGTCGAATTGCTTGATGAAGACCTGGTGAAGCCAGGTCGCCAATTCCTGAAGCACGCTACCCATGCCTGATTTCCTCTACTTTTGGCATCCTGCGGCGCCGGCGGCGCAGCCACCAGACACCGCCGAGATCGAGCGCACCCTGCAGGCCGCGATCGAAAATGCCGTAGTTCGACTTGCCGTGCCGGCGCGAGCGGTCAACGACGTCGCAATGCACGACACGGTACCCTTCCTGGATGACCAGCGCCGGGACGAAGCGATGGGTGCCGTCGAAGAACGGCAGTTTGCGCAGGATGTCGGTATGGATTGCCTTCAGGCCGCAGCCGGTGTCGCGCGTCTCGTCATGCAGGATGGCGTTTCTCAGCCAATTAGCGAAGCGTGACGCCAGTTGTTTGACCTTGCTGTCGCGGCGTTTGAGGCGCTGCCCCTGTGCGGCGCCGAAATCGGGCCCGGCCTGCCGAAGCGCATCGACCAACACCGGAATGTATTGCGGGTCGTTCTGGCCGTCGCCGTCGATCGTGGCGACGATGCCGCCGCGCGCCGCCCAGGCGCCCGAACGCACCGAAAGGCTCTGGCCGGCGGATTTCCGGTGCCGCAATTCCCGCACGGGAAAGGGCCGAAGCGCCGCCTGCTCGGCCAGCACGGCAGTGGTTTCGTCGGTCGAACCGTCATTGACGATGATCAGTTCGAAGTCGCGCCCGGCCATCGCCGCCTCGATCTCGTCGATCAGCAGCGGCAGGTTCGCCGCCTCGTTCCTGCAAGGAATGACGATGGATATCAATGCGTCCGGCATGTCGCGTGGGGCTCTGTCGTCGGATATGGCATTGGGTCGATGCCGTGCGGTGCCGCTTGAGGTCGTGGGCTGCAAGGACCTTTTGGCGCGCGCCTCATTACGCCAGCCGAAACAATGAAGCAAGCATTCGCGCCGGAAGGCGCGTTGCAGCGTTTCAACAACGGGTGATCGCCTCCGCGTCCTACAACCTCGGCGCCAGATCCAACGCAAAACCGGATTCCACTTTTGCTGATCGCGAC
Source organism: Mesorhizobium sp. M0152 (assembly GCF_040322415.1). Classification (NCBI taxonomy): domain Bacteria; kingdom Pseudomonadati; phylum Pseudomonadota; class Alphaproteobacteria; order Hyphomicrobiales; family Phyllobacteriaceae; genus Mesorhizobium; species Mesorhizobium sp. M0152. The sequence goes on from NZ_JAMYTH010000004.1 coordinate 220,165, forward strand.
CCCTCGTCGACGCGCGATCCAACGCAAAACCGGGATTCCACTTTTGCTGATCGCGCTTGGATGCTAAACGCGCGCGTTCACATACGCCCGCGCCGGACCGGCCGGGCGCTTTCGGGAAAGAAAACATGCCTGCCTTCAAGTCCGATTTCCTGCGCACGATGAACGAGCGCGGTTTCATCCACCAGACTTCGGATGATTCCGGCCTCGACAATCTCTTCGCCACGGAGACGGTGACGGCCTATATCGGCTTCGACGCGACCGCCAAGAGCCTGCATGCCGGCTCGCTGATCCAGATCATGATGCTGCACTGGCTGCAGCAGACGGGTCATCGGCCGATCGCGCTGATGGGCGGCGGCACCTCGATGATCGGCGACCCGTCCTTCAAGGACGAGGCTCGCAAGCTCCTGACCCCGCAGGATATCGACGACAATCTCGCCGGCATCCGCCGCAACTTCATGCCGTACCTCAAATTTGGAAGCGGCCCGAATGACGCTATCATGGTCAACAATGCCGACTGGCTGATGGAGATCAACTACGTCAATTTCCTGCGCGACGTCGGCCGTCACTTTTCCGTCAATCGCATGCTCGCGTTCGATTCCGTCAAGCTCCGGCTCGATCGCGAGCAGTCGCTGTCGTTCCTCGAATTCAACTACATGATCCTGCAGGCCTATGATTTCGTCGAGCTCCACAAGCGCCTCGGCTGCCGCTTGCAGATGGGCGGCTCCGACCAGTGGGGCAACATCATCAACGGCATCGATCTCGGCCGCCGCATGGAGGACGCGCAACTCTATGCGCTGACCACGCCGTTGCTCACCACCTCATCCGGCGCCAAGATGGGCAAGTCGGCCTCGGGCGCGGTCTGGCTCGATGCGGACATGCTGAGCCCCTACGAATTCTGGCAATACTGGCGCAACACCGAGGATGCCGACGTCGGCCGTTTCCTGAAACTTTATACGACGCTGCCGTTGGGCGAAGTCGCGCGCCTGGAGCAACTCGGCGGATCCGAGATCAACGAGGCGAAGAAGGTGCTTGCCACCGAGATCACCGGCTTGCTGCACGGTCGTGCTGCCGCCGAACAAGCCAGCGACACGGCGCGCAAGACGTTCGAGGAAGGCGCGCTCGCTGAAACCCTGCCGACCGTCGAGGTGGACAAGGCAGCGCTTGAAGCCGGGCTTGGCGTGTTGTCGCTGCTCGTAACCGCCGGGCTGGCGGCGTCGAATGGTGAGGCGCGGCGGCATGTGCAAGGTGGCGCCGTGCGCCTGAACGACCAGCCGGTCAGCGACGAGCGCCGGCTGGTGACATCTCAGGATTTGAGTCCGGAAAACGTCGTAAAGCTTTCACTCGGCAGGAAAAAGCACATTCTGGTGCGGCCGGTCTGAGCCAAACTGGATCAGCTTCGCAGGTATTTGACCAGCGCGGCTATGCCGAGCACAAGCGTGATGAAAACCAGGACCCAGATGAGCGCCATGCCGCCCATCATCCAAGCCGAGCCATCCATCATGGCAATCATCCTCCATGGGTGACGAGAGCCGGCCTCGCCGGCGCGCTTCGGCGATTGCAGGGTGAACTAGGTCGCCGCGCAAGCCCGTCAAGGCGACGAGGATTCCGGTTGGCGAGCGGCGGCGCTCAGCGGGCGGAATGCCATCTTCCCGGCAAGCCTACATTACATCGCTCCGCCGCAGCCGTCGGAAAGATCCCACACATCGACGATCCGATTGCCGTCGAAGCCATGCTCGTGGATCAGGTATTTCGCCAGTCCGCCGTACACCTTCCAGCGCCAGCATGGGCAGCAGCAGGGACCTTTCTCCTCGGAATTGGCCATCGCGTAGTCGTAGCTCTTCTGCTCATCGCCGGTGAGCTTGAGATCGTAATACGGCAGCATCTGCTGCGCTGTCGCCGCCGGTATGTCGTATGGATCAGTGGGGATCATCGGGATGGATCGATATTTGACCAGCCCTTTCACCTGCTCGCCATAGCGCTTCAAGTCCATCGGGCTGCAGCACGACCCTTTGATGCGCGCCATCGGCGGCATACTGGCGATCGACTCCGTGAACTTGGCAGAGCAGGTACTGTTGCCGTTCTGGCTTAGATCCCTGAAGCGCTTTGCTAATTCCCGATCCTCGAAGGCGACGGCCGAAGCGGGTCGCGCCAGAAAGCCCGCAGCCGTAGCAACGCCAAACACGCCAAAAACAATGGTGCGCCGACTTGGGGTGTTGATCATTTTCCGGTCCTCGCTTGTTCGACGAGTTGCTTCAGCGTCGCAAGATCGGTCGCGCCGGGAAATATCCGGTCGCCGGCGACGAAGCCCGGCGTTCCTGAGATTCTCAGCGCCTGGGCCAGTTCCGTGTTGCGATCAATCATTGCCTGGATGTCGGGCTGCCGCATGTCCGTCTTCATGCGCTCGACGTCCAGCCCGGCCTTGTCGGCGACCCTGAGCACAACCGCCTCTGTCACTCTTGTCTTCGCTCCGTAGAGCGCCTTGTGAAAGGCCGCGTACTTGCCTTGCTTGTCGGCGGCGAGCGCCGCCTTGGCCGCGAACACCGAATCCGGACCGAGAACGGGGAATTCCTTGTAGACGATCCTGAGTTGTGGATCGTCGGCCACCGCCTGGTCCATGATCGGCGCCATCACACGGCAGTAAGGGCAATTGTAGTCGAAGAATTCGACCAGGGTGACATTGCCTTGCGCATTGCCGCCGATGGGGCTTTGCTTGTCGCGGAAGATGTCGTCCGCGCGTTCCTTAAGCACCTTCCTGGCCTCGGCCGCATCCGCTTCGCGCTGGCGCTGGTCCAGGCTTTGCAATGCCTGCACGAGAACTTCCGGATGCGCGAGGATATAGTCATGGATCCGCTGGTCGAGCTGGTCCTGGAACGTTTCGCCGGCTGCAAGCGCCGATCGTTCGAAGCTCTGAACGCCTGGATTGAGCAGAAACCATCCTGTCACGCCCGCAATCAGGATAGTGCGGAAGATGCGTCCGAAAAACCGGCTCGTGTGCGCCTTGGTCAACATATGCTTCCCTTTCCCTTTTCGAAAGCGGTGGGCCTGCCTCACAGTAAGTTCTTCAGTTTCGCCAGCCAGCCCTCGTCCTGCTCGTGGTGCGTGCGCTCGAGGTTGTTGGTCAGCGCGTTGACGAGGGTGACGAGGTTGAGCGGAGCGAAGTTCAGCCCGTGGAAATTCGCCCTCCACCGGCCCTCCGCGTCGATCACATGGGTGACGATGCCGTGCATCTGGTAGCCGTCTTCGGTGAGGGTGAACTTGTGTCCAAAGGACTCCGCCAATTTGCGGGTCGCATCTTCCGGCTGGCCCAGGGCGGTGGTCAGGAACAGCCAATTGACCGGGTCGAGCCCATGCGTCGGCCCATAGGTCTTCAGCACCTCAGGCGTGTCTTTCCGCGGGTCGGTGGTGATGCTGATGAAGACAACTCGATCCTTCATCGGCGTCGAGTTCACCATTTTCTGGACTTCGGCGATCTTCTCGGCATGCAGCGCGCAAACGTCTGGACATGAGGTGTAGATGAAATGGAGCACGACAACCTTGCCGGCGAGATCGGCCGGCCGCACCACGCGCCCGTCGGCGCTGCGCAGCGTGAAGTCCGGCATCGTCTTGTCGATCGGCTGGAAATATTTCTCGTCGCCCTGCAGCATGGCGTCGATGTCGGCCAGCGAATGTGCCCGGGCGCCGTGGACGAAGCCGACGGCCGCGAGCGCGATCAGGCCAAGCAGCAAGCGCATGCAACCCGGTAAGCGACAACGATCCGCCGGCTTGTGCCGTGTCCGAACAAGCATCGTTCATTTTTCCTTCTGATCGGCGGCGATGCGGCCGCCGATGAACTCGACTATGTCGGGTGCGTCCCATTCGGCCGGGCCGATCAGCCGGCCGATTTCCTTGCCGCGCCGGTCGATCAGCAGCGTCATTGGAAGGCCGACGGCGCCAAGCGTGAACATCGCCTTGGCCGAGGTGTCGATGTTGAGCGCGAGGTGCGTGACGCCGGTCTCGGCGAAGAATTTCCTCACGGCGTCGGGACCTTTGCGGTCCATCGACAGCGCAACGACCTCGAAATCCGGCCCGCCGAGCTTGGCCTGCAGCCTGTCGAGCGTCGGCATTTCCTGACGGCAGGGCGCGCACCATGTCGCCCAGATGTTCAGCAGCACCACCTTGCCGGAATAGTCAGCGAGCGTCCTCGGCTGGCCGGCGGCGTCCGCGAAGCCGATCTCCGGCACGGCGGCGGGCGTGTCGAGAACGGCGAAGTTCTGCGGCGCCTCGACCGCCGTTGCGGGCAGCGAGGTCGCGAGCAGTATCGCCGATAGGGCCAGGGCCAGTTTGCGTGCGGTCATGGGCGCTCATTGCGTCGCATAGACGGTCGGCGCCTTGCCATCCTTGGTGAAGGCGTAGATCGTCCAGGTTCCATCCTTCTCGCCACCCATGCCGGGCGCGCCGGCCGGCATTCCGGCGAGCGTGATGCCGGCAATGGCCGGTCTTTCGGTAAGCAGCTTCTTGACGACGTCGACCGGCACCAGGCCATCGATGACATAGCCGTCGACCATCATCGTGTGGCAGCCTTCGAGATCGGCCGGCACGCCGGCGTCTCCGCTGATCTGGGAGAGATTGTTGACAGGCTTGACGTCGACCTTGAAGCCGTTCTGCTCGAGATAGGCGGCATAGGCCTCGCAACAGCTGCATTGCGGGTTCTTGTACATCACCGCATTGATCGTCGCGGCAAGCGCCGGCAGCGGCGTTGCGATTGCGAGGCCAAAGGCGGTCAGCGCGCAGGTCAGTTTCATTTTGCAGTTCTCCTTGGTTGATGGATTGAATTGAAAATCAGGTCACCCGGAACACCGTCATCAGGCCAGCCATCTGGTGATCGGCGACGTGGCAATGCAGCATCCAGTCGCCGGGATTATCGGCGACGAAGGCGCACTCGACCGTATCCTTCGGCGCCAGCAGCACCGTGTCCTGCCATTGCCGGTGTGGCACCGGCGAACCGTTACGAGTGAGCACCGACAGGCTGAAGCCGTGGACATGCATCGGGTGCCACCAGGCGGTTTCGTTGCGCATGGTGAGGCGACAGGTGGTGCCGCGTTCGAGCGTGAACTGCGGCGCCATGCCGGCATGGCCGTCGCCGGTCATCGACATGCCGTTGATGGCCCAGGCGGCTCCGCCGTTCATGCCGGGCATGCCCATGCCCATCATGCCGCCCACCCCGGCGAGCTTGCCGCCACCCATCATGCCGCCCTGCAGCGCGATCTCCTGGCGCACGGCTTTGGCGAGGTCGGGCGCTGACAGTGGATTGCGTGGCAGGCCGACAGGCGCATCGAGCCGGTGCGCCCTGAGCGGCGACGCCTTGTCATAGGCGAGATTGACCAATGTGTAGGCAAGGCCGTCGTAGAAGTCGTCGATCGTGGCGTGGCGGCTGCCGGGGTCGCCCTGCATGTCGAGCACGATGTCGACGCGCATCGCTGGCGCCAGCACGACACGGCCATTCTCCGGCTCGTGCGGGACGCAGGGTTGGCCGTCGACGGCGACGACGACCGGCCGGTGTCCTTCGAAGCGCAGCGCCATCAAGCGGGCAACCGAAGCATTGGCAAGCCGCAGCCGGACGCGTTCGCCGGCCCTCACGGCTTGATCGGGCTGCGCCTGCCCGTTGACGGTGACGAGGTTGCCAACGCGGCCGGACATCGAGGCATCCATCATGCTGCCGAAGCCGCCGGCGACCTGGCCGTCTTTAGTAAGCCGCCAGTCTTGCAGCAGCCACAGCAGATCGCGGTCGAAGGCGACGGGCTCGGCCTCCTCGACGATCAGCGGGCCGGCCAGCCCGCGACCGATCTGCACCAGGCTGTCGGCATGCGGATGGTACCAGAAGGTGCCGGCATCGGGCGGCGTGAACTCGTAGACGAAGCTTTCGCCGGGCTTGATCGGCCTCTGGGTGAGCCCCGGCACGCCGTCCATGGCGTTCGGCAGGCGGATGCCGTGCCAGTGGACGGTGGTGTCCTCGTCCAGCCCGTTCTCGACGACGATGCGGACCGGCTGGCCTTGCCTGAGCCGCAACGCCGGACCGGGAACGGTGCAGTTATAAGTCCAGACGGCGGTGGAGGGACCGTTCGCGCCGTTCAGCCGGGCTTCGCCGGGCGCGATCTTGATTTGGCGTTCGTCGACGGCGGAGGCGCGGGCGGCGCGCATCGACGCGGATGCGGCGGCACCCGCCACGGCCGCCAGAAACGCGCGGCGCGACATGTTGCAATGGAAATCGTCATTCACCCTTCAAACCCTTTGCGATCTCGACCGATGGTGAGCGGTTCGGCATCGAACTGGACTGCTATGCACGCCCGCGGCGCGAGAGTGCGCAACGCAGGCGATCAGGCGCCGGGGATCAGCCGTGTTGCGGCTGAAACGGCGTCAGGCGCCGGGTCTGGGAGGGAATGGGTCGGGCGGGGAACTTCGCCCGTGCAGGAACGGGGTGGACTGCGCCGACGGCTGCTGCGGGCGCAGCGCCATCGTCACGGCAAGATCTTGCGGTAGCACGCCGATCATCGGTGCAATGCAGACAGGTGGACACTGCTTGAGGCTACCTTTGTCAGCCATGTCCTTGAGGCACGCGTTGCAATCGCCCTTCATTGCGCCGCCGGCGCCCATGCCGGCATCGGCGGCCATGGCCATGCCGCTTGCCATGGTGGCCGGCATGACGCCAGCTTGAGCAGCAGACAGGCTGAGCCCCGCAGCCAGAAAGACCGCGAGGAGCATGACAGCGAGATGTTTTGGCGAAAGCCGTGCCATTGTCGGCTCAGGCTGACGGCAAAGTGCGGCTTTTGCAAGTCCCGAGCCCGTGATCGCCCGCTGGTGCGGCATTTAAGCCAGGCTCATGCCCTTTTCCTGCTCAGCTGGCCAAGGGTTCTGATGCTGGCTGCTGTAGGGCATGTTTTGGGCAACCGGCCTCACCGGTACTCGAAGATCGACCTGAATATCCCCGGCGCGATGACCGAGAGCGGATTGATGTCCAGCAAGGGCTTGTTGGCATTGCCCCTGAGCCGGTAGGTGACGCCGATCAGGCCACGGTCGCGGCCATTGCCGAGCAGCGCGCCGACGATGGGCAGTTCGCCGAAAATGCGGTTGAGGCCGTAGACCGGCATGAAGGTTCCGGTCATGTCCATGTTGTTGTCCTGGTCATAGAGCGTGCCCTGGAACGTCGTGCCGATGCGCGGACCGCGCAGCACGCCATTGGCCAGCTTGAGGTAACCGCCACCCTTTTCGATTTCGGCGTAGCCGCGCTCGAACTTGACCCGCGAGGTGTCGAGATTGCCCTTGACGGCCTGGTTGAGGCTGCGGTTGTCGCCGGCCGGCGTGGTGGAGACAATCGAGGCGAGCTTCGGCTCGTTGACGATAAAGAAGTTGCTGGTGTCGACCTTGCCCTTCATCGGCCCGTCGGTGGCTCCCGCCAGCGCCAGCGTGATCGACCCGCCTTCCATATGCTCGTAGACGTTGAGGAATCTCAGGATTGCGCCAGCGTCCGCCGACTGCACGTTGAGCGCGCGTCGCCCATTGCCGGTCGTATTGTTGATGGCTATGGCGGCACCGGAACTTGCCGTGGCAGCGACCTTCAGCCCGTTCACCCTTGAGCCCGCCGCGCTGTAGTCGAGTTTGAGGTTGGACAGTTGCTCGTCGTGGAAACCAGTCAGCCGATCGACATCGGCGCTGACGGAAATGGCGTCGGAACCCGTGGTCTTGGTCGCGGTGTCGACGTCCGAGGTGAACTGCTTGACGAGCGAGCGGGCATCGAGCGCGCTGCCTGATATGTCGACCGCATAGCCCTTGCCCGATCGCTTCACCGACACCGCGACATCGTCGCCCCTGTTCAGGGTGACCTTGCCGAACCTTGCCGACGACAAGGCGCCGTTGACCAGCACGACGCTGCCGTCGTCGGAGAAACTCTTGCCGTCGAGGTCGAAGTGGGACAGCGTCGTGGTGTCGCCGGATTTGGTCATGACGAAGGTGACGTTGGCGGGGATCCCTGCCCCCTTGCTCCAACCCGCCCAGGGAATGTCCAGCCGGGCGTTGGTCAGATCGGCCGAGACGTTCTGGTCGCCATTGCCGCTCTTGTCGATCGCGACCTTTATCGTCCCGGAAAGCAGCGGCGTCAGGCCGGGCATCGCCGCGGCACGGATCTTGTCGTCGATCACCAAAGCCACCTTGCGGCTGCGCGCCGGTCCATCGTCTTCCAGCGGCTCCACCAGGTCGAGTTCGGCCGGGATGCCGTTCAGCGATGCCTTGGCGGAGATCACGGCCTTTTCGCGATCGACCGTGATCGAGCCGTCGGCATCCGTCACGGCCTGCCCCTCGAAGGGCTTGGCCAGGGACAGGCCGCTATAATCGAGCGACACCAGCCAATCGAGCTTCGAGCTGTCGACGCCGGACTGCAACGGGATATCGGCCTTGACATGGCCGGTGACGCTGCCGGAGAGGTCTTCCGGCAGCAGGCCGACATGGCGCATGGCGTTGATCGGTTCGTAGGACGCCAGTTCGGCGACTGCGGACGCTTCACCTTCGACGTCGATGTCGAGTGCGCCGACGACCGGCGGACGGTTGGCCGCCTTGACGGTCAGCGTGCCGTTGCTGGCCGCCACCGTGCGCCCGCTCGGCATGAAGACGGTGCCCGAGGACAGGGAGATGTCGACGTCGTTGCCGTGGAAGGCGACCATACCGACCGCATCGCGGATCGGCGGAATGCGGCCAGCCGTGTCGAAACGCGATCCCTCGATCTGAAAGCGGCCGAACACTTCGTCCGCCGAAAGGGGCACGCCGTTGCCAAGACGGTCCGGCACGACCTGGAACTGAAGATTGGCGTCGACGACGCGCCCGCCGAACAGATTGTTCAGCACCCAGAGCCGCGCATTGCGCGCCGAAAACCACGGCCAAAGCTGCTTGACGTGCGAGACCGGCATGTTGTGGATGTTGAGCGCCACATTGATTCCAGGCGCCTTGCCGTCGACGAGTTTCACCGCTGCGGTTCCCAGCACCTCGCCGCTGGAATCCGAACGAATCGCGATCTGCTCGGCCACAACCTTGTGGCTTACGGGCTGGTAGACGCCGGCAATGCGAGCGAGGAAAGTGAGCGCGGGCTCCGGCGATTCCGATGGCGCGAGCTTCGAACCGTCGCTGGTCAGGTCGTAGCGGTAGGAGGCCTCCTCACCCGCCGCCCCCGTCGCAGGCTTCGGGCCGACCGAACCGGCAAAATCGAATGTCGATCGGCCGGTCTTCAGCAGCAGCCTGTCCACCTGGATCTTGTTGCTGCCATGGACAAGCGTGGCATTGACATCGACGTCGGCCGGCAGCAGCCCGCGTGTGCCAAGATCGAGCACGGAACCGGTCGACGACAGACCGGCCGTCAGCCGCGAGACATTGGCGCCCGATCCTTCCGATCCCGTCAGCTTCAGCGTAACCGCACCCAGCCTGCCGGCGCCGGCCTTGGTGCCGCCGGCATCCACCAGATCTTTGGCATCCGCCAGATCGATATCGGCATCCAGCGCCGTTATCCGGTGCGCGGCGACATCGCGGCTGGCGGAAGCGGTAACGGCAACCGTCCTGCCGTCGACGTCCACTTCGGACGAAAACTCCATGCCGCCCGGCCCCGATTGCTCGACGGTGGCGTCGGCGATCCTGACCATCTTGACCGCCCCGCTGTCGGGCAGAACGAATTCGACATTGCTGAGATCGATCCGGCGCATCGAATCTTCCCGCACGGCGTCGAGCGCGCGATGGACGTTGCCGAACACCGCATCGGACAGTTTCTCCGGATCGATGAGCCCACTTTCGTTGCGCAGGGCGGCGGTCCAATCGCCGCCGGAAGGCATCGCCGCCACGACGATGCGCGCATCGGAGATCCTGGCGCTGGTCAGCCGCACATCGCCCCAGAGCAGCGGGATCAGGCGCACGCCGAAGCGCACGCGGCCGGCATTTGCCATCGGCTTGCCATTTGCCGTTTTCAGGCTGACATCGCTGACCTGCAAGGCCACGAAACTCGACCCGTCAAGGGTGATGCGCGCCGGACCGACCGAGACGTCGACATCGACGCCGGCGAGTTTCTCGATGGCGGTTTCCGCTTCGGCCTGAAGGCGATCGGAGCCGACGCCGGAAACACCGACCATGTAGACAAGGACCGCCACCAGCAAAATCAGGCTGGCGAAACCGGCGAACACACGCGCCAGGATGCGAAAGCCGCGTCCGATCCGTGCCTGGCCGAGCGGCGGGATCCGGCAGGCGGACGGCAAGGCCCCCAGGTCGGTAATTTCATCCCGCCTGAACCTGATCTTTTCGTGCTGCGGTTGCTCCTGATCCACGCCATCTTCCGTTGTACGAATTCGCTCGTGGACGAATCCCCGCTCGACACTATATCGGTGTGGCTTCGCGCGTAACCTCAAACAAGGGCATCGGTATGGCTGACCTCGACGTAGGCGACCTTGCGCCGCAGTTCGAGCTGCCCCGGGATGGCGGCGGCTCGCTCAACCTGGCGGCATACGCCGGAAAGCCCGTCGTCCTCTATTTCTATCCGCAGGACGACACGACGAGCTGCACGCAAGAAGCAATCAGCTTTTCGCAGCTGAAGCCGGAGTTCGAGAAGGCCGGAGCCGTGGTGATCGGGCTGTCGCCCGACAGCGCCAAGAAACATGACAAGTTCAAGTCGAAATACGATCTCACCATCGACCTCGCCGCCGACGAGGAGCGCAAGGTGATCGAAGCCTATCATCTGTGGGTCGAGAAATCGATGTATGGCCGCAAGTATATGGGTGTCGAGCGCGCGACGTTCCTGATCGGCCGCGACGGCCGGATCGCCAGGATTTGGCGCAAGGTCCGGGTCAAGGGTCATGCCGAGGAAGTGCTGGAGGCCGTCCGCGCGCTTTGACGCATCCTGCGGCGTCGCGCGATTTCAAGGCGCTGCGGACAAGCGGCGATTGTCGAAGTCGGCACCGGCGCTCGGAAGCCGATTGGCCAACGTGAAGCGATAGCCGCCTGCGACCTCGTCTCGCGAGCATTCGTTACCGACCGCCCGGCCCCGCAAAACTTTGTTAACCTTAATAATGTGTAGTCCAGCTGTCGTGGTGTCGTAACGAAAGCTTGGTCCCGTGAACGTAACCGGTCAGTCAGCGGTCTTCGGCAGGCGCAAGGAGCCGCATACGGTCATCATCGCCCGGGGCGACGAGATCAGGCACTTCACGATCCGGCCCTGGCTGGCGGCATTCATCGGTTCGGCACTGGCCGCCATCGCCATCGGCTACCTCCTGGCCACTTCCTACCTCGTCTTGCGCGACGACTTGATCGGCGCCACCACGGCGCGGCAGGCACGCATGCAACAGGCTTACGAGGACCGCATTTCCGCGCTTCGCGCCCAGGTCGACCGCATCACCAGCCGCCAGTTGCTCGACCAGCAATTGATGGAAACCAAGGTCAGCGAACTGCTTGAACGCCAAAGCCAGTTGAGCCAGCGCCATGGCCGCCTCGGCCCGCTGCTCGAACGCGCCGAGGGTGAAGTCGGAACCGCGCCGGCCGAGGATCCGGCAGCGGCCGGAAAACCGGACAAACGCGCCGAAGTGACCGGCAGCATCAACGAGCCCGCGCAGAACTATGCCGTCGCCAGCCTGAGTGCCGCCGCTGGCGCCGGCGACACCAGGCCGTTCTCATTGTGGTCGACCCGCTCCGATCCGCTGCCCAGCGATTCGGCCGCCGATCGTGCCGACAGACTGTTCGTCTCGATCAACCAGTCGCTGAAATCCATCGAGAGCGAGCAACTCAGCCGCATCAGCACGCTTGCCGACAACGCCTACAAGAGCGCCGACGCGATTACGCAGGCGCTCGCGGCGGCCGGACTGCCGGTCGACAGCGATTTCGGCAAGAACGATACCGATGTCGGCGGACCGCTGATCCCGCTCGACAGTTCGATGGTCTTCGACAGCAAGGTCAAGGAACTGGACGAGGCGCTGGACGCGCTCGACCACCTCAAGAAGGAAGCACGCCAGCTGCCGCTTGCCAATCCAGCCCCCGGCCACTCCGTCACCAGCCCGTTCGGCGTGCGCACCGATCCCCTCCTCGGCACCGCCGCGCTGCATTCGGGAATGGACTTCAGGGCGCCGATCGGCATGGCCGCCAAGGTCACGGCGCCCGGCATCGTCACCAAGGCCGGCTGGAACGGCGGCTATGGCCGCATGGTGGAAGTCGATCACGGCAATGGCTTTGCGACGCGCTACGGGCATCTCAGCGAAATCGACGTGACCGCCGGCGAGAAACTGGACGCCGGCGCCGTCATCGGCAAGACCGGCAGCAGCGGCCGCTCGACCGGCCCGCATTTGCATTATGAAGTCCGCCACAATGGCGAAGCGATCGATCCCTTGCGCTTCCTCACCGTCGGCAAGAAGGTCGCCCAGTATCTCTGAGCCACGCAGGCCGGGATCTGGTCGGCGCCCCCGTATTCAGAGACCAGCGCTGTCCCGGCTCCCAGGCAATCCAGATGGGCCACGTCCTCGCTGCCTCATTCTTTTTTCGGTTCGCTTGGATAACCGCGGCTTTTCCTGGCCATGGCTCACCGGCACCTGGATTTCGGTTGACGGCATCCAAGTTGCACGCACTGTCCAACTGCAAAAATATTTTTGAATTCCATTTGACTGAATAAATCTTTGGTGCGAACCTTGCGTCAGCTGGGGGCGCAAGCATGGCATTGCGAGGGACCAATCAGGAGTTCGGGCGGCCGTACAACCGGCGCATCGTGCTGGAGTCCATCCGCCGTCACGGTCCCATTGCCCGAGGCGATATCGCCACGCGCGTCGGGCTCACCGTGCAGACCGTATCGACCATTGTCCGCGAGCTCGAGGAACAGGGCTACATCCTGTCCGTGCGCGAGGAACCCAAGGGCCGCGGGCTGCCGCCGGCGACGCTGCGCATCAATCCGGAGGGCGGCTACGCCGTCGGCATCCATCTGACGCCGCTCGGGATAGATGCGGCACTCATCAATCTTAGCGGCGACGTGATCGAGAGCGCGCATCGCGACGCCCCCAACGCGGCGCCCGATCACGCGTTCGAACAGATCGGCGCCATGGTCCACGATCTCACGGCGAAGCGTGCCGGCGGCCGTGTCATCGGCATCGGCATGGCGCTTCCCGGTCCGTTTGGCGTCGAGTCCATGAGCTTTGTCGGCCCGACCACGATGACCGGCTGGAAGGACGTGGCGCTGCGCGAGCGGCTGGCGGCCTCCACCGGACTGCCGGCCTTCTTTGAAACCGACATGGCGGCCGCGGCCATGGGCGAGCGCCTCTACGGCCTCGGCGCTGATTTTTCCGAATATTACTATCTCTATTTCGGCGTTGGCCTTGGCGGCGTGATGGTTCATGACGGCGGCGCTTTGCGCGGCGCCTGGGGGAACGCCGGCGAAATCGGACATATCCCCGTCGTCCCCGGCGGCGAACCTTGCCCCTGCGGCAATAGCGGCTGCCTCGAAAGATACCTCTCGCTCGAAGCGCTTCGGCGCTGGAATGGCAGCGAGGCCGATTGGGTCACCGAAGTCGGCAGGATTTTTCACAACGCCATCGCCATCATCGAGAATCTGTTCGACCCTGAAACAGTCATTCTTGGCGGGCTGGCGTCCACCGACCTGCTCGAACGGCTGGCTGGTTCGGCGGCAGGCCTGCACAACTCCGTCTCCGCGCGCAAGGACCGCACGACGCCGCGCATCATGGTCGCTCGCGGCGGACAGCATTCGGTGTTGCGCGGCGCCGCCGCCCTTGCGGTTTCCGGAGTGCTGTCGCCGCGCTTCGGCCAGATGTTCACCGCCGGGCGCGAACGCGGGCGCGACCTCCTGACGGCCAAGGAGATTGCCGCATGAGCGAACCCCTGCTGGTGCTCGACAACGTCACTAAGAACTATGGCGCGATCGAAGCGCTGAAGGGGATCAGCTTCTCGATCGGCAAGGGCGAGGTCGTGGCGCTGCTCGGCGACAACGGCGCCGGCAAGTCGACGCTGGTCAAGATCATCGCCGGCGGGCTGGAGCCGACCTCGGGCCGCATGCTGTTCGAGGGCAAGGAGTTCCTGGCCAAAACGCCGGCAGAAGCCAAGGCCGCGGGCATCGAGACGGTCTACCAGGACCTTTCGCTGTGCACCAATGTCGATGTGGTGGCCAATTTCTTCATGGGCCGCGAAATCACCAGGAAGGTTCTTGGCGTTCCGGTGCTCGATGAACGCGCCATGGAGGCCGTCGTCGAAAAGGCGCTGGCCAGCGCCGGCACCCGCATTCCCTCGCTGCGCACCAATGTCGAGCACCTCTCGGGCGGCCAGCGGCAGGCCATCGAACTCAACCGGTTCGTGCACTGGGGCGGCAAGCTGGTCCTGCTCGACGAACCGTTCGCAGCGCTCGGCGTCGAGCAGACGCGGCGCGGCCTCGACATGATCCGCCAGGTGGCGAACCAGGGCATCGGCGTCGTCATCATCACCCATATCATGCAGCAGGCTTTTCAGGTCGCCGACCGGATCGTGGTGATCCGGCAAGGTGTCGTGGCGGGCGACGTTGCCCGCAACAAGACAAGTCCCGACGCGGTGATCAACATGATCACCGGAGAGACGCTCGCCGGTGCCGGACCGGCGGGCTGAGGGACAAAGAGGGGTCCGGCTCAACAGGGAGCGAATGACATGAAGCGAATACTTCTTGCTATCTTCGGTATCCTGGCACTGGCCTTTGCCACGCTCACGCCGGCATTCGCCCAGTCCAAGGGGATCGTCTACTATATGGTGCCGACATTGCTCGATGAGTTCCAGACCGGCTCGGTCAGCGCGCTGGAGCTGTTCCTGAAGCAGGTCGGCTACGAAATGAAGACGCTGAACGCAGACAACAAGACCGACGCTCAGCAGTCGCAGATGAACGACGTCATCGCGCTGAAGCCGAAGGCGATCATCCTGGCCGCCGTCGATTTCAACGCGCTGAAGCCGTCGATCGAGGCCGCGCGCGCCGCCGGAATCCCGGTGGTCGAGTTCGACCGCCAGATCACGTCGACGCCGTCCGACTTCACCTCGGTGGCGGGAACGGTCGAAATCGGTTACGTCGCCGCTGACCAGGCCGAGAAGCTGCTCAAGGCGAAGAACGGCTCGGTCAAGGGCAAGGTGCTGCAGGTGCTCGGCGATCCCGGCGACCCTTACACGCTCGACATCCAGAAGGGCTTCGAGGAGAAGATGAAGGCGTTCCCGGACGTCAAGATCATCTCGCTCCCGGCCATGCAGTGGGAAGCCAGCAATGCCGGCACGATCGTCGCAGACCAGATGCTGGCCAACCCCGACATCGACCTCATCTTCAGCCATGCCGCGCACCTGTCGGTCGCTGCCGTCGCCTCGCTCGAGGCCGCCGGCAAGAAGCCGGGCGACGTCATGCTGATGAGCTCGAACGGCGCGCCTGTCGGCCTGGACCTGATCCGCAAGGGCTGGCTCAACGTCGAAGTCGAGCAGCCGCTCTACGCGCAAGCCGCGGCTGTCGCCATGTTCATGGACAAGGTCGCCAACAAGCAAGAGATCAAGCCCGGCGAATATGATGTGCTCGGCCTGAAATCGACCGTCACCAAGGAAGCCTGGGGCCCGAACATCAAAATCCCCGGCGCTGCCATCACCAAGGAAAACGTCGACAATCCAGCTTTCTGGGGCAACCAGAAGCCGCCGACGGACACCGTCAAGCCGGTCGAATAGGCACGTCGCCGAATGCTCCGGGCCGGCGGCCCGGAGCCATTCTCCACAACTCCAATCCGCGCATGTTCCTTTCCGAGATCCAACCAATTTCGGGGGCATGCGGCCAGCCGGACCAGCCCATGAATCCCCGCACGCGCCACGCCCTTGAGTTCATTCTCGACAATCTCGTCTGGTTCATGCTGGTCTTCGTGCTGGTGATGTTCTCGCTATTCATTCCCAACTATTTCCAGCTCGGCATCTTCGCCAACATCATCGAGGCTTCCAGCGTGCTGGGCGTCATGTCCATCGGCCTGGCGCTGGTCATCATTGCCGGCCACATGGACCTGTCGGTCGAATCGGTGGCGGCGCTCAGCGCCATGGCTGTCGGCATCCTGTTCTGCTCGTCGGGCATCGGCATGGGCGTGCAGCTGCATCCGGAATGGCTGATGGTTCCGGTGTCGCTGCTCGTTGCACTGGCCGTCGGCGGCCTCATCGGCGCGTTCAACGGGTTCCTGGTCGTCAAGGTCAAGATGAGCGCCTTCATCATCACGCTGGCGTCCTACATCTGGGTGCGTGGCCTGGTGCTGGTCATTTCGGGCGGCCGCTCGGCGCAGGATCTGGCGCCGGCCATCCGCTGGTTCGGCATCCAGCGGCTGATCGGCCTGCCGCTCACCGCATGGATCGCCATCGCCTGTTTCGTGGTCTTTTCGCTGATCATGGCCAAGACGCCGTTTGGCCGGCATCTCGTCATGATCGGCGGCAACGAGACCGCGACCTTCCGCGCCGGCATCCGGGTGAACCGCAATCTGGTCATCGCCTTTGTGCTCGCCGGCGCCATCGCCGGCCTCGCCGGCTGGTTGCTGGCGATCCGCACCTCGGGCGCCACAGCAAATCTCGGTGTCGGCCTTTTGTTCAACGCCTTCGCCGCTGTCGTCATCGGCGGTGTCAGCCTGAAAGGTGGTGTCGGCACCCTGCCCGGCGTCTATGCCGGCGTGCTTTTGCTGTCGGCCATCAACACGGCGATCAACCTGATGGGCCTGCCCGCCAACTTCACCCAGGTCATCCATGGCCTGCTGGTGCTGGCTGCGGTGCTGCTCGACGCGTTCAAGCAAACCATTCGCCAACGGCTCGCATGACAGGACGGCTCGCATGACCAACCGGCTACAAGACAAGGTCGCGCTGATCGTCGGCGGCGCGCGTGGCATCGGCAAGGGCATCGCTCTGCGCTTCGCCGAAGAAGGGGCAAGGCTGGTGCTCGCCGACACGGAGGTTGAAGCCGGGCAGGCGACCGCTGACGAACTCGGCTCTCCTTTCATCCGCACCGACATCTCGCTGATGGCCGACGCCGAGGCCGCCGTGGCGCTGGCGCTGGCCCGCTACGGCCGCCTCGACATCATCGTGCAGAATGCCGGCATCTATCCCTGGCAACTCATCGAAAACACCAGTCCGGACGACTGGGATCGCGTCATGGCCGTCAATCTGCGCGGCACCTTCAACGCCACCCGCGCCGCCCTGGTGCCGATGAAGGCGCAGCGCTTCGGCCGCATGCTCTACACCTCCTCCATCACCGGCCCGCACGTCACCAGCCCGGGGCACGGGCACTACGCAGCGACCAAGGCTGGCATAAACGGCTTCATCCGTTCGGCGGCGCTGGAATTCTCCGGCTACGGCATCACCGTCAATGGGGTCGAACCCGGCAACATCCTGACCGAAGCGATCGAGCTGCATCGCGGCGCCGCCTACATCAAGAACATGGAAGACTCCATTCCGCTCGGCCGCCTCGGCAGCCCGCGCGACGTGGCCAATGCCTTCCTGTTCCTGGCCTCCGACGATGCCAGCTACATCACCGGCACGACGATCGTCGTCGATGGCGGGCAGTTGCTGCCCGAAGGTAACGATTTTCGGATGGTGCCGCCTTGATCACGGCTCCGCGTCGCCGGGTGACTCGGCTTCCGTGTCTGGGCGATTGTTGGAATGTGGGGCTGGAATGGTGGGCGATGACGGGCTCGAACCGCCGACATCTTCGGTGTAAACGAAGCGCTCTACCAACTGAGCTAATCGCCCGCTCCGGGCCGGACCTTTAAGCGGTCGGAACCGGCTTCGCAAGGCTAAATGAACAGGCGACGTCCTGTTTGCAGGCCGGTTTTGCCGACAAAACGCCGGCTGTCAAAAAACCTTCTCCAGTTTGCCGTTATGATGGTTTCGTGCGCTTGACACCCGGTGGCGAACCCCTTATCCACCGGCCCAACGACGAACACGGCTGACACGTGCTCGTCAATGCGCGGGTGTAGCTCAGTTGGTTAGAGTGCCGGCCTGTCACGCCGGAGGTCGCGGGTTCGAGCCCCGTCACTCGCGCCATTTCTCTCAAGGGATACAATCCCTTGGCTTCAGGGAAATGTCGACGTTATTGTCAAAAAATCTTCCTTGCACGAGGCCTGAGGTAACTCAGGTCCATTAGAAGTCGAGATCGACTTCTTCCCCATCAAGCCCTTGCCAGCAGCGCCTCGACCTCTTGCAGCGTCGGCATGGACGGCGCTGTGCCTGGCCGGGTCACCGAAATGCCAGCAACGGCGCAGGCGAAGCGCACCGCTTGCAGCGGCTCTACGCCTCGCGAAAGTGCCGCGGCAAAACCGCCATTGAAGGCATCGCCGGCGCCTGTCGTTTCGACCACCGGTCCCGCACTGATGGCCGGGACATGCTCGGAGCGATTCTTCGTGTGCAAAAGCGCGCCCTTGTCGCCGAGCGTGACGATGACGGTGCCGACGCCGTTTTCAAGCAGCTTGTCGGCGGCAGCGCGGGCATCGTCGACCGAGGAGACCTTCATTCCGGTCAATTCCTCAGCCTCCGTCTCGTTGGGCGTGAGGTAGTCGCACAGTGTGTAGATGCGGTCGGGCAGCGTGGCCGCCGGAGCCGGGTTGAGGATGGTCGTCACCCCTGCCCCGCGCGCGATCTCCAGCGCCCGCAGCGCCGCATCGATCGGCTGTTCGAGCTGCGTGACGAAGACGCCGGCGGTGCGGATCAGCTCGGCATTGGCTTCGATGTCTTCGGGTGAGATCAGCATGGCGGCACCCGGGCTGACGATGATGGCGTTGTTGCCGCTCCCCTCCTCGACGAAGATGTAAGCCGCGCCGGTATAACTGTCCGGCGTGTCGATGACGGCGTCCTTGACGCCTGCCTGCGCCCAGGTCTGCCTCGCCATGTCGGCGAAGGGATCGACGCCGAGGCGGGTGAGGAACGTGACGTCGGCGCCCAGCTTGCCGGCGGCGACCGCCTGGTTCGACCCTTTGCCGCCGGGGCCGAGCTTGAAGGAATTGCCGAGAATGGTCTCGCCCATGCGCGGCTGCCGCTGCGCCCTGTAGGCGGTGTCGGCGACGAAGACGCCCAATATCACAACAGGCTTCATCATTGTCGGCTTGCCCGAGGCCACACCCTTACTCCGCGTCCGGCGGCACGACGCCCTTGCGGAAGGCGAAGCAACCATAGAAGCGGCGCTCGCCGGTCTGGATGACACAATAGGCCTGCTTGGCGCGTTCGTAGAAGGCGTAGCGCTCGACCGGCAGCATCGGCCAGGACTTGCCCTCGGCCGCATCGATCTCCTTCTGCACTTCCTTCTGCACGGCCGGTATCTCGTCCGGCTTGCCGACGATCTCCATGCGCGCCGCGGAATCATCGACGAACGTGTCCAGCGGGTAAAGCGACAGCACCGCCTTGACCACATCGGCCGCCGGCGCATCGATGCGCAACAGGCGGCCAAGCGCCGTCTGGCGCGCCACCGAATCGGACGGGAAGTTGGTGTCGGCGATGATCAGGTCGTCGCCGTGGCCCATCGCCCGCAATGCCTGGAGCACGTCGGCATTAAGCAGAGGATCGATCCCTTTGAGCATGATATTCCTCGTGAAGTCCGTTTGAGATCAGAGACGCTTGCCGGTCTCGGCATCGAAGAGGTGGATGTGGTCGAGCCTTGGCCGGAGCGTGAGCGTATCGCCGGGCTTGAAGTCGTGGCGCTCGCGGAACAGCGCCACCATCTCGCCGTCGCCAAAACGCAGGAAGACCAGCGTTTCCGACCCGGTCGGCTCGACCACCGAAATCTTCGCCGGCACGCCATCGGGATGGATCTCGAGATGTTCCGGGCGCACGCCATAGACGACGCCACGCCCCTCCTCAACCGCGCTGTTGGGAGCGACCGGGAATAGCGTTCCGGCGATATCGACGCCGCCCTTGCGCATAACTCCCTTGAGCAGGTTCATCGAAGGCGAGCCGATGAAACCAGCGACGAAAAGATTGGCGGGCCGGTCGAACAGCTCCAGCGGCGCGCCGACCTGTTCGATGCGGCCATCGCGCATGACCACGATCTTGTCGGCCATGGTCATGGCCTCGATCTGGTCATGGGTGACGTAGATGGTGGTGGTCTTCAGCCGCTGGTGCAGTTCCTTGATCTCGGTGCGCATCTGCACGCGCAGCTTGGCGTCGAGATTAGAGAGCGGCTCATCGAACAGGAACACCTGCGGGTTGCGCACGATGGCGCGGCCCATGGCCACGCGCTGGCGCTGGCCGCCCGAGAGCTGCCGGGGATAGCGTTTGAGATATGGGGCGAGATCGAGAATGTCGGCGGCGCGCTTGACCCGCTCGGCAACCACGGCCGGATCGGTTTTGCGCAGCTTGAGGGCAAAAGCCATGTTCTGCTCGACCGTCTTGTGCGGATAGAGCGCGTAGTTCTGGAACACCATGGCGATGTCGCGCTTGGCCGGCGGCAAATGGTTGACGACGCGGTCACCGATGGCGATCGTGCCGCCGGAGACGGTCTCCAGCCCGGCCACCATTCTGAGCAGCGTGGACTTGCCGCAGCCCGACGGGCCAACCAGCACCACGAACTGACCGTCGGCGATGTCGACGCTGACTTCGTGCAGAACCTTCACGGTTCCGAACGCCTTGGCCACATTGCTGATCGCGACTTGAGCCATTGCCCCCCCTTTCGTTGCGGTGAAGCTAGCCAACGCGAACGGCAAGGGCAAGTCGGTCCCTTATAGATAAAAATCCATCCTCGTTGACACGCCATCCCGTTGCGAGAATAGTGACGGTCGCTGATCCGAATGCCGGACCTCATCCGGAAAACGGAACTCCAGGCGACGCAGGGTGGGGTCCCACGTCCTCTATTATCGAAGGAGACCGCTGACGTTTCGGCGTCCGAGAGATTGGCAATTCAATTCATGGCTGTTGGGAGGAATGGTAGATGAGAGTCGGTCTTTACGAAAAAATGATCCGTGCGGGAGCGACCCGGCGTGACATATTGAAGGGCGCGGCCAGCATGGCCGCGATTGCCGCCGCGTCCGGCGCCGGGCTTGGCGCGTTGACGCGTCCAGCGTCCGCCGCCAGCGAGCTGCGCTCGAAGATCCTGCAGATCCCCGGTGTCGGCAAAGGCCAGCCGACGGATGCCGACTTCCAGAAGGTCGGCGAACTCTGCCTCGAAGCAACCAAGGCCAACGTCAAGGAAGGCGAGTTCGCAGGCGTCGAACTGACCTTCATGGGGTTGAACAACCAGAACCTGCACAACGTGCTGTTCCGTGGCTTCCTGAAGCCGTGGGAGACCTATACCGGCGCCAAGATCAACTGGATCGACCTGGCGCAGGCCGACTACAATGCCCGCCTGCAGCAGTCGATCGCCACCGGCACCGTCGATTTCGACATCATCGAGATGGGCGCGCCGTTCGAAGGCGATGTCTGCGGCAAGGGCCTGACATCCGAGATGCCCGACTGGGTCAAGACCCAGATCGATTTCGACGATCTGGTCAATTATCTCAAGCCGCCCGTCGGCACATGGAACGGCAAGCAATATCGCGTGACCGTCGACGGCGACGCGCACAACTTCAACTACCGCACCGACGTGTTCGCCGATGCCGATCTCGCCAAGGCCTGGAAGGACGGCGGGGAGACAAGCGAATGGGGCGTGCCGAAGACCTGGCAGCAGGTCCAGGCGGTCACCAAGTTCCTCAAGGGCAAGCAGGTCAAGGGCCAGGATGTCTACGGCTATCTCGACGCGCCAAAACCCTGGGGCGGCTTCGGCTTCTACTTCCTCGGCAGCCGCGCCACCGCCTATGCCAAGCACCCCGACGACAAGGCCTGGCTGTTCGACGCCGACACGATGAAGCCGCGCGTCAACAATCCGGCCTGGGTGCGTGCCATCCAGGACGTCATCGACGCGCTGCCGTCCGAACCCGCCGACCAGATCAACGCCGACCCCAACACGACCGCCTTCCAGCAGTTCCTGGCCGGCACCGGTTCCATGGTCACCTGGTGGGGCGACGTCGGTTCGAACGTCAAGACCAATGACTCGTCCGTCATCGGCGACGTCACCGGCTTCTCGATCCTGCCGGGCTCGGACGATGTCTACAATTCCAAGACCGGCCAGTGGGACAAGCTCGCCAGCGGGCCGAACTACGCGCCGAACTGCGCCTATCTCGGCTGGGGCGTCTATGTCATGGCCCGCGTCGATGCGGACGAGAAGAAGAAGAAGGCGGCATGGTCCGCCGCCGCCCATCTCGGCGGCAAGGACCTGTCGATCTGGACGGCAATGTATCCGTCGGGCTTCCAGCCCTACCGCAACTCGCATTTCGACATTCCCGAATGGGTGGCGGCCGGCTACGACGAGGCGTTCATCACCTCGTACCTCAAGTCGGAAGGCGACAGCTACAACCATCCCAACGCGGCGATCGAGCCACGCATCCCCGGCATCTTCCAGTACTATTCCGCCGCCGAGGACATCCTGGCCAACACCTTCGCCGGCAAGATGAAAGCGCAGGAAGGCGCCGACGCCATCGCCGCGGCCTGGGAGAAGCTGACCGACCAGATCGGCCGCGACAACCAGGTCAAGCTCTATAAGGCCTCGCTCGGCTTGTAGGCAGGCCCATGATAGGATCGCGGCCCGGCGACACGTCGTCGCCGGGCCGTGTTTTGACCGGCTCCCGCCGGTTTTTGCGCAGAAGAGGCGAGAGGCGTGGCTGACCAGACTTCGACCACGAATGCGTGGCCGGCAAATTCCGCACCGATCGATCTGATCCCGCCTGGCCGCAAGCGCCTCGGTTGGGGCCTGATGGCAGCGGCGACCCTCGGGCTCCTGGCAACGATCCTGGTTCAGATCCTCTACAAGAGCGAGGTCGATACGATCGGCTTCGAGACATGGCGCCCCGTCGTCTATGCCTACGTGCTGTGGGGCGTGGCGCTGGGCATCGGCCAGGTGCTGACGCGCGGCGAGGACGGCCAGCGCGCGCTGTTCCTGCTGCCGGCGCTGCTGTTCACCATCGCCATGGTGATCTTCCCGACCTTGTTCGGTTTCTACATCGCGCTCACCGACTGGAACCTGAGTTCGTTCGCGGGCCGCAAGTTCAACGGGCTCGACAATTTCTGGCAGATGCTGGGCGATCCCTACTACCGCAATGCGCTGTTCAACATGGTGCTCTACGTGCTGGCGGTGCTGGTCGAATATATCATCGCCTTCGGGCTGGCGCTGCTGCTCAACGCGCAGATCCGGGCGCGTAAATTCTTCCGCGTGGTCTTCCTGATGCCGCTGATGCTGTCGCCGGTCGCGGTGTCGTGGATGATCGGCAAATCGCTTATGGAATACCGTTTCGGGCCTGCCGCGACGCTGGCGCGCCATCTCGGGTGGGAAAATCCCGCCTTCTTCAGCGACCCGATCATCGCCCGCATCTCGATCATGATACTCGACGCCTGGACGTTCATTCCGTTCATGATGATCATGCTGCTCGCCGGCCTTCAGGCAATGTCGCGCGAAGTGCTGGAGGCGGCGCGCGTCGACGGCGCCACGGCGTGGCAGACTTTCTGGCAGGTCACGTTTCCGCTGATGCTGCCGGTCTCGGTAACGGCGGTGATCCTGCGCATCATCTTCAAGCTGAAGCTTGCCGACATCATCATAACGGTCACCTCGGGCGGCCCCGGCGGTGCCACCGATTCCGTCTCCAGCTTCATCTACCGCGAATACCGCGACCGCTCGAATGTCGGCTACGGCACCATGCTGGCGATGGCCTATCTGGTCATCATCGTGGTGTTCGTCACCTGGCTGCTGAAGGTCGCAAACCGCTTCGTGCGCAACGTCAACTGAGCTTCCGGAATCATGAGCGTCCAGACCACCGACTATACCGTTTCCGAGATCCGCTCGCCGGCGAGCTTCCTCGCCAGCCGCGTCTTCATCTATGGCGCGCTGGTGTTCTGGGCCTTCGTCTGCCTGTTTCCGATCTACTGGACGATAACCACCTCGTTCAAATCGGCGGTAGACGTCACCCAGGGCCATCTGATCCCCTTCGTCGATTTCCAGCCGGACTGGAAGGGCTGGCGGTCGCTCGGCCTGTCGCCGGATTCGATCTCCCAGACCTCCACGGTGCGCGACGAGTTTTTCAAGCGGTTCATGAATTCGGTCATCACCTCGGTTGGCGCATCGAGCCTGGCCATCATCATCGGCAGCCTGGCGGCCTACGGCCTCACCCGCTATCGCTACCACTTCGCCTGGTTCAAGAACGAGGACATCTCGTTCTTCTTCCTGTCGCAGCTCATCCTGCCGCCAGTGGTATTGGCCCTGCCCTTCCTGGTGCTCTACCGCGAAGTCGGGCTGCTCGACACCCGCATCGGGCTGATCCTGCTCTACACGCTGATGGTGCTGCCGATCGTCATCTGGATCATGCGCGACCAGTTCAACTCGATCCCGGTCGAGCTCGAGGAAGCGGCGCTCGTCGACGGCCTGTCGATCTGGGGCGCGTTCTTTCGCATCGTCATGCCGATCGCGCTGCCGGGCATGGTCGCCGCCTTCATTCTGGCGATGGTGCTGTGCTGGAACGAGTATTTCTTCGCCGCCCTGCTGACCTCGACCGACGCCAAGACGATCCCTGTCATGGTGGCGAGCCAGACCGGCTCGCAAGGCATCAACTGGTGGTCGATGGCTGCCCTCGCCACCGCGGCGATAGCACCGCTGGCGGTCATCGGCATCGCGCTGGAACGCTACCTCATCATGGGCATGACCGCGGGAGCGGTGAAGTAGGGCGGGACGGCGCTCGCAGCGTCGTCATCGCAGGCACTGAGGGTGAACAGTCTTGCCAGCGGGACAGCGCCCCCCTCTGTCCTGCCCGTCCTCCGCAGCTGCTGCGGAGGGTGGACCGGCCATCTCCCCCACTTGCGGGGAGATTGGCAGCTTCGGCGGCTGCAATACCGGCAATGGAGCACTGCGCTCCGTTAGCGGGACAATATCGCGCGCAGGTGCTCCATGATCATGGCGACACCCTGGTGACCGAGTTCCGCAGAGGCATCCCTGGCGCTCGCCGTGTACCAGCTCGTATTGTCGGCGAAGCGGGCGCCATCGACGGCCTCCGGGCACAGCGCCAGCATCAAGGATGTCTCGCCGATGCCGGCATGGTCGAACGGGTACTTGCCGTTCATCGCCGCCGGCATCAGCGGATGCACCTGCACCCAGTTGAAGAAGTTTTCACCCGCGGCGTGGCCGGCATAGTAGTCGGCCATGGTGTCAGATCCCCACCAGCCTTCGCCGCGCTGCTTTTCCAGGAAGCGGAAGATCGCCTGGCGGCCGGCGGTCTTGAAGGCGAGATCGGTCGGCATGCCGGCGGCGAAGTTCTCGGTCTGGTGATGGACGATGGCATGGATGTTGCGAAAGCCGATGCGCAGCAGACTGTAGAACAGTTCCTCCGCGAAGGGCGCCAGTTGATTGCCGCCGACCTGCACCGAACCGCTGCCTTCCGGCGGCGCTACCGCGTAGCTCGCCGCGCCATAGTAGAAGGGCGGCAGGATGACGATGTCGCTCTCCTTCTCGAACAACTCCAGCATCTTGACGACTGCCAGCGTGTCCATGCCGACGGCCATGTGCTCGCCATGGTATTCGAGCACGCCAAGCGGCAGTGCGACCGGCCAGTTCTCGGCGATCGCCTTGCGGATCTGGTGGGGCAGCATCAGTTCGTAGCGCATGACTATTCCATATTGGTGTGGCGGGCGCGCATGGCTTCCGGCGACGTGCCGGTCAGCGACTTGAGTTTCAGCACCATCACTTCGAACAGCAGGAACAATGCGCCTTCGAATACCGAGCCCATCGGCAGCACCGATGTCTTTTGCGAACCCTGGTCGTCGGCCATGGTTTGCGCCGGGATGAGCAGCGTGAAATCGGCGTGCCTTGCGGCGCTGCTCTCGGGCTGAGCGGTCAAGAGCAGGTTGGTTGCGCCGGCGTCGTGGGCAACCCGCATCAGGGTCAGCACCGTCGAGGTTTCGCCCGGCCCGGAGCTGACGAGGAAAACATCCCCCTTGCCCAGCGGCGGCGTGGTCATGTCGCCGACCACCGAGACCGGCAGGCCGAGATGATAGAGCCGCATGGCAAAACCCTTGACCTGCAAGGCTTCGCGGCCGCAGCCATAGACGACGATCCGCCCGGCCCCGGCCAGCATCCCGCAAGCGGCGTCGATCCGGCTTTCGTCCACGCGCGCCAGTACCCGGCCGAGTTCACTAAGCGCGGTGTTGAACAGGTTTTCGTTCCGATCGCCCACGGCAAGCTTCCTCGAAATCGTCCCGGGATTTTCCCACGAACAGCTTGATTTCGTTCATGCTAGCAACCGCGAAAATGCGTGTCCAACGCTG
Organism: Mesorhizobium sp. M0152; assembly: GCF_040322415.1. Taxonomy (NCBI): domain Bacteria; kingdom Pseudomonadati; phylum Pseudomonadota; class Alphaproteobacteria; order Hyphomicrobiales; family Phyllobacteriaceae; genus Mesorhizobium; species Mesorhizobium sp. M0152. The sequence continues at coordinate 246,481 of NZ_JAMYTH010000004.1, forward strand.
CGCGGCGCTTTTGCCGGACGACAGGCATGATAGGGTCGACTCGGACAAATCGAACCGGGAATGGCAGATATGAAGACACGGCATTTCGACCGCATCGGCAATGGCGGCATCAGCTTTACGGAGCTCGGCTTCGGCACCGCGCCGCTCGGCAATCTCTACCGCGCCGTTTCGGACGAGGACGCCAATGCCACGCTGGAAGCGGCCTGGGCGACCGGCTGCCGCTACTACGACACCGCGCCGCTCTACGGGCTTGGCCTGTCGGAAACGCGGCTCAATCCCTTCCTGCGCTCGAAGAAGCACGACGACTACGTGCTGTCGAGCAAGGTCGGCCGCATCATGCGCGCCTGCCCGCCGGAAGAGCGCACGGGCATCGGCAAGTTCTTCGACACGCCGTCGCGCCGCGAGGTGTACGACTACAGCTATGACGGCGTCATGCGTTCGTTCGAAGCTTCGCTCGAGCGCCTGGGCGTCGACCGCATCGACATCCTCTTCGTGCACGATGTCGACATCTTCACCCATGGCAGCAAGGAGGCGTCCGACCGACGCATCGATGAGTTCATGCGCTCGGGCTATTACGGGCTGCTGGCGTTGCGCGACCAGGGCGTCATCAAGGCATTCGGCGGCGGCATCAACGAATGGCAGGTCGCCCAGACATTGGCCGAGCGCGGCGACTTCGACCTGTTCCTGCTTGCGGGGCGCTACACGCTGCTGGAGCAGGAGGCGCTGACATCCTTCCTGCCGCTCTGCCAGGCGCGCGGCATCGGCATCGTCCTCGGCGGCCCCTACAACTCCGGCATACTGGCGACGGGGCCGAAGCCCGGCGCCTACTACAATTATTCCGAAGCGCCCAAGGACATCCTCGACCGGGTCGCCGCCATCGAGAGCGTCTGCAAACGCCATCACGTGCGTTTGATCGAGGCGGCCCTGCAATTTCCGCTGCTGCATCCGTCGGTCGTCTCGGTCATCCCCGGCGGCCAGCGGCCGAGCGAGGTCGAGAGCAACCGATCGCTGCTCGACGCGAAGCTGCCAGCGGCGCTTTGGGCCGACCTGAAGAAGGAAGGTCTGATGCGTCCTGAAGCACCGACCGCATAGCCCGTCCGCTTCGGAGTCCACCTGCACAAAAAAGAAAAGCCGGGGCAAGCCCGGCTTTTCTGAACTCTGAAATGGTCTTAGTTGACCGCGTCCTTGAGGCCCTTGCCGGCCGAGAACTTCGGCACGGTGCGTGCCGGGATCTTCACTTCGGCGCCGGTCTGAGGATTGCGGCCGGTCGAGGCCGCACGCTGTGACACGGTGAAATTGCCAAAGCCGACAAGCCGGACATCGCCGCCCTTCTTCAGTTCGCCGGTGATGACGGAGAATACCGCATCGACCGCCGACTGCGCGTCACCCTTCGAGATGCTCGCGGCGTCGGCGACAGCGGACACCAATTCGTTCTTGTTCATAAAAATTCCCTTCCATGAGAACACCGGAACTAACGACTCATCCGGCAGGAAACGGACTTTAGAAAGAAGCGTCTCCACAACCAAGTCGAAATGCCCGAGAAAAAGCGGAAAAAGCCCGGAATTCCGGGGTTTTTCACATGAAAAAGCCGGGCATGAAGCCCGGCTCTCTGTTTGTGCGGCGCAACCTTAGCGATTTTTAATGCGCAAGCGTTTTGCCGGCCTCATCCACGGCGTCCGTCGTGGCCGGAGGATTGACAGGTTCGACCCACTCGATCGGCTCCGGCATACGCACCAGCGCGTGGCGCAACACCTCGCCGACCCGCGCGACCGGAATGATTTCCATGCCGTTCTTCACGTTGTCGGGAATATCCGCCAGATCCTTGGCGTTGTCTTCCGGGATCAGCACCTTCTTGATGCCGCCGCGCAATGCGGCGAGCAGCTTCTCCTTCAGCCCACCGATCGGCAGCACCCTGCCGCGCAGCGTGATCTCTCCGGTCATCGCGACATCGGCCTTGATCGGAATGCCGGTCAGGACAGAGATGATCGCGGTCGCCATCGCCACGCCAGCCGACGGTCCATCCTTGGGCGTAGCGCCCTCCGGCACGTGGACATGGATGTCGCGCTTGTCGAACAGCGGCGGCTCGATGCCGAAATCAAGGGCGCGGGAGCGGACATAGGACGCCGCCGCCGAGATCGATTCCTTCATCACGTCGCGCAAATTGCCGGTCACCGTCATGCGGCCCTTGCCGGGCATCATGACGCCTTCGACCGTCAGCAGCTCGCCGCCGACTTCCGTCCAGGCAAGACCGGTGACGACACCGACCTGATCGTCGGCCTCGACCTGACCGAAGCGGAAGCGCGGAACACCGAGGTAATCGGCGAGGTTCGCCGCCGTGATGTCCACCGTCTTCTTCTTCGTCTTCAGGATCTCGGTCACCGCCTTGCGCCCGAGCTTCATCAGCTCGCGCTCCAGGCTTCTGACGCCCGCTTCACGGGTGTAGGTCTGGATAATGGCGCGGATCGCGTCCTCGCCGACGGAGAACTCCTTCGGCTGCAGCGCGTGATCGCGGACCACCTTCGGCATCAGGTGCCGCTTGGCGATTTCGATCTTCTCGTCCTCGGTGTAGCCGGCGATGCGGATGATCTCCATGCGGTCCATCAAGGGCGCAGGGATGTTCAGCGTGTTCGCCGTCGTCACGAACATCACGCTCGACAGGTCGTATTCGACCTCGAGATAGTGGTCCATGAACGTCGAGTTCTGCTCGGGATCGAGCACCTCGAGCAGCGCCGACGACGGATCGCCGCGGAAATCCTGGCCCATCTTGTCGATCTCGTCGAGCAGGAAGAGCGGATTGGACTTCTTCGCCTTCTTCATCGACTGGATGACCTTGCCGGGCATCGAGCCGATATAGGTGCGCCGGTGGCCACGGATCTCGGCTTCGTCACGCACGCCGCCAAGCGCCATGCGGATGAATTCGCGGCCGGTCGCCTTGGCGATCGACTTGCCGAGTGAGGTCTTGCCGACGCCGGGAGGGCCGACGAGGCACAGGATCGGCCCCTTCAGCTTCTTCTGGCGGCTTTGCACGGCAAGATACTCGACGATGCGGTCCTTGACCTTGTCGAGGCCGAAATGATCGGTGTCGAGCACGTTCTGCGCGAAGGCCAGGTCCTGCTTGACCTTGGAGTTCCTGCCCCACGGGATCGACAGCAGCCAATCGAGATAGTTGCGCACCACGGTCGATTCAGCCGACATCGGCGACATCGTCCGCAGCTTTTTCAATTCGGCTTCCGCCTTTTCGCGGGCCTCCTTGGAGAGCTTGGTCTTCTTGATGCGCGCCTCGATCTCGGCGGCCTCGTCGCGGCCGTCTTCGCCCTCGCCGAGTTCCTTCTGGATCGCCTTCATCTGCTCGTTGAGGTAGTATTCGCGCTGCGTCTTCTCCATCTGGCGCTTGACGCGCGAGCGGATGCGCTTCTCCACCTGCAGGACGGAGATCTCGGCTTCCATGAAGCCCATCGCCTTTTCCAGCCGCTCCTTGACCGAGAGCGTGGCCAGCATTTCCTGCTTTTCGGGGATCTTGATGGCAAGATGCGAGGCGACCGTATCGGCGAGCTTGGAATAATCGTCGATCTGGCTGGCGGCGCCCACCACTTCGGGCGAGATCTTCTTGTTCAGCTTGACGTAGTTCTCGAAGTCGGTGACGACGGAACGAGCCAGCGCTTCGACCTCGACCTCTTCCTCTTCCGGCTCGACCAGCGCCGTAGCGCGGGCTTCGTGGAAGTCGGGACGGTCGGTGAACGCGGTGATTTTCGCGCGCGAAGCGCCTTCGACCAGAACCTTGACGGTGCCATCGGGCAGCTTCAGCAATTGCAGCACATTGGCGAGCGTGCCGATGTCGAAAATTGCATCAGGCTCGGGGTCGTCGTCGGCGGCATTCATCTGGGTGGCAAGCAGGATCTGCTTTTCCTGACCCATCACCTCTTCGAGAGCCTTGATCGATTTCTCACGCCCGACAAAGAGCGGAACGATCATGTGCGGGAACACCACGATGTCGCGCAGTGGGAGGACTGCGAAGACGCCGTCGCTGGGAGCCTTGGATATTTTGGCCATTGTCCAACCTTTCATATCGCGGCCGCCAATCAGCCAACCGCGAATCTCATATTAACGACCGGGGATCGTTCCGCCTACCACCGTTTGTGACGGGAGTTTTACAGCACAGAAATCGGGCACCTCGGCCTTCTGCTGTTAGGTGGATGCAAGCGTGCCAAAGATCAAGGGTTAACATGGTCCGCATATCAGCTCCGTCACCAGCCTGCATGCCCTTCACAGCAAAACGGCGCCCTCGGGGCGCCGTTCCACAAAAATATCGGAAAAGATGCCATCTCAGGCGCTGACATTGCCCTTCTTTTCCTTCTGTTCGGAATAGATGTAGAGCGGCCGGGCGCTGCCGGTCACCACCTCTTCCGAAATCACCACCTCGCGCACGCCTTCGAGCGCCGGCAGTTCGAACATCGTGTCGAGCAGGATCGCTTCCATGATCGAACGCAGGCCGCGCGCGCCGGTCTTGCGCTCGATGGCGCGCTTGGCGATCGCCGACAGCGCGTTCTCGTGGAAGGTCAGGTCGACATTCTCCATCTCGAACAGTCGCTGGTATTGCTTCACCAACGCGTTCTTCGGCTCGGTCAGGATCTGGATCAGCGCCGGCTCGTCGAGGTCCTCCAGCGTCGCCAGGACCGGCAGACGGCCGACGAATTCTGGGATCAGGCCGAATTTCAGCAGATCCTCGGGCTCGACCAGGCGGAAGACGTCGCCGGTGCGGCGATCCTCTGGCGAAGCGACGACGGCGCCGAAGCCGATGGACGTCTTGCGGCCGCGATCCGAGATGATCTTGTCCAGCCCGGCGAAAGCGCCGCCGCAGATGAACAGGATGTTGGCGGTGTCGACCTGCAGGAACTCCTGCTGCGGGTGCTTCCTGCCGCCCTGCGGCGGCACGGAGGCCACGGTGCCTTCCATGATCTTCAACAGCGCCTGCTGCACGCCCTCGCCCGACACATCGCGGGTGATCGAGGGATTGTCGGACTTGCGCGAAATCTTGTCGATCTCGTCGATATAGACGATGCCGCGCTGGGCCCGCTCGACGTTGTAGTCGGCCGACTGGAGCAGCTTCAGGATGATGTTCTCGACATCCTCGCCGACATAACCGGCTTCGGTCAGCGTCGTCGCGTCAGCCATGGTGAACGGCACGTCGATGATGCGGGCCAGCGTCTGCGCGAGCAAGGTCTTGCCGCAACCGGTCGGGCCGATCAGCAGGATGTTGGACTTTGCCAACTCGACATCGTTGTTCTTGCCGGCATGGGCAAGGCGCTTGTAGTGGTTGTGGACGGCCACCGACAGCACGCGCTTGGCGTAAGGCTGGCCGATGACATAATCGTCGAGAACCTTGAGGATCTCCTGCGGCGTCGGCACGCCTTCGCGCGACTTCACCATCGAGGTTTTGTTTTCCTCGCGGATGATGTCCATGCACAGCTCGACGCACTCGTCGCAGATGAAGACCGTCGGACCGGCGATCAGCTTGCGTACCTCGTGCTGGCTCTTGCCGCAAAACGAGCAATAGAGCGTGTTCTTGGAATCACCGCTGTTGTTGCCGACCTTGCTCATCTTCATGTCCTTTCATGGCCGCCCGCCGATGGTCTGGCTGAAAGGGCGCAAACTTCAATCTATCGCGGGAATCCGCCGCCGCCAGTGTCCCGGCTCCCGCAACGTATTCCGTACGAAACACAAATCAGAAAACGTGGCAATGATTCGCAGCAACCCCACACAAAGCTAAGCCGTCGAAAATCAACATAGCCTTAACGTAGGCAATCCCGACCGTCGAGGGAACAGCCAAATGTGGCCGAAATGCCGCAAGACGCGCCAAAAGCGCGTGATACCGCCAGCCAACTGCCGATAAGCCCTTATGCCAGTGCCCCTTCGGCCGCCTCGCGCGACGAAATGACCTTGTCGATGAGGCCGAAATCCCTGGCTTCGTCCGCAGTCATGAAATGGTCACGGTCGAGCGTCTTTTCAATCTCTTCGTAGCTTTTGCCGGTGTGCTTGACGTAGACCTCGTTGAGGCGGCGCTTCAGCTTGATGATGTCCTGGGCATGGCGCTCGATGTCGGAAGCCTGCCCCTGGAAGCCCCCGGAGGGCTGGTGAACCATGATGCGGGCGTTCGGCGTGGCGAAGCGCATGTCCTTGTGGCCGGCGGTCAGGAGCAGCGAGCCCATCGAGGCTGCCTGGCCGATGCAGAGTGTCGACACGGCCGGCTTGATGAACTGCATGGTGTCGTAGATCGCCATACCAGAGGTGACGACGCCGCCCGGCGAATTGATGTAAAGGTTGATTTCCTTCTTCGGATTCTCGGCTTCGAGGAACAGCAGCTGCGCGCAGACCAGCGTCGCCATGCCGTCCTCGACCGGACCGGTGATGAAAATGATGCGCTCCTTGAGGAGGCGCGAGAAAATGTCGTAGGCCCGCTCGCCGCGATTGGTCTGTTCGACCACCATCGGAACGAGGTTCATGTAGGTTTCGACGGGGTTCTTCATCAGTTATCTCTTATCTCGCGGTGGGGATTCCGGCGCCGGGAAGGCAGGCAATTCGGACAGAATCGGTTCTGGATCGTTATTGCGTAAATAGGATGCCGGCTCATCCTTGTGCAAGGCCGACCCGTCCTAGCCATCTGGGTAAGTCGAATCAAGCTTTTGGACAAGGATTCGCTTCGGCAAGCGCCTCCACCGGCGGACGCCCGCTCCTCGGGGCCGATTTGCGTAGCAATTTCTTAACCGCGTCGCTTAACGAAATGCGCCGAAACCGCTTTTCTGCGAGACGGCTTCCCCTACAATTCAACGTTGAACTTGTGCCTAGGTTCAAACAGGGGGATGTCATGCTTGGGAAGTCAGCATGTTTCACCATTGCCGGGCTGACCCTGCTCGGCACGATTTCGCAAACCGCCGCTGGCGGCCGCGCCGTGGAATGCTATGAACCCGTGCGTGCGCCTGATGTCTACGACACGGTCTACGAGGACGTGACGGTCAGCCCGCCCGGCCAGCAGGTCGACTACATCCCTGCCATCTACGGCACGCGGGAACGCGTGGTGATGACCGTTCCGGCGCAGCTGAGCTACAAAATCGTGCCCGCAGTCACCCGCACCGTCTACCGCACGGTCCAGGTCGACGACGGCGGCTATTCCTGGGAATGGCGCGTCATCCATGGCCGCAAGGTGCTGTGCAAAATTTGGCGCAAGGCGCGCTACGAGCGCATCGCCGAGACAGTTGTGATCCAGCCGGAGCGCACCCGGCGCGTCGTCATCCCCGCGCAGTACGATGAGATCGCCGAGGAGGTCCTGGTGCGGCCGGAGCAGAGGCGCATCATCGATGTCCCCGCCTCCTACCGGACCGTGGCGCGGCGCGTACTGGTCCGCGAAGGTTCGTCCGGTTGGCGGCGCGTGCATATCCCGAGGCATTGCGGAGGATAAGAGCAGCAGCCGTCAGTCGGCCCATCCCTGGGACTTCACAATTGAGGTGTCGACTTCGAATTGGCAGGCGTAACAACCTCATTCCAAAACCGTACATATTCAAAATGCTGGCCACGTGTCAGCCATACTCTATTGGCAGGATCGACCGGATCTCCGCCGAGCAAGACTGGTTTCAGTTCCGCGAGTTGCATTCCGGCGCGGGAAGTGTTGGCCTGCCGGGGTGTCAGAGTTCTGTGCCAAGCGTCAAAATCCTTCGCGATGGCAATCGCGAATTTCCAACTCATGCCGACGAATGGAACTCGAACCACAGGCATACCAATTGAACGAATATCGAACCCATAGGCCTCCGCACTGCCATCCGACCCAAACAAAAACAATCCAGGCGAAAGGGTTTCAACGCGGTACTCGCTGTTGAACGGCGCCAATTGGTCTGCGCTCCAGGTAAAGACAAGGTCGTCACCGCAATCCCATTCGCATCCATCATGGCGACTGAGAAAATCAACATAAGACGGCGGAAGCGGCTATCTTAAGTCTGCCAAATTAGTCTTCGTTGAAGTGTTTGACATGGAATGCCCGCTAGGCCACCTCAGCCCGCAGCCATCTCTTGAGGCCGGCGACATTGCCGTCACCAATAGCGGCCGCGACGCGCCGGCCGACCGCCGCGCCGAACTTGTAGCCATGGCCCGAGCAGGCCGAGACAACAAGGCATTTGCCCTTCTCATGGGCGAGGAATTTCTCGTCTTCGGTGAAGGTGTAGGCGCAGGTGACGACCTCCGTCACCCTGTACTCCTCGATGCGGGCGATCGGCGGCGAGAACAGGTTGCGGATCGCCTCGCCCTCGCCCGGTACTGGCTGACGGTTCCAGTCGGCGTCGCTGGTCGATACGCGGTGCAGCCCGGAACCGAATTTCATACCGGCGCCGCCGGAGGGTGGGATCACGTAGCCGTCGGTCTTGCCGCCGACGTCGAGAACAACGGGCGCGGCCTCCCAGGCCGTCTTGAGATCGGCCGGCGGCTCGACATAGGCGAGCGCGGTTCGGTATGTCTTCAATTCGCCGCCCAGTTCGGGAAACAGTTTCAGCACCCAGGCGCCCGCAGCGACCACGATGCGGTCGGCCTGCATCGTCTCGCCGGACGCGAGCACGATATTGCCTGCCTCGGCATCGATCTTCTTCACCTTGCTGTGCTCGTAGACGTTGGCGCCGTTGGCGCGCAGCCATGCTGCCAGGCCGGAAGCGATCTTGCGGCAATGCAGCGCGCCGCCTTCCGGCGAAAAATAGGCATAGCGGAATGTGCTCGTCTCCAGGAAAGGCCAGCGCTCGGCTGCGGCGTCGGGTTCAAACAGTTCGAATGGAAAATTGCCTTCTTCCAGGCCTTCGCGGTATTCCTCGGCCTCGTCGCCCGGCTCGCGCGAAATGCACACAAATCCGCGCGCATCGAGATGGTTCTCACCGAGGTCGCCCCACATCTCGTCCCAGGCCTCATAGGCTTCGGTGATCAGCCGGCCATAGCCGGTTCCCGCCCGGTAGGCGCGGCGGATGATGCGGTGGTGGTCGCCCGAGGCGGCCAGCGGATTTGGGATCGGCCCCTGCTCGACGATGGAAACGCTGTGACCAGCCTTGACCAGCGACCAAGCCGTGGAGAGACCGGCAATGCCGGCACCGACAACAATCACATTCATGAGATGGACTTTCCGCAGCCGCACCGGCTGGCTCAATTCTTGGTTTATCGGGCGCCAACATACGGTCTGGAATGAGGCTGGCAAGCCGCGCTATGGATCTGGCATGACCAAATTGACGCTCCCTTATCTCGCCTTTGATCCAGCCACGCGCCACCTCAGGCTTGACCCGCACGAGCCGGCTTTCTTCCAGAACCCCTACGAGGCCTACGGGTTTCTGCACGGCGCATCGAATGCATTCTTCTGGGAGGAATTCGGCTTCTGGTGTTTTGGCGGTTTCGATGACGTCAACCGGCTGCTGCGCGACCGGCGCTTCGGCCGCCAGAACCCGGCCGGGGTTCCCGACAGCCGCGGCGCCGGCCAGGACCGGACCCACCTCGGCGCCTTCGACGGCATCGAGGCCAATTCGATGCTTGAGCTGGAACCACCCGTGCACACGCGGCTGCGGACGCTGGTCAACCGCGCCTTCGTCTCGCGGCAGGTCGAACGGCTGCGGCCGCGTGTCGAGGCACTGGCCAATGAACTGATCGACCGCTTCGATCCGACCGGACCTGTCGACCTGCTGCCCGCCTTCGCCGCCCCTTTGCCGATCACCATCATCGCCGAAATGCTCGGCGTGCCGGTCGAAATGGGACCGCAACTGCTCGACTGGTCGCACAAGATGGTGGCCATGTACATGCATGGCCGCCCGCGCGAAACCGAGGAGACGGCCAACCTCGCGGCGAGCGAATTCGCCGATTTCCTGCGCGGCTACGTCACCGAGCGGCGCCGGAACCCCGGCGACGATTTGCTGTCGCTGCTGATTTCGGCGCAGGAGGACGGCCAGAAGCTGACTGAGGACGAGATGGTGTCCTCGGCGATCCTGCTGCTCAACGCCGGCCATGAAGCGACCGTGCATCAGACCGGCAACGCGGTCGGCTCGATCCTGGCGCAAGGCGGCGACCCACGCCGTTTCTTCACCTCACCGGCAGCGACCGCGGCAACGGTCGAGGAATGCCTGCGCTTCGACGCCCCGCTGCACATGTTCATGCGCTATGCCTATCAGGAGATCGAAATCGCCCCCGGCATCGTCGTGCAGCCGGGCCAGAAGATCGGTTTGCTGCTTGGCATGGCCAATCATGACCCCGGCGCCTTTGCCGAACCGCTGGTCTTCCGGCCGGATCGTGCGGACCAGAAGAATGTGTCGTTCGGCGCCGGCATCCATTTCTGCATCGGTGCGCCGCTCGCCCGGCTCGAATTGCAGGTATCGCTGAAAACCTTGTTCGATCGGCATTCGAAGCTCTATCTTGCCGAACAGCCGCGCTTCCGCGACACCTACCATTTCCATGGGCTGGAAACGCTCGCCGTCGGCTTTTGAGCAGTCGCGAGCCTGCGATGAGACTGTCTTCATAAGGGTGGGCGCGGCTAAGTGATCAAAGCTTGATCACATACTCCTTGCGAGTCGTTTCAAGCACTTCCCAACTGCCCCTGAAGCCGGGCCTCAGCACGAAGCTGTCACCGGCCTTGACTGTGCGCGCTTCGCCGCCCTCCTCCGCGATCACTGAAACGCCGGACAGGATGTGGCAGAATTCCCATTCGTCATAGACGATGCGCCACTTGCCGGGAGTCGATTCCCAGATGCCGGCGTAGAGGCCGCCGTCCCGCTCCTCGACATTCCAGGTGCGGAATTTCGGGTCGCCGGAGATCAGCCGGTCCGGCGCCGGGGCGCCGGATTCGGGTTCGACGGCGTCGGTCGATATTGCCTGATAATGCGCGGACAAGAACCTGTCTCCATCAAAAGCCGGGGTTGGGGCGGCTCACCCCAACCCGGCGCTGCGCGCCGCTCCCTAAAGGGGGACGGTGAAAGATCAGACCTTGGCGAGTGCCTGTTCGAGGTCGGCAACGATGTCGGTGACGTCCTCGATGCCGACGGAAAGCCGCACGGTGTCCGGGCCGGCTCCGGCCTTGACCTTCTGCTCGTCGGAAAGCTGGCGGTGCGTGGTCGATGCCGGATGAATGACCAGCGACTTGGTGTCGCCGACATTGGCCAGGTGCGAGAACAGTTCCAACGCCTCGACGAACTTGATGCCGGCCTCATAGCCGCCCTTGAGGCCAAAAGTGAATACGGCACCGGCGCCTTGCGGCGAGTACTTTTTCTGCAAGGCATTGTTCTTGTCGCTCGGCAGGCCGGGATAGTTCACCCAAGCGATCTTGGGGTGGTTGGATAGCCAGCCGGCGACCGTAATCGCGTTGTCGCAGTGACGCTGCATGCGCAGCGGCAAGGTTTCCAGCCCGGTCAGGATGAGAAAGGCGTTGAACGGCGAGATCGCCGGGCCGAGATCGCGCAGGCCGAGCACCCGCGCGGCGATGGCGAAAGCGAAATTGCCGAAGGTTTCATGCAGCACGAGGCCGCCATATTCGGGACGCGGTTCCGACAGCATCGGGTATTTGCCCGACTTCGACCAGTCGAACGTGCCTCCATCGACGATGGCGCCGCCGATGGAATTGCCGTGGCCGCCGATGAACTTGGTCAGCGAATGGACGACGATATCGGCGCCGTGCTCGATCGGCCGGATCAGGTAGGGCGAGGCCAGCGTGTTGTCGACGATCAGCGGCAGGCCATGCTTGCGCGCGATGTCGCCGATCTTCTCGATGTCGACGAAAGTGCCGCCCGGATTGGCGAGGCTCTCGATGAAGATCGCCTTGGTCCTGTCGTCGATCTGGCTTTCGAAGGTCGAGATGTCGTTGGTATCGGCCCAGTGCACTTCCCAGCCAAAGTTCTTGAAGGCATGGCCGAACTGGTTGATCGAACCGCCATAAAGCTTGTTGGCGGCGACGAAATTGTCGCCCGGCTGCATCAGATTGTGGAACACGATCACCTGCGCGGCGTGGCCGGACGCGACCGCAAGCGCGGCCGTTCCGCCCTCGAGGGCGGCGATGCGCTCTTCCAGAACGGCCTGCGTCGGGTTCATGATGCGGGTATAGATGTTGCCGAAGGCTTTCAGTCCGAACAGCGAGGCCGCGTGATCGGCATCGTCGAAGACGAAGGAAGTCGTCTGGTAGATCGGCGTGGCGCGCGCGCCGGTGGCCGGATCGGGTTTGGCGCCGGCATGGACGGCGAGCGTGTTGAAACCAGGCGTGCGGGTCACTGAAAAACCTCCCTCAAAAACCTTCTGAAATTCGCCGGGCATTCTTGGCGAAGGCGGACCCGGAATGCAAAGAAGAAAATACCCTTCGGCGTCGAACCTTCGATCAAGCAGAAGGAAAATACGGCGCTGGCCGGAATAATTTTGCGCCTTCGCCTCGCCTACTTCTGGCGCACGCCGAAACTCTGGAATCCCTGGCGCATCAGCGGCTTCTTCGACGACAGCACGCCGGAATTGACGCCGGTCCAACCGATCTCGCCTGAAAGCTTGCCGTACTCGATCTTGGGACAGCGGTTCATCACCACCTTGACGCCGGCGGCTTCGGCGCGCGCGGCGGCTTCGTCATGGCGTATACCAAGCTGCGTCCAGACGACTTTCGGCAAGGGATCGAGCCGCAACACCTCGTCGACGACACCAGGCACTGCCGCGCTCGCACGGAAGACATCGACCATGTCGATCGGTTCCGGAACATCGGCAAGCCTGGCATAGGTCATCCGGCCGAGGATTTCCTTTCCGGCCTGGCCAGGATTGATCGGGAACACCTGATATCCCTTGGCCAGCAAGTATTTCAGCACGAAATAGCTCGGCCGCACATCATTGGCCGATGCACCGACCATGGCGATGGTCTTCACCGAATTGAGGATGCCGGCGATGTAGGCATTGTCGTAACTATCGTGGTTCATGCCTGTCCTCATACAATGCCTCGGCCAGAAAACCATCTGGGTCATTGCTGAAATCGCGCATCATTCGGAAGTGGTCCGTATCACGAAAATCTGTCGGGTCGAGCCCGAAGCCACTGATGCGGAACAGCCGCGCGCCGGGACAAGCCATCAGCAGCGGCGAATGCGTCGCCATGATCACCTGCGCGGTGCCTGACTGATCCATGCGCCGCAGCATCTTGAGCAGTTCGATCTGCCGTGACGGAGAGAGCGCACTTTCAGGCTCGTCGAGAATATAGATGCCTTGCCTGCGGCAGCGCTCCTCGAAGAAGCGGATAAATCCCTCGCCATGCGACCAGGACAGGAAATCCGGCGGCGGTGGCCCGAAGGGGTCTTCCAGCGCAGCCTGGTCGAGATAGCGGGCGACGGAGTAGAAAGATTCGGCGCGAAAGAACCAGCCGGCGGTGACCTTTGGAAGCCATTGACCGCGGAAGGTGTTTGCCAGCGCGGCGCCGCTTGTGTCGATGGCGCCGGAATGGTCGACCGGGCGGTAGCCCTTGCCGCCGCCGGCTTCGTCATAACCGGCCAAAGCGCCGATTGCCTCGAGCAGCGTCGATTTTCCGGTGCCGTTCTCGCCGACGATGATGGTGATCGGCGTGGTGAATTCGAGTTCGAAATCGCGGCTTCGAAACAGCGGCAGGCTCCAAGGATATTTTTCCCAATCCTCGACCCGCGCCGGGTCAAGCAGGATACGCTTGAGATAGGGTGACTTGAGCCGCGTCAGCTGCTTGCGGTAAGCCATCAAGCGGGCAGCGAAATCGTGCCGTCTTCCGCGATCGGGAAGGCCGGATTGTGCGCCACTTCCCAGACATGCCCGTCGGCATCGGCGAAATATCCATACCAGCCGCCCCAGAAGGCGCGGCCGGCCGGCTTGACGATGCGGCCGCCGGCCTTCTCGGCCATCGCAAGCACCTCGTCGACTTCCGCGTCGGAGCGGGTGTTGTAGGCGAGATAGACCGCCGACGGCGCCTCGGCGAAGGTGATGCCGGAATCCTCCTCGGCGCTGGCGCGCGGGAACAGGCCGAGAATGACGCCGCCCATCTGGAAGAAGGCGACGCCTTCGGTGATACCGGCATGCCGTTTCAGGCCCATCGCTTCGTAGAAGCGCACGGCGCGGTCGAGATCGTCGGTGGCGATGGTGATGATGGAGATGCGCGGTTCCATGATCTATCCTCCCGTATTACTCCTCCGTCCATTCGGGCTTGCGCTTGCCGATGAAGGCACCGATGCCTTCCTCGGCGTCGCGCGCGAGCATGTTCTCAACCATCACGCGTCCGGTATAAGCATAGGCGTCCGCCAGCCCCATCTCGGCCTGCGCGTAAAACGCTTCCTTGCCGGTCTTGACCACCAGGGATGATTTGGAAGCAATGGTTTGCGCGTATTTGGTAACGATCTGATTCAGGTACTCGCGCGGCACGACGCGGTTGACCAGGCCGAATTCCTTGGCGGTCGCCGCATCGATCGTCTCGCCGGTCAAAAGCATCTCCATCGCATGCTTGCGGGAGACGTTGCGCGACAGCGCCACCATCGGCGTTGAGCAGAACAGGCCGATGTTGACGCCCGGTGTGCAGAAGGTCGCCTCATGCGAGGCGATCGCCAGGTCGCAACTGGCGACCAGCTGCAGCCCCGCCGCCGTCGCCAGGCCGTCGACCTCGGCGATGACAGGCAAGGGATGCCGCACGATCGCCTGCATCAGCGCGGCGCAGGCGGCAAAGGTCGCTTCGAAGAATGCCTTGCCATGATCGGCGTCGGCGCGCCGCGCCGTCATTTCCTTGAGATCATGGCCGGCGCAGAACACCTTGCCAGCCGCCGACAGCACGATGACGCGGACGGCCTTGTCGGCCTTGGCGCGGTCGAGCTCCGCCGTCAGCGCCGCCATGACCGCCAGCGACAAAGCATTGGCGGGCGGATTGGCAAGCGTCAGGCGCAGCACGCCCTTGTCCAGCCTTGCCGCGACAGGACCCTCGACAGCGGCAGGCTTGATGGCAAGGATTTCGGCCATGGATAAGGTCTCCGCGATTCCGGTCGGGCTGGCAGAATATCTAATATCGGATCGGGTTTCGTCCAACACTCATTGCTTGCGCCGGGAGGTGTTGCCAGAAACACTCCGCTACGCTCATACAGGCTGGCCCAAAAGAGGGACCGACATGCCCGCCCAGACCAACCTCAAGCCGGTGCTGACCGCATCACAAGTCAACACGCTGATGGAAACCGTCTACCCGCAGCTCAATGAGCAGTTCAAATATTACGAGACGATCGACGTGTTCCCGGGCGGCTGCATTGTGCGGCTCAATGCCGGCGAGCGGCATCTGCGTCCTGGCGGTACGGTATCCGGCCCGTCGCTGTTCACGCTGGCCGACATCGGCGGCTATGCCTGCGTGCTCAGCCATGCCGGGCCGGATGCGCTCTCCGTCACCACCAATCTCAACATCAATTTCGTCCGCAAGGCCGAGGCCGGACCAATCGATGGCCATTGCCGCATCCTGAAGCTGGGCAAGAGCCTGATGGTGTTCGACATCGACATCGTCGCCGGGCCTGAGGGACATACGGTGGCGCATGCTACCGGCACCTATTCGATCCCGCCGAAACGCTGACACGCACGGAAGACCGATCCGAGGCTTTGGCCGGAACTCCCCATCGACAGGTTCGTTTTGCGGCATGCCCGATCTGACAACCTACCTTGCCTTTCTCGGCGCCGTGCTTGTCTACCAGCTTTCCGGCGTTGGGCCCGATATGATGCTTGTGATCAGTCGCGGCGTCGGACAGGGCTGGCGTCAGGCGCTGGCGGCCGCGACAGGCTGCGTATCGGCCGGCGTCGTGCAAATTCCATTACTTGCGATGGGACTTGCCACGCTGATCACATCCTCGCCGCCTCTTTACAACCTTCTCCAAATCGTCGGCGCCATCTATCTGATCGCGATCGGGCTCAAATTCCTGTTGGCGCACCGGCAGGATGAAAATCATGCCTCTGCCTTTGCTAACACAAGTGGCGTTGCAGCTGTTTTCTGGCAGGGCATGATCTGCAATCTCACCAATCCGACGACGCTTGCCTTCATGCTGGCGGTGCTGCCGCAATTCGTTCACCCTTGGGCTGGTCCACCGGCGTTGCAGTTCGTCATTCTCGGCGCGACTATGAAGATGATGGGAATGGTTGTCCTCGGCGCTTTAGCGCTGACCTCTGGCGCGGTCGGCGGCTGGCTGTCGCGCCGAAGCAACTTCGTCGTGTGGCAGGAAAGGCTGGCCGGAGCCATCATGGTCGCCATCGGCATCAGACTCCTGCTTGCCGTGACGAGTGGCCGGCGGTGAGCGAATACCAGCGATTTTGGCGGTTGGCCGTGTTGTAAAATAATACCACATAGGTTAATCATTGAAATTTAATGACTTTTCGTTTTCATGGACCGCCAATGATGCTTGACGAGGGCTACCCCCTCACCTATAAGCCCCCTCACGAAGCAGCGGCCCGCAAAGGCCGCCGTTTTGTTATTGGCGGCGGGCAACCTTCGCCAATCCAAGCAACAAGAAACGCCTTCCCTTATGAAGGTCCGAACCGAAAGCAGAAAACCATGACAACCTTTTCGCAGAAGCCTGCGGATGTGGTGAAGAAGTGGATCCTGATCGACGCCGAGGGTCTCGTCGTCGGCCGTCTCGCCACTGTCATCGCCAATCATCTTCGCGGCAAGCACAAGCCGACCTTCACTCCGCATGTCGACGACGGCGACAACGTCATCGTCATCAATGCCGACAAGGTGGTGTTCACCGGCAAGAAGTTCACCGACAAGGTCTATTACTGGCACACCGGCCACCCCGGCGGCATCAAGGAGCGCACCGCGCGCCAGCTGCTCGAGGGTCGTTTTCCCGAGCGTGTCGTCGAGAAGGCCGTTGAGCGCATGGTCCCGCGCGGCCCGCTCGGCCGTCGCCAGATGAAGAACCTGCGCGTCTATGCAGGCGCCGAGCATCCGCATGTCGCCCAGCAGCCAGAAGTCCTCGACGTGGCCAAGCTGAATTCCAAGAACAAGAAGGTCGCATAAGATGGCTGAGCTTTCCTCGCTCGCAGAACTGGGCGCCGCAACCGGCAACACCAACACGCAGGCCGCCGCCCCCGTCCACGTCCAGAAGCTCGATAAGTCGGGCCGCGCCTATGCCACCGGCAAGCGCAAGAACGCCATCGCGCGCGTCTGGGTGAAGCCGGGTTCCGGCAAGATCGTCGTCAACGACAAGGAATTTGCGAGCTATTTCGCGCGTCCTGTCCTGCAGATGATCCTCAACCAGCCGATCATCGCCTCCAACCGTTCGGGCCAGTACGACATCGTCGCTACTGTCGTCGGCGGCGGCCTCTCGGGCCAGGCGGGCGCGGTGCGTCACGGCATCTCCAAGGCGCTGACCTACTACGAGCCCGCGCTACGCGCCGTGCTCAAGAAGGGCGGCTTCCTGACCCGCGACAGCCGCGTCGTCGAGCGCAAGAAGTACGGCAAGGCGAAAGCCCGCCGGTCGTTCCAGTTCTCGAAGCGCTAAGCGCAACGCAGCTTCAGACAATCGAAAGGCCGCCTCCGGGCGGCCTTTCCTTTTTAGGGTTCGCCGATCACCCCACCCGCGCCTGCGGTGCGACCTCCCCATCAAGGGGAGATGCGAGGTCGCGCCTTGGATTCAGACCACCGGCAGCCGTCAGCATTTGCAGAATGCTCGCAGGGCGGATGGGGAGGTCGGCGCGCAGCGCCGGTGGGGGGAAGCATTCACGTCGAATATCAGTTGATGCTCGCCGTATTCGCGGGCTCAGCCGACCGTGAATCATCGCCATAAGGCACGCGGTAACCGTTCGTCGCCAGCCATTCGATGGCTGCCTTCGGTTCGTCGGTCTGGATGATGGTGGCGCCGCGGTCGGCCCAGAAGCCCCAGGCTTCGCGCGGCAGACTGGCCTGCACCGCCAGTTCGTCGCCGCGGCCGCCCGCCAGGAAACCACCCGGCTTGTTCACGATGGCATAGGTGTCGGCCCAGATGTGCCAGTCGCCCCGCACCGCGGCGGCGCGCATGCGCGTGCTGAACAGTGGTCCGCCGGTTTCGGTCAGTTTTTCGGCACCAGCCCGCCAGTTGATCAGTTCGATCGCGCGCGATGAGAAAGCGCGGTCGACCGCCTCGGCAAAACCAGAATCATGGACCGCGTCGTCGGCGATGATCGGCATGAACTGGAAGCCGCCGCCGATCGCGTCCATGGCGGCTTTCACCGTCGCAATCCGGGTAGAGTTCCAGAGGTTCTCCTTGACGATGACCTGTTCGGCCATGGCGAGGTCGCGAGCGACCGCGATCATGCCTGAGAGGTCGCCAACATCGAGCTTGTTGTCGAGATTGACGAGAATCTTGCCCTTGGCCGCGATCAGCATCTCGCGCAGCGTCGAAACCGTCTCATTGGTGACAATTCCGGTGCCTTCGATCACCAGCCGGCATCTCCTCAATTCGGCCAGCGTGCGCTTGGCCACCTCGCCCTTGCAGGTCGTGGTGCGGTCGAGCCAGCTGTCATGCATGACGACGAACTCACCCTCCCTGGAGCGCCTGATGTCCACCTCGATGATCTCGGCACCCATGGCGATCGAGCCCTCCACGGCGGCGAGCGAATTTTCCGCATAAAGCGTCTTGCCTGCCTGCATGCTGCCGGCGCGATGCGCGGCGACCATTACATGGTCGCGCCACTGGTTTGCGTGTTCGAAGCGATCGAGGATCCGGCTGGCGCGGGTTTCACCCGCCAGTGCTTGGGTGACGGAGACCGCAAGTGCGGTTGAAAGCAGAAGGCTCAGCCAAAGGGTCCGCATCGAGAATCGCTCCTTGCCGGATCGAGCCGGGGATAGGCGATGCCCGTGACATCCAGGTGAACGAAGCCGGCTAGGATGTTCGTAATGCGTTCGCGTCAGATGCGTTTCGAGAGCCGGCGGAACCAGGCCATGGCCGGCATTTCAATGAAGCGCCAGGTGACCCAAGAGGCAGCGATGGTGGCGACGAGCATGACAAGGATTGCCGCCACGCCCATCCAGCCGGCACCGAAACCCGTCGCGGGATCGCCGGCTTGGGTCGACATCACGGCATGGGGAGGATTAAGAAACGCCGTCTGCGTCATGATGATACAAATCCTGTCTTGCCGTGGCGCCTGGGCGGCCGCGCTTCGTCTCCCCAGACTGTGACTGGCATCTTCCTTGCCGGTTCTGTAGTTGTTGCACCCCGATGAAAAACGAGGATCCTTAATGGCGACCAAGAACATCGACCACGCCTTCACCGCCCGTTCCAAAACGGGCGGCGCCCTTGAGCCGACCTATTCCGGCGCGCTGTCGTTCATGCGGCGCAAATACACGAAGGACGTGAAGGGCGCGGACGCGGTGGTGTGGGGGATCCCGTTCGATGCCGCCGTCACTAACCGGCCCGGCGCCCGTTTCGGGCCGCAGGCTATACGCCGCGCCTCGGCGATCCTCGACAATGACCCGCAATACCCGTTTTCACGCGACCTGTTCGAGCATCTCGCGGTGGTCGACTATGGTGATTGTCTGCTCGACAGCGGTAACCACCAGAAGACGCCGGGAACGATCGAGCGCGAAGCGGCGAAGATCCTGAAGTCGGGCGCCTTCCTGCTGACGCTGGGCGGCGATCATTTCGTCACCTGGCCGCTGCTGAAGGCGCATGCCGCCATCCACGGCCCGCTCGCCCTAGTGCAGTTCGACGCGCATCAGGATACATGGGAGGATGACGGCAAACGCATCGACCACGGCTCCTTCGTCGGCCGAGCGGTCAAGGAAGGCATCATCGATCCGGACCGTTCGATCCAGATCGGCATTCGCACCCATGCGCCCGACACGTTCGGCATCAAGATTCTCCACGGCCATGAGATCGAGGAGATGCGCGCGTCGGATATCGCCTACGCCATTGTCGACCGCACCGGCGGCAAGAAGACGTATCTGACCTTCGACATCGACTGCCTCGATCCGGCCTATGCGCCCGGAACTGGCACGCCGGTTGCCGGCGGGCCGTCCTCGGCCAAGATCCTGTCGACGCTGCGCCAGCTCAACCAGATCGACATTGTCGGCGCCGATGTCGTAGAGGTTGCGCCGGCCTACGATCACGCCGATATAACGGCGATCGCCGGCTCGATGGTGGCCATGCAGTATCTCGGCCTGTTGGCGGAGCGAAAGGCCCGGCAGGAAGAGCTGAACAACGGCAACCACAGCGGTGCCGCGGTGAATCAAGGTCAAGGCATATAGCCTTGAAATACCAGGGAATTTGATCAGGCAATGAAACCGACAATCTTCATCGACGGCGAACACGGCACCACCGGTCTGCAGATCCGGGCGCTGCTTGCCGAGCGTGGCGACCTGGAGATCATTTCCATTCCCGTCGAGCGCCGCAAGGAAACAGCGGCGCGCGCCGAGTTCCTCAATGCCGCCGATATAGCGATCCTGTGCCTGCCGGACGATGCGGCGAAGGAAAGCGTTTCGCTGATCGCCAACGGCACCACCAAGGTCATCGATGCGTCGACAGCGCATCGCGTGGCCGAAGGCTGGGAGTACGGCTTCGCCGAAATGGACAAGGGACAGGCGAAGAAGATCGCCTCGGCCAAGCGCGTCGCCAATCCCGGCTGCTGGCCGCAGGGACCGATCGCGACGCTCAGGCCGCTGGTTACCGCCGGCCTGCTGCCGGCTGATTTCCCGGTCACGGTGAATGGCATTACAGGCTATTCGGGCGGCGGACGGCCGATGATCGAGGATTATGTCGCCAAGGGCGAGGACGCCTCGGAGTTCCTGCCCTACGGCCTCACCCTGCAGCACAAGCATGTGCCCGAACTGAGGGCCTATGCCAGGCTTTCGCATGATCCGATCATGCAGCCGGCCGTCGGCAACTTCGCGCAAGGCATGATCACGGTGGTGCCGCTGCAGCTCGGCGGTCTTGACCATGTGCCGACGGGTGCGGAGCTCCATGCGGCCATCGCCGACCACTTCGCCGCCATCGAGGGTGGCGTGGTCGAGGTGGCGCCTTATGTGCATCTGGAGCGCGTCCCGGAGATCGACCCGGAGGTCTACAACGGCACCAACCGGATGAAGGTCTATGTCTTTGCCAACGACAAGCGCGCGCAGGCGCTGCTGCTGGCGGTCTACGACAATCTCGGCAAGGGTGCCTCGGGTGCGGCTGTCCAGAACATGGACCTGATGCTCGGCCTCTGATGGAAGTGCGTCTGGCCGAGCGTTCTGGCAGATGTCTCGGCCATATGCGCGACGCGCCGCGGATCGAGGCAGAGATTGTCCGGTCGAGCGGGTTGTAGAACATGTTCGCGGCGTCGAAGCCGGGGTCGCCGAGAACACCCTTTGGATCGATCGCCAGCCAGCCGCGCGGCCGCCGTCCGCGATTCTCGACCATGCCATCGCCTATGGCTGCCTGTCGGCGTCCTGGCATCGCGAGGACGACAATGCGGTCGAAGAGAATCGCGAGCTGTCGATCGCCGCGGCGATCCGCACGGTGCGGGCAAGCTTCTAAGCGCCGAAAAAAGCCTCAGCTTCTCAGCGCTATTTGTGTCGGCAAGGGATAGGCGCCCTTGGTGCCGCGCCAATGCGCGGCGGCGAAGCCCAGCACGACAAGCGCGAACCCCTGATGCGCCAGCGCCATATGGAGCGGCACCTCCATCAGCAGCGTACCGATGCCGATCGAGGCCTGCACCAGCACCAGCAGAAACAGCAGCGTCGCGCGGCGGGCGTGTGTTGAGCCTGGCAGGCGCAAACGCGTGGCAATCATGTGCCAGAGTGCCACGGCGAAGATCGTATAGGCGCCGAGCCGATGGATGAACTGAACCGTTTTCGGGCTTTCGAAGAAATTGCGCCATGCCGGGTCGAGGATCAGCAGGTCGCCGGGAATGATCTTGCCGTCCATCAGCGGCCAGGTGTTGTAGCTCATGCCGGCGTCGAGCCCGGCGACAAGGCCGCCGAGATAGATCTGGATCAGCGCCAGAAGCACGATGAAGCCGGCCAGCCTCTGCGTCCGGCGATCGGCGGCGGGCTCGGAATGCGGCGCCAGCCCTCGCGCGACGACCATGGTGGCGGTGAAGATCAGCGACGCTAGCGTCAGGTGCGTGGCCAGCCTGTATTGGCTGACCGACACGCGGTCGACAAGGCCAGACGCCACCATCCACCAGCCGATGACGCCCTGAAGGCCGCCGAGAAGCAGAATGCCTACCAGTTTTGGCTCAAGGCCGCGCTCGATGCGGCGCGTCACCCAGAAGAACAGCAGCGGCAAGGCAAAGACCAGGCCGACACCGCGGGCCAAGAGACGGTGTGCCCATTCCCACCAGAAGATGGACTTGAATGCCTCGACGCTCATGCCCTTGTTGAGCTCGGCATATTGCGGGATCTGCTGATAGAGCTGGAATTCCTCCTGCCACTCGGCGTCGTTGAGTGGCGGAACGATGCCATGGATCGGCTGCCATTCGGTGATCGACAGGCCGGATTCGGTAAGCCTGGTCGCGCCCCCTACCAGCACCAGCGCGAACAGCACCAGAAGCACGACGTAGAGCCAGCCGCGCACCAGCGCCCTGTTGCGCAGGTCGCGGTCGCGGATATCGTAAGGCGCGGCGGCAGTGATGGCGGCCATGGATTATCCCGGCAGGTTGAATGTCGCGGATTGGTGGACCATCGTACCGGTGGTGGCAAGACCATGCGGCGCGGCACGCCGTCGCGCCGCCCGTCGCGGGTTGCGCGCGTCTTGCGTTCGGCCTAAGCGATAGCCGTCAACGAGACCGTGCCATGCCCATTCGCCTGAAAAAACTGATCGGAATGTTGCTCCTGGTGGCGCTGGTCGTCATCTATGCGCTGGTCGCATCGATCTTCGCCGTCGCCCGGCTGTCGGATGCCGGCCCATGGGTGCATTTCCTGTTTTTCCTGCTGAGCGGCCTGCTCTGGGTACTGCCGGCCATGGGCATCATCAAATGGTTGATGCTGGAGCCACGGGCCAAGCGCTGAGGCGCGGCCCGCACAATCGCCGTCAGACGGTAACCACCCGCTTGCCGGCATTAGCGAGCGGCGTCGTCACGCCCGACAGCATGGTGCGGATGTGAGCGAGGCTCTGGTAGCGGCCGTTGACTGAAATGCGCGGAAGCGCATGCAGGAAGCCGGCATGTTCGGCGCGCAGCACGCCATGGCGAGTGGTCACGGCCGAGGTATAGCCGGCGTCGCGGGCAAAGCCCACTTCGCGACAGCCGACGGCGCTTGCATAGCCGTAGGGATAGGCGAAATGGCGCGGCTCCTGGCCAAGCTCGGCCCGCAGCATGCCCTTCACGGCGCCGATCTCGTGCCGCGCATGGGATTCGGAAAGCCGCTTCAGATTGGTGTGATTGATCGTATGGGCTCCGATCGTCACCAGCGGATGCGTAGCGATGCTGCGGATCTCGTCCCAGTTCAACAACGTCTTGAGACGTGGCCGTTCCATGTCGACGCCATTGGCATCAGCCAGTTGGCGCAGTACGGCGCGCTGGTCTTCCTCGCGCACTTGCGTGGTGAGATAGGCGTACAACCGGGCGATGGCCTGGTGTTTCCTGGCAGCGGTCGCGCAATCGATCACGGTTAGGCCGTTCGGCGTCGACAGGGTCAGCCGGTCGCGCGCATTGACGATATCCTCGACCACGTCCCACCACAGATCCGCGGTGCCGTTGATCAGCCCGGGCGCGACATAGATGGTGATCGGCGCGCCATGCTTCTCCAGGATCGGCAGCGCCTCGGTCATGTTGTCGCGATAGGCGTCGTCGGCGGTGATGGTGGCGAACTGGCCGCCCTTGCCGCCTGCCTTGATACGCTCGACCGCCTCGTCCATCGACACGAAGGCGTAGCCGTCCGCCTTCATGCCGGCGACCACGGCGTCGAGGAAGCTCGGCGCGATGTTGAGATGCCGGTTGACGCTGTCGGGCTTTTCGGGAGTCGCCGTCACACGGTGCAACATCAGGATGGCACCGATGCCGCCGACAAACGGCTTGGCCAGCGGTGCGAGGCCTGTATAGCGGGCGACGTTGAGCGCCAGCTTCCGGAACGCCTCCCCACCGTCGATCATTCATTCACCTTTTGCGCCTAGGCTGATCCAAGCACGGAATACGCCAAAGCGAACCCCCAAAATGGGGATGAATAAGCCTTAAGGATTGAGGTATGGTTGACGCCACGGCGCCATTTGACGGCAATCGTGTCGCCGCAACGGAAGCTTCGCCACGTGCCCTGACGAAGGATGCGGCGGGATCGACGGTGTCCGTCGCGGCCGCAGAAGGCCTCGCGGCCTATGCAGGTTTCTGTCGCTCGGCGCTCCACGCGCCGGCACAGAGCGCCGCATGGATCCAGAACTGGGCCGCACAGATCAAGCCGGACGCGCTCGTGGCGACGCTCAGACTCGAAGGCCGGCCGGTTTTCGCGCTGGCGCTGGAGGTTGTCCGTCGCGGTCCGTTCCGGGTCGCCCGCTTCATGGGCGACCGCCACGCCAATGGCAATTTCGTCGCCGCCGATCCGCAATGGCTGGCCGGAGCTGATATCGCGGCCATTCGAACGATGCCGGCAGCCATTGCCAGAGCCCGTCCCGACATCGATCTCGTCGCGCTCGAAAGATTGCTGCCCGACCTCGAAGGCGTTGCCAATCCGCTGGCATCTTTTCCGCATTTTTCCAGCCCCAATCTGTCGCTGGCCGTCGATCTGGCGGGCGGCTTCGACGCGCTGCTCTCCCGCGCCAGCGGCAAGCGCAAGCGCAAGAAACACCGTTCGCAGATCCGAAAGTTCGAGGCCGTCGGCAGCTATCGGCGCATCGAAGCCGCTACCCCCGACGAGGTGAACAGGCTGCTCGATGCCTTTTTCGAGATGAAGGAATTCCGTTTCCGCAAGATGGGCATCGCCAACGTCTTCGGCGACGATCAGACGCGTGCCTTCTTCCGGGCGCTGTTCACGCAGGCGCTTGCCGAGGACAGGCCCTCTTTCGTCCTGCACGGACTGGAGGTTGCCGGCAAGCTGCGTGCCATCACCGGGTCAAGCCGTTCCGGCAAGCGCCTGATCTGCGAGTTCGGGGCGATCGCCGAGGACGATCTCGCTCACACCAGCCCGGGCGATTTCCTGTTCTTCGACAATATCCAGGAAGCCTGCGAAACCGGTTTCGCCGTCTATGATTTCTCCGTCGGCGACGAGTCCTACAAGCGATTGTGGTGCGATATCGAAACGCAGCATTTCGAGGTGCTGGTCCCGCTGACGCCGAAGGGCCGCGCACTGGCGCTGACGCTTCGCCAAGGGGGGCGGCTGAAAGCCTTCGTCAAGAACAGCCCGACGATCTGGAAGCTGACCAAAATGCTGCGCCGCAGGACGGCCGGGCAGACCACGCCCACGGGCGAGGATCAGGGCTAACCCGGCTGGGGACCTGAGGTTTTCGGGAATTCGCCCAGTCGATAGATCTCAGGCAGCGGAGCGCCGTCCCGGCACCGGGGTTCCCGGCGGTTGGTGGCCGACCGGCGTCACCAATGTCAGGTCGGGATAGCCGCTTTCGATCAGCTTGACCGCGGCCTGCGTCACCTCATCGTCCGGTTCCAGCATGGAGAGGAACACCTCGGTGGCATCGCCACCCAGACGGCTGATGCCTTGCGCGTCCGCTGGCCCGCACTCGACCACGACCAGATCATAGGCGGTGGTCAGCGATTGCATGATGATCGGCAGCCGGTCGGCGGCGCGCATGGCGCGGACGGGATCGGCGGTGCCGACGGGAATGACATGGCAGTCGGAATAGAGATCGGCATGGATCACGTCGCTGAACTGCGCCTGCGAGGCGAGCAGATTGGTGATGCCGGGGAACAGACCGCTGTCCAGCATCGGCCGCGAAGCGGCGCCCGAGGCGGTGAGGTCGAGCAGCAGGACGCGCAGGCCGGCATCGGAAACCTCGCGTGCCACCAGGATCGCCGACGCCGCGGCCTCGTCGCCTTCTGGCGAAACGAATATCGCGCGCGAGGCTCCGCTGGCGATCAGCTTTTCCGCAGCGTTCTCGACGTCGATCTCGCCCAGCACCGAGCGCGGCGGACGGGCCACAGCGACAGGCTCTGGTTCCGACTCGGCGACAGGCGCGGGTTCGTCAATGGACTCTGGCTCGGCGGGGGGCCCGGCGACAGGCTGCGGCCGAGCGGCAATGTCCGGCTCCGCAATCATTGGAGTTCGCGCCTCCTCGGTGGCACGATCATAGAACTCATCGGCGACCGCCGGCTCCTGTCGGGCCGCCGCGGGCATCGCCACCTCGTCGATGGGCTCAAAGCGAGCACCGGTGGCCGGGCGCATGGCGCGGCCAGAAAACAGCTCCCGCAGCAGCGTCGCCACCGCCATCAAAAGCAGCGAAGCGACAAAGGCGGCACCGACGATCGGCAGTATCTTCGGAAAATATGGTTCGGAGGGGACGACGGCCCGCGAAAACACACGGGCATCGACCGGCAGGTAGTTGCGGTCCTTGCGCGACGAAGCTTCGCGGAAGCGTGTCAGATAGGATTCGAGCAGCTGGCGCTGGGCGGTCGCTTCGCGCTGTAGCGCATCGAGTTCGACCTGCTGCTCGCCAGCGTGCGCCGAAGCGGCCTTGAGCGTGTTGACGTCCGCGACCAGCTGATTCTCGCGCGCCTGCGCCGTCTGCGCCTGCGTCATCAACCCTTTCATCAACTTTTCCGCTTCGTTGCGGATCTGGCCGTCGAGATCGGCAAGTTGCGATCTCAGTGCCCGGATGCGCGGGTGATTGTCGAGCAAGGTGGTGGAAAGATCGGCAATATTGGCCCTGAGCTCGACCTGCCGTTCGCGCAGGCGCTGGATCAGGTCCGACGACAACACCTCAGGAACCGAATCCAAAGAGCCGCCATTCTGCAACGCCTTGCGCACGCTGTCGGCGGTTGCTTCCGCGGCGGCGCGATTGGCGCGCACCTTCGACAGTTCGCTCGAGAGTTCCGAAAGCTGCTGGGTGGCCAGCACCGAATTGTTGCCGCCCATCAAGAGGTCGGACTGCGAGCGGTAGTCGGCGACCTTGGCCTCGGCATCCTTGACCCGCTGAGACAGGTCGGCGATTTCGGGAGCCAGCCAATCGGTCGCCGCCGAATTCGATTCGAGCTTGGCGTCGCCCTGGACGGAGATATAGGTCTCGGCGATGGCGTTGGGGATGTCGGCCGCGAGCCTGGGGTTCTCGGATGAGAACTCGATGACGATGACGCGAGACTTTTCAACACGATAGACGTTGAGCTTCTCGCGCATCTTCTTCAGTACGCGCTCTTCCGGTGGAATCTCGCTTGGATCGCTCTTCAGGCCCGCGATGACGAGCAGCCGGCTCAGCGCCGACATATTCTGCGTCTCGTCGAATTCGGCCAATTTCGACAGGCTGAGCTTCTGCGCCACCTGCTTGAGAATGTCGGTGGAGGAGATGACCTCGACTTGGCTGGTCACGCCTTCCTCGTCGAGGATCGGCTTGTCGTTGTCATTGGTGCCGTCGGGGCGCGTGAAGACAGATTCGCGGGTTTCGATCAGCAGCCTCGTCTCGGCCTTGTAGTGCGGCGTGGCAAGCCAAGCCAGCGCGAATGCCACGCCGGTGACGATCAACGAGACGACGAGGATGCGCAGGAAGTTCCTCGCCAGGCTGGCGAAGAGCTGCCTGAGATCGATGTCGACGTCGGCGGCCGCGGACTGAACGGACATGCATCCCTACTCCGAAACTGGGTCAGGATGCACCGTAAACAACTATGGTAACTCAGCGGTTAAGATCACGGTAAGAGTCCGTTAGGCTTTACTGGCGGGCGACAAATAAGCAAATCGAAATCGTAAAACCATCGCCGGTTCTGGCCGTATCAGCCGCCGCCTTTACCGGCCATTAACCCTAACAGGATGATAACGGACCTCGATCTCAGATGTTTGCCGCGACGCAGCAGCGGCCAGCCGAAGGTACGTATCCGGTCATGAAGAGCACTGCTTCCCTATTTCGCGCGCTGCTTGCCGTATCGATGCTCGCCGGCTGTTCAAGCTACCGGCCGACGCCGGCGGCTTTCCACGAGGTGCTCGACCAGCCCTACCGCCTCGGCGCCGGCGACCGTGTCCGCGTCACCGTGTTCGAGCAGGACGGACTGACCAACACCTACAGTGTCGACCAGTCCGGTTATCTCTCGTTCCCGCTCGTCGGCTCCATACCGGCGCGCGGCCACACCGCGCAGCAGATGGAAAAACAGATCGCCGACAAACTGCGGCAAGGGTATTTGCGCGATCCCGACGTTTCGGTAGAGATCGACCGCTACCGGCCGATCTTCGTCATGGGCGAAGTGGGCGCTGCCGGCCAATATTCCTACGTCCCGGGCCTGACGGTGCAGAAGGCCATCGCCATAGCCGGCGGCTTCACGCCGCGCGCCAACCAGGAAAGCGTCGACATCACCCGCGACATCAACGGCAAGGTGATGACCGGCCGCGTGGTCACCTCCGACCCGCTGCTGCCCGGAGATACGGTGTACGTCCGCGAACGCCTGTTCTGACTGATACCACGTGGCGGACAAGCTCAGGATCGTCCACTGCTTTCGTTCACCCGTCGGAGGAATCTTCCGGCATGTGCGCGACCTGACCGAGGCGCAGGTCGCCGCCGGACATTCGGTCGGCATCGTGTGCGATTCGACCACCGGTGGCGAATTCGAGGAGCGCCTGTTCGAACGGATGAAGGACGTGCTGTCGCTCGGCATCCATCGTACGCCGATGCAGCGTCATGTCGGGCCGGGTGACGCGGCGTCGGCGTGGCGTACCTACAGGATCATCAAGGAATTGCGGCCGGACGTGTTGCACGGGCATGGCGCCAAGGGTGGCGCCTATGCCCGTTTGTTCGGCTCACTGTTGCGGGTATCAAGGTCTCGCGTAGCCCGCCTTTATTCGCCGCATGGCGGCTCCCTTCACTATGACGAAAGCACGGCAACCGGAAAACTGTTCTTCGCCCTCGAGCGCTTCATGGCCCGTTTCACCGATTGCCTGCTGTTCGTCTCCGACTATGAGCGGGGCACATATCGCCGGAAGGTGGGCGAGCCGCCCGTCCCCAATGCGCTGGTCTATAACGGCCTGCGCGCCGCCGAGTTCGAGCCGGTGACCATGGGACCCGAGGCGGCCGACCTGCTCTACATCGGCATGATGCGCGACCTGAAAGGGCCCGACATATTCATCGACGCCCTGGCTGCCGCCGGCCCCCGGCTCGGTCGCGCGCTGACCGCGGTGATGGTCGGCGACGGCGACGACCTGCCGCGCTACCACGGGCAGGTAAAGCGCCTTGGCCTCGAGGGCCACGTCCGCTTTCTGCCGCCAATGCCTGCCAGGGAAGCCTTCGCGCTGGCAGGGCTCGTCGTCGTTCCCTCGCGCGCCGAGGCCATGCCCTATATCGTCCTGGAGACGCTTGCCGCGGGAAAGCCGATGATCGCCACTTCCGTCGGCGGCATACCCGAGATTTTCGGCGCCGGCTCCCCTGCCCTGATCCGGCCCGACCCGGCCGAACTCACCGACAAGATGAGCCAGGCGCTGGCCGATCCTGCCGCCTATCGCAAACTCATGCCCGATGCCGCCAGCCTTGAGGCGCGTTTTGGCGCCGACGTGATGGCCGCGGAGATCGAGAAGGCCTACTTCGCCGCGCTCGACAGGTAGATCCAAGCCCCAGGCCGATCCAAAGCCACCTGTTGTTTCAAGGGTTTCTTAGCTCTCTTTTGCTATTCACCGCAGCGAAGCCTGCGGAAAGCCCCATGAACGAGATCGATCCCGCGCACCGCTTTTCAGCAGAGGCGGTGCGTAAATTCGACGGCCCGGCCGGAGGCGACGCGCCCGGCGGCATGAACGATATCGCCCGCCAGGTCGCGTCGCAGTATCGGCGCGATACGATGTCGCCGATCATGGTGAGCGGCGTCCTGCGCATGGTCGAGTTCGGCTTGCTGTTCCTGTCCGGCCTTGCCGTCTATTTCCATTTTGTCGGGTTCTTCAACTATCTGGCCTGGCAATATCCGCTGACGATCGCCGCCGCGTCGTTCCTGGCGGTGATACTGCTTGATGTCTCGGACTGTTTTCAGGTCGTCTCCCTTATGCGGCCGATCGCCAATTTCGGCCGCATCCTGCTGGTCTGGGCCGGTACCTTCGCGCTGATGGCGTTGACCGCCTTCGCCATGAAGATGTCCGAGGACTATTCACGCCTGCTGTTCGGCACCTGGTTCGTCGTCGGCTTCGTTCTCCTCTTTGGCCTCAGGCTGGTGATGTCGAAGCTGATCCGGCGCTGGGCGCGCGACGGCCGCATGGAACGGCGCGCCGTCATCGTGGGAGGCGGCAAGGCGGCGGAAGTCCTGATCCGCTCCGTGGAGAAGCAGCCCTACAACGACATCCGAATCTGCGGCATCTTCGATGACCGCAGCGACAAGCGCTCGCCGCCCATTGTCGCCGGCTACCCCAAGCTCGGCACGATTTCCGAACTGATCGAGTTCGCCCGCATCGCTCGCATCGACATGCTGATCGTGTCGCTGCCGCTGACTGCGGAATCGCGCGTGCTGCAGCTGTTGAAAAAGCTTTGGGTACTGCCGGTCGATATCCGGCTGTCGGCGCATTCGAACGCACTGCAGTTCCGCCCGCGTGCCTATTCCTACATCGGCGCGGTGCCGATGCTCGACATTTTCGACAAGCCGATCAACGACTGGGATTCGGTCGCCAAGCGCGCCTTCGACATCGTCTTCAGCGTCATCGGCATCGTCGTGTTCTCACCCGTGATGCTCGCCACGGCAATCGCCATCAAGCTCGACAGCAAGGGTCCGGTGCTGTTTCGCCAGAAGCGGCACGGCTTCAACAACGAGGTGATCGAGGTCTACAAGTTCCGCTCGATGTATGCCGACAGGTCTGACCCGACCGCCAAGCAGACGGTGACCAAGAACGACCCGCGCGTCACCCGCGTCGGCCGCTTCATCCGCAAGACCTCGATCGACGAACTGCCGCAGTTCTTCAACTCGCTGCTGGGTTCGCTGTCGCTGGTCGGTCCACGCCCGCACGCGATCGCCGCGCAATCGCACAACCTCCTCTACAACGAGGTGGTCGACGGCTATTTCGCCCGCCACAAGGTCAAGCCCGGCGTCACCGGCTGGGCGCAGATCAACGGCTGGCGCGGCGAGATGGACACCAACGAGAAGATCCGCATGCGGACGGAATACGACCTCTATTACATCGAGAACTGGTCGCTGCTGTTCGACTTGCGGATCCTGTTCCTGACGCCGGTCCGGCTGCTCAACACGGAAAACGCCTATTGAGCGCAATGGTCCATGAGGTGCCGCGCGCGGCGGTCAACGCCAAGCTGATCGCGTTGGTCACTTCCGGGGCGGTCGGGCTTGGCATCCTGCTGTCCGGCTTCGTCATCAGCGAGCCGGCGCCCTATGAAATCTACATGGCCGGGCTCATCGCCATCTGGGCGCTTTTCGGCTTGCGGATTTCACGTGCGGCGGCGCCGCTGCTGGTGCTGCTGGTGACGATGAACATCGGCGGCATGATCTCCATGACGCAGATGGCGGATCTCGCTTTCACTCCGCTTTATCTCTCAGTATCGCTGTTTCTCGCCTTCAGCGCAGTGTTCTTCGCGTCCGTCACCGCAACGCAGCCAAGCCTCTACCGGTTGATCTTCATTGCCTATGTCGTCTCGGCCGTGACGACCTCGCTGCTCGGCATAGCGGGCTACTTCCATGCCTTTCCCGGCGCCGAAATGTTCACCAAATACGACCGCGCCGCCGGCGCCTTCCAGGACCCGAACGTGTTCGGTCCCTTTCTGGTACTGCCCGGCATCTATCTGCTCTATTTGCTCCTGACAGGTCCGGTCTCGCGCATGCCGCTGCTGGCGGTGCCGCTGCTGATCATCACATCCGGCATCTTCTTTTCCTTCTCGCGCGGCGCCTGGGGCATGTTCGCCGTTTCGGCGATCCTGCTCACCGGATGCCTGTTCCTGCAGAGCGCCAGCGGCATGTTCCGGCTGCGCGTGGTGATCATGACCGTCGCCGCGCTGTCACTGCTGGCCATCGCCATCATCGTCATCCTGCAACTGCCTGGGGTGGCGGAGATGTTCTCCAGCCGCGCCCATCTTGAACAGAGCTACGACACCGCCCGCCTCGGCCGCTTCGCCCGCTACGCGATCGGTTTCCAGATGGCGATGGAGCATCCGTTCGGCATCGGGCCGCTGGTCTTCGGCAAGACTTTCGGCGAGGACACGCACGACATCTGGCTGAAAATGCTGATGGATTACGGCTGGCTCGGCTTCGTGTCGTTCCTGACGCTCGTCGTCTGGACGGTATCGGCCGGATTCCGCATCCTGCTACGCGACCGGCCATGGCAGCCTTATCTCTTGTGCGCCTATGTCGCCTTCGTCGGCAATGTCGGGCTCGGCACCTTCATCGACATCGATCACTGGCGCCATGTCTATCTGCTGCTCGGTTTGATCTGGGGTGCCATAGCGCTGGAATATAGCCATCAACGGCAGTTGCGATCGGCCTTAGCCACAACCGTCTGACGTTTCCGCCTTTGCATAACAGCGCGGACAGCACTCGTCTCGGAGACCGAAAGCAGGGCTGCTTCTGGCTCACTTTGCTCGTTGCGATGGACGAGGCGAACGCCGGCGGCCAGATGCTCGCGTTTCGATCTAATGCCGCAGGATCTTGCTCAGGAAGGCGCGGCTGCGATCGGTCTTCGGGTGGGAAAAGAACTCGTCGGGCGTGCCACTCTCGACGATGGCGCCGGCATCCATGAACACCACGCGCTGGGCGACCTTGCGGGCAAAGCCCATTTCGTGGGTCACCACCATCATGGTCATGCCTTCCTCGGCGACCGCGACCATGACGTCGAGCACTTCCGAGATCATCTCGGGATCGAGCGCCGAGGTCGGCTCGTCGAACAGCATGATCTTGGGGCGCATGCCGAGGCAGCGCGCGATCGCCACGCGCTGCTGCTGGCCGCCCGAAAGCTGCGAGGGATAGGCATTGACCTTGTCGGCAAGGCCGACCTTGGCCAGCAACTCGCGCCCGGCCTTCTCGGCCTCGGCGCGCGGGATCTTGCGCACATGGATCGGCGCCAGAGTGACGTTCTCGAGCGCTGTCTTGTGCGGATAGAGGTTGAACGACTGGAAGACGAAGCCGATCTCAGTGCGCAGCCCCGTCATGTTGGTGGCAGGGTCGCCGAGGCGCTGGCCGTCGACCACCAGATCGCCGTCCTTGATCGTCTCCAGCCCGTTGATGCAGCGGATCAAGGTGCTCTTGCCCGAACCGCTTGGGCCGCAGACGACGACCACTTCGCGCCGCTCGACGCTGAGGGTGATGTCCTTCAGCACATTCAGCGCGCCGAACCATTTGTTGACGCCGCGAAACTCGATCATGCCGGTGCGACCTTTGGGTTCGAGAGATGACTTCATAGTTGCACCTCGCCATGGGCCGCACCCATGCGGCGCTCCAGCCGGCGGGCAAGCATGATCAGCGGATAACAGACGACGAAATAGCCGAGGCCGACCAGGAAGAAGACCAGCAGGCCGTTCGGCACACGCTGCACCACCAACCAGCCGACACGAGTGAGATCGGTGAGCCCGATGGCCGAGACCACCGAGGAATCCTTGATCAGCAGCACATACTGGCCGACCAGCGGCGGCAGCACGATGCGCATCGCCTGCGGCAGCACCACCTGGCGCATCCGCTGCCAGCGCGACAGGCCGGACGCCAGCGCTGCCTCGACCTGGCCTGATGGCACGGAGCGAATGCCGGCGGCGACGATCTCGCAGATGAAGCAGGCAGCCAGATTGGTCAGCGCGATGATACCGGCGGTGAAGGCGTCGAGTTCGATGCCCAGTTCCGGCAGGATGAAGAAGATCAGGAATATCTGCACCAGAAACGGCGTGCCGCGGATCAGGTCGACCCAGGCGCCGATCATGCTGCCGATCAGCTTGTTGCCGCCGGTCCGCAGAATGCCGAGGCCGAAGCCGAGCAAGGTGCCCAGCACCAGGCTGATGAGCGACAGCACCACCGTCATGCCGAGGCCGCGCAAGGCTAGCGGATAGCTGCCGGCGAGGCTTTGCAATTGCTGCCAGATCATGTCCGCGCCCCCGCCGAGCCGAGCCAGCGGCTGGACAGGAGAGCCAATCCCTTGAGGCCGTAGTAGAGCAGCAAATAGAAGGCAGCGATGGTGAGAAACCCTTCCGCCGGCATGAAGCGGTCGGAGGCGAGCAATTGGCCGGCGCGCGTCAGTTCGGCGACCGAGATCAGCGACAGCAGTGCCGAATCCTTGACCAGCACGATCGCCTGTCCGAGCAGCGGCGGGATCGTCACCTTGAACGCTTGCGGCAGGACGACAAGGCGCATGCGCTGGACGTAGGTCATGCCCGAAGCGACGCTCGCCTCGACCTGGCCGCGCGGGATCGACAGGATGCCGGCACGTATGATTTCAGCGATATAGGCGCCGCTGTTCAGCGACAGCGCGAGGATACCGACGACCAGTTCGGGTAGCACGAAGCCGAGCCGCGGCAGGCCGAAATAGAGGAAATAGAGCTGCGCCAGCAAGGGCGTAGCGCGCACGGCATCGATGTAGGCCTTGGCCGGCGTGCGAAACAGCCAGGCGCGCTGCAAATTCATGGCGCACAGCACGATGCCGACGGCAAGCGCGCCGACAAAGGAGAGCGCCGACAGCCAGACGGTCGTGATCAGGCCCTGCCCGAACAGAGGCAGATATTCGACAATGGTGCGGAAACTGAAATTCTCAAGCATGGGCGTGAATGGCGGGTAGGGAATAGTGAGTAGTGAGTAGTGAGTAGTGAGTAGGCAGGCGGATCCGGAATTCCCTGTTCACTACTCACTAATTCACTACTCACTAATGCCTAATCAGTGATCTTTCTTCCAGGCGTCGGAATTGACCCAGTAGTCGAGGTTCTTCTGCAGGCGGCCGTCGATGCTGACCTGGTCGAGGAACAGGTTCATCCAGACCAGCAGGTCCGGCTCGTCATAGCGGGTGGCGAAGGCAAGCGGTTCCTTCGACAGCAGATCCGGCATGATGGTGAACGTGCCGGCCGGATAGGCGGTGGACTGGCCTTTGACCGCCGAGACGTCGTTGACGCCGCAATCGGCCTGGCCATTGTTGACAGCGTCGAGCAGCAGCGGGCCGCCGCCCTTGTAGCTCTTGATGTCGGCATCGGCGAAGGCTGTCTTGGCCTCCTTTTCGCCGGTGGCGCCGAGCAGCACGGCGATCTTGGTGCCCTTGGCCTTGCAATCCTCGGTGGTTTTGAACTTGCTGTCGGCCTTGGTGAAGACAGTGCTGCCCGTATACATGTAAGGTTTGGTGAAGGCGACCTTCATGCCGCGCGCCAGCGTCGGCGTCATGTCGGCGACCAGCAGGTCGGCCTTGCCCGACAACAGCGCCGGGATCAGGCCGTCCCAGTCGAAGTCGAGGAAGGTGATCTTGACGCCCATCTCCTTGGCCATCAGTTCGGCAAGTTCAACCGAACTGCCGGTGCGCTCGCCATTGGCGCCGACCAACGAGAAGGGGGGGCCCTGTGTCTGCACGGCGACGCGCAATTCGCCGCGCTTGGTGATGTCGTCGAGCGTTCCGGCACTGGCGGCAGTGGTGAGTCCGGCAAGCGCAAGTCCGGCGATGAAAAGTCTGGCAATCTTCATTTTGGCATTCCTCCCTGTTGTCGTTGTTGTTTTGCCCGCGGGTTCCCTTGGGCTCCTTTTTTGAGCGGTGGCGCCGTTGCCGGCGGCCACCGTTCGAAAATCTGTCTCCTCAGTTCCAGGTCACCGTTTCGGCAACCTTGATGCCGCGCATGGCCAACTCGTCGAAAAAGCGGCCATCGGGCACATGCAGCAGCGGATTGAGCAGGCCGGCTTTGGCGATTTCGCGCCGCGCGAGCATCCGCGCCACAATGCTGGCGGGATAGCCGACGCCGAGGCTCATGCCGAACAGACCCGAAGTCAGGTCGCGTTCGATGATGAGGTCCGACGTAACCGTCTTGCCGCGGCCGCCTTCGAGGCCGGAAAAGACATTGCGCATCACGCAGAGATCCTTTTCGCCGGGGCCATATTGCAGTTGCGGCCCAAGCAGCCGGCCGAGGAATTCGCGCGGACTGACAGTGGTGCCGGCAACATGGTCTTCCGACAGAAAGCCGAGTTCCTTCAGCGGCGCCCAGAATGCCGACCATCCCGGCCAGCGCAGCGTATAGCGGCCGGAGCGCCGCAACCCCTTGGCGGCAGCCAGCATCTCGACGTAATGCAGCGCATCGCCATTGGGGAAGGCTTCGAGCTTGCCGAGGCCGGCGACGTCGATCTCGTGGATGAAAGGATTATTGTGCTGGCGGGCGGCGGGCACGGCGACGCGTTTCCCGTCTTCGATCATCACGCTGTCGCGGTTCTGGCTGACCAGAACCATGTCGAAGTTCCAGCTAACCTTGTAGCACAGCGGCTTGGCCATCGCCTTCGGTTCGGGAATGCCGCCGCAATAGGAATCGATCGAAGAAATGCTGTCGAACTGCCTTGCGGCGCGCGCGTAGAGCACAAGGTCGATGCCGGGGTCGAGCCCGCATTCGGTCATGATCGAAACACCAGCCGCTTCAGCGGCGGGAGCGAGGTCGGCGATGGCCTTACCGTAATTGGTGGTGACCAGCGGCGTGCGCGTTGCGATCGCCGCCAGAACCGCCTCCCGCATGAGCGGCTGCGGCAGCAGGTCGATGACGGCGTCGACACCCTTCAGGGCATTGGCAATCGCCGTGCCGATCGCGCCCTCAGGGACGACGAAGCGCACGCGGGCCAGGTCGGTCAGGCCGCCAAGCCGGGCTGCTCCATCGGGGGCGGTATCGACGCAGACGACTTCTTCGACGCCGTCGCTGGCGACAAGATCGGCGATCGCCGCCCGGCCTTGCAGGCCGAGGCCGCCAAGAACCGCGATCTTCATGCCGGCTCCTTGCGCGCGATGTCTTCCGACCAGCAACCTTCCGGCAGGTTCACCCATTTGTTGCAGGAAGCCATGACGACGAAGGTCTCGCTGCGCACGACTTCTCCTGGAATGCCCGCGCCAGGAATCAATTCGCTTGTGATGCGGTAGAGATCGGCGACATCGCCGGCCACGGTCACATCGACGATGATGTCGAAGCGCCCGGTGACGACGGAGGCCGAGTTGACGAACGGCAGTTCGGAAATGCGCTGGGCAAGTTCGCGAGCGCGACCGCGCCCTTGCGCATTGATACCGACGATGGCCGAGATCAGTTCAGGGCGCTCGGTGAGGTTCAGCAGCCCGACGATCTTGAGCAGGTTGCGCTCGAGCAGGTTGTGCAGCCGCATGCGCGCCGTCGGCACCGAGATCGCCATCTTCTCGGCAAGGCGATTGACGCCAAGCTGCGCATCCTGCGACAGCAATTTGACCAGTCGCCGGTCGGTCTGATCGAGGTGTTCCCGCAAAAGTTGAGGCTTTCACAAAAGAGAATAATCTGGCGGTTTTCTTTCTGATATGAAAAATACCTTGCGGCCATTCTTTTATAAAAGCAAGAGGTGCCCCTGAATTGCGCGGACGCTTGATTCTTTTCCTCCGTGAAGCACTGCATCGGTGCGCACACCGGTCCTCTGGTCCTCGCCCGGGAACGCAAGCAGATATTCGACCCCGTTCGCGTTCGTCCGCGGGCTTGGAGACGCCGCCGCTGGTGAATATCGGCGCCATGGCAGAATTCCTGATTCCTTGCGCTTCAGGCGCGTCAAGGCAGCTAACAAGTCCACTCCCCGCGCTTGGAACACAGCCTGGACCTCCGGTGTGATTTTCGGTCACCAAAGGCCCACCGGACCGCTTTGCTCCAATTTCGAGGATTTTGTCCGATTGGCCCCTTGCGCCGGAACCGTTGAGAATATAGGGCTTTCCGCGGTCCGGAGTGTAGCGCAGCCCGGTAGCGCACTTGACTGGGGGTCAAGGGGTCGTCGGTTCGAATCCGGCCACTCCGACCATTTCAAAGCAGGACTTGCCCCCGAAGTCCGCCTTGGCCAGGTCAGCCAAAGGTCAAATTGCAGCGTTGGTTCACGGCCCTGTTTAACCCTGGCAAACGTCGACCCATTCGGCCCCGGTAAGCTCGACCATGCGCTGCGGCGCGATCCGCACGGCGGCGTTGGTGGCACCTGCCGCGGGCACGACCTCATCGAATTCGCGCAGCGAGACGTCGCAGTAGACCGGCAGCGGCGCCGGCAGGCCGAATGGGCAGACACCGCCGACCGGATGGCTCGTTGCTTCGACGACTTCCGCGGCGTCCAGCATGCGCGGCTTGCCGCCGAACTGGTCCTTGAACTTGCGGTTGTCCAGCCTGGCGATGCCGCTGGTCACGACCAGCATGGCACGGTCGCCGATGCGAAGGCAGATCGTCTTGGCGATCTGCGCCGGGAGCACGCCATGCGCCTCGGCCGCCAGCGCCACTGTCGCCGAACTCGCTTCCGTGACGATGACCTCGATATCGGGCGCGTGGACGGCGAAGAAGGCGCGAACGGATTCCAGGCTCATATCGAAATCTCCGGTACAAACGCGACCAGACATGATGGCAGGCGCCCGCGCCTATAAACACGTCCCGTTCACGAATCGGCAAGCCCGGCCGGCGGCAGATCGCCGCGACATCAACAAGAAACCCGCCAAGCGTGGCTTGGCGGGTTTCGGGCATGCTTGGTGCTGATCTATGCCAGGGATCGACCTTGGCCGGCGGGTGTACGCACCGCCGAAACAACGAGGGCCTCCTGGGGAAGCCGAAGCGCGGACGCGATACGACGCAGCTTCGACGGATCGGCGGCCCTGCCGTTCTCGATGTCCTCAATCTCGTCGACCGCAAGGCCGCACGTCAGCGAAAGCTCTTCCATGCTGTAGCCGCGGGTTTCCCGCATCGCTCTGAGGGTGCTGTAATCTGGCCCGAGCTCACTGGCTAATGGTTCGGAGAGGGCGTCGTTTTTTGCGTTGTGGGGCATTGGCAACTCCGTGGGCTAAAAGAGTTTGATCAAATGAGGTGTTGCCTGAGACGATCGGGAAGATGCCTGCTCGCCGGCGATTTGCCAAGCACCAAACGGGGCGTCACGCTATCGTGAACCAGACGTCATGCGCGGCCGTCTCGGGCACATCGTTCCGGTCAAGTTGTTTGAACGACCGGACACGCTTTTGCCAGGCGGTTTCGGCCCTGCTTAGCCCGACGTCGCTGGCGTGAGAACCATCCGGTTCGAGCCAACTCTTCCGGAAGGATCCATGCAATGAGCTTCAAGAGATTTCCAGCCTGCCGCTGGCGGTTTGGTCAGCGCGCAGGCGGCGAACGCGGTGCACGTGGATGTGACGCGCTTTAAAACGTTGTCCTTCAGCGCCGGCTGAACAGCAGACTGGCGACCAGACCAACCACCACAAGGCCGACCGCGGCAGCCACCGCTGGATGATCCCGTGCCGATTTCTCGATCACCCTGCCTTTTTTGCGGATCACCGGCATGGCATCCCGCAGGCGCCCCGCAAGATCGGAATATGCATCGAACGCGGCATCGCGACCGTCTTCATAGTAGGCACCGCCGCGCCTCGACATAGCCTTCTTCAAGGCCGCCAAGTCCCTGGAGAGGGTCGCGACCTGCTTTTCCAGATCAATTTCCGGGAGAGTAGAATACGACGCCATAGTGCGTTTCCTCCATACAGAAGGAAACCTAACGCCTCACCCGAAGGCGGGTTCCGGTTCTGGAGACGTCAATATGCTGCGGTCAGCGCACCTGATCGAGCAGGCGCTTGCATTCCAGGAGATCGAACAGCGCCTCCTGCAGCAACGCGCGATTGTCGCGCGAGAGTTTCGATGCGTCCGGCGGAACCGGACCTTCCTCGTCGCTCTTGCCCAGGCCGAAAAAGCGGCGGCTGGGCTTGACCCGCGGCTGACCGACCAGCTCGTCATCCATGCCGCGCGGCTGCGCCGCCGGCGTGAGCGGCACTTGATCGGCCTGCTTTCGCTGTGAAATCGCCTCGACGGCGGCCATGTCACCATTGCCGATGGCGACCAGGAAATGATTGCCGTTTTCGCGCAGCAGTTTCTGCACGCCCTTGATGGTGTAGCCCTGATCGTAGAGCATGTGGCGAATGCCCTTGATCAGTTCGACATCCTGCGGCCGGTAATAACGGCGGCCGCCGCCGCGCTTCATCGGCTTGATCTGGTTGAAGCGCGTTTCCCAGAAACGCAGCACATGCTGCGGCAGGTCAAGGTCTTCGGCGACCTCGCTGATGGTGCGGAAGGCGTCAGGGCTCTTGTCCATGGGCGAAATCCTCACGCTGGACGATGATCCGGCTTACCCCGCCGAATCGCGTCTTATTTCAGCGGTTTGTGAAGCAATATTCAAGCCCCGCGTCATGACAAGCACGGTTTTCAACCGCACAGTGAGCGCTGCTACTTGCTGCCCTTGGCCTTGTTGTTCTGGTGAGACCGCAAAATGCGGTTCTTCAGCACGTTCGACGACTTGAAGGTCATCACCCGGCGCGGCAGGATCGGCACCTCTTCACCGGTCTTGGGATTGCGTCCGATGCGCTCATTCTTGGAGCGCACGTGGAATGTCGCGAAAGACGACAGTTTCACCGTCTCGCCGCGAACGATCGCCTCGCAGATTTCGTCCAGCACCGCTTCGACCAGTTCGGCGGATTCAGTGCGTGACAGACCGACCTTTCGGTAAACGGCCTCGGCAAGGTCGGCGCGCGTAAGTGTCTTTCCCCCCATGCGACCGTCCCATCAGCTCAAACATAAAATCTACACAACAACGGCAGAGCCTAAGTAATTGATCCGGCAAGGTCAAGGACCGAACCGGACAGTTCGGCACTTACCAGCGAACCAGAACCGCGCCCCAGGTGAAGCCGCCGCCCATCGCTTCCAGCAGCACGAGATCGCCTTTCTTGATGCGGCCGTCGTCGACGGCTACCGAAAGCGCCAGCGGCACGGAAGCAGCCGAGGTGTTACCGTGCAAATCGACCGTAACCACCACTTTCTGCTCTGCTATCCCGAGCTTCTTGGCGGAAGCGTCAATAATCCGTTTATTGGCCTGATGCGGCACGAACCAGTCAAGATCCTCGGCGGTGATGCCGGCGGTTGAGAACGTCGCCTCGATCACGTCGGTGATCATTCCGACCGCATGCTTGAACACTTCGCGGCCCTCCATCCGGAGTTGGCCGACCGTTCCCGTCGTCGATGGCCCGCCATCAACGAAAAGCTTGTCCTTGTGCGCACCGTCGGAGCGCAGGCTGGCCGCCAGAACGCCCCGGTCGGCGATCGCGCCGATCCCCTCGCCTGCTTCCAGGATCAGGGCGCCGGCGCCGTCGCCGAACAGCACGCAGGTCGAGCGGTCGCTCCAGTCGAGAATGCGCGAGAATGTTTCCGAACCGATCACCAGCACGCGTTTGGCCAGACCGCCGCGGATATAGAGATCGGCTGTCGTCACGGCATAGACGAAGCCCGAGCACACAGCCTGCATGTCGAAGGCGAAGCCGTGATGCATGCCAAGCCGGTTCTGGATTTCGACAGCGGTAGCCGGAAAAGTGTTGTTGGGTGTCGACGTCGCCAGCACGATCAGATCGATATCGTCCGGCGTCAGTCCCGCATTGGCAAGGGCGGCGCGGGCCGCGGCCTCACCCAGGGAAGCCGTCGTCTCGTCGTCGCCAGCAATATGGCGCTGGCGGATGCCGGTGCGCTGGGCGATCCACTCGTCCGAGGTTTCGACCATGCCTTCGAAATCGGCATTCTTCATGATGCGGCGGGGCAGCGCGGCGCCCGTGCCGCGCACGACTGATCTGATCAAAGTTCTTTCCTATTCCTTTGCGTCGCTGACGACGTCGGATTTCCTAGATGTCAGGGCGTGCGGATTGCGCGCATGAAACAGGTCCAGGTCGGCCTCGATGCGGTCGAGCAGATTGTTGCGCACCATATCGTAGCCGAGTTCGATAGCGGCGGCGAACCCGTCCGAATCAGCGCCGCCATGGCTCTTCACCACAATGCCGTTCAGCCCCAGGAAAACGCCGCCGTTGGAGCGGCCGACATCCATCTTTTCGCGCAGGCGATCGAAGGCGCCCTTGGCAAAGATATAGCCGATCCTGGCCATCAATGTCCGGCTCATCGCCGCGCGCAGGTAGCCGCCGATCTGGCGAACCGTGCCTTCCGCCGTCTTCAGCGCGATGTTGCCGGCAAAACCCTCGGTGACGACGACGTCGACGACGCCCTTGCCGATGTCGTCGCCCTCGACGAAGCCGTGATAGTTCATCGAGGCCATGTTGGCCTCGCGCAACATGCGCCCGGCCTCCTTGACCTCTTCCTGACCCTTGATCTCCTCGACGCCGACATTGAGCAGGCCGACACTGGGCCGCGCGACGCCGAAGACCGAGCGCGCCATGCCCGTGCCGAGAATGGCAAAATCGATAAGCTGGTGGGCATCGGCGCCAATGGTGGCGCCAACGTCCAGCACCACGGTTTCGCCGCGCAGTGTCGGCCACAGTGCCGCGATCGCCGGACGATCTATGGTCGCCATGGTGCGCAGGCAGAATTTCGACATCGCCATCAAGGCGCCGGTGTTGCCGGCGGAGATGCAGGCGTCCGCCGCGCCCGACTTGACCGCTTCGACCGCCTTCCACATCGACGACTTCCAGCGGCCATGGCGCAGCGCCTGGCTCGGCTTGTCGTCCATCCGGACCGCCACCTCACAGTGAAAGAAGTCGCTGACTTCGGCCAGCTTGGGAAACTTGGCCAGTTCAGGACGCACCAACTCTTCACGCCCATAGATGACGAAGCGGATGTCGGGCCGGCGAGTCGCGACTGTCACGAGAGCCGGAATGACCACGGCTGGTCCGTGATCGCCACCCATGGCATCGATGGAAATCCTGATCACGCGGTATTCATCTCACGGTTAGGCGGCAGGTCGCTTTAGCGATCGCAAAGGTTCGGCGAAAATAGCGGTTTTGGGCTGTCGCACAACCGACTTTTCCGTCGCGGCCGAGGTTTTCAGGATTTTCCCAGCAAGGATCGCAGTTTTTGCTGAAATTCATTCTCCGCCGGTTCGGTCTCGCCGCCGGCATCCAGCGACGCGCCCGATTTGCGCGGATAGGGATCGATCGCCAGTCCGAAAAACTGTTCGGCGAGCGCCCCGACATCGACGGTGTCGCCGGAAAATGTCTCGGGACTGTCCGGTCCGTCCGCGTCGAGCAGGATTTCGCCGCCGCCTTCGAATCCCTGTCGTCCAAGCTTGGAG
Organism: Mesorhizobium sp. M0152; assembly: GCF_040322415.1. Classification (NCBI taxonomy): domain Bacteria; kingdom Pseudomonadati; phylum Pseudomonadota; class Alphaproteobacteria; order Hyphomicrobiales; family Phyllobacteriaceae; genus Mesorhizobium; species Mesorhizobium sp. M0152. Next base: position 289,681 of record NZ_JAMYTH010000004.1, read on the forward strand.
TCCTCGGGCAGCAACAGCGCCTCGACCGACTCGTCGATATGCGCCTCGACGGGATCGAGCGTAACGATGCAGGCCTGGATGACGTCGGCCTCGACACGGCCGCTGATCTTCACGCCGTTGCGCTTCCAGGGCACCACCAGCAGGTCGGCGCGATAGGCTTCGACCGAGAGCAGCCCGTGCTCGCCGGCGAGCGCCGCGCGCTGCGCGGCGTCGGCCTCGATCGTCACCGACAGCCCTTTCTGCGGCAGGCGGGCAACATTCGCGAAAAAGGATACCGGACTCTGCGGATCGGCATGTTTCATCGGGCGGCCTCCCTGGGAAGTGGAAATGCCGCGGTTCCGGACGCGATCGATTCGGTCGGCTGCGCGGCCAATTGGCGGCGGGCATCGACGACATAGTCGGCGAGTTGCGATGCTTCCGGCCAGGTGCCGGCATCGGGCCGGACATTGCGGGCAAGTGCCGCGGTGAGTCCGTCAACGTCGTTTCTTTCCAACGCGTCGTCATAGGCGGCGGTCCGGCCGTAAAACATCTTCGCCAGCTTTTTCATGCGTTTGGGCACGCCGACGTCGCCGATGCCCAACTCACGCAGCGAATGATCGACGTCGAGGAAGAACTCGTCGATCAGCACCTGCGCAACCTCCTGCGCCACGCCGCTTTCACGGCGCAAGCGATGCTGGAACAAGAACATATGCAACGAGAGCATCTCGAAACGGCCGAGCGGCGTGTCCGGCACATTCCAGTGGGAATAAAAAACAGTCTGCCGCGCCGCCGCCACGATTTGTGCGTAAAGCGCGTCGGTGATGGCGCGGTTGGCGTGGCGTTCGCGGCCAAAAAGGCGCTGAAACATGGGGATGGTCTCCGGGGACCTTTTGTTGAGTTGGCCTTGTTGCATCGGCAAGCAAGCTGGTTTACCGGTTTTGCGGCCCAGCGCAAGTTGCGGCGAATAATGGAGAATTGTTGTTGCGCGCGCTGAATTTCAAGTCGACCTTCGCTTCCAGGCCCGTCGGCGCGATATCGCTGCTGCTCGTCGTTTCGGCGCTCTCGGCATGCCATACCAACAAGATGATCGGCGATCTCAGTCCGAGCGAGACGCTGACGCAAGGGTATGTCATCGACCAGCAGGCTGTCGATTCGGTGCCCGTCGGTTCGAGCCGCGAGCAGGTGCTTCTGGCTCTGGGCACCCCCTCCACCACGGCCACATTCGACAATGAGGCGTTTTATTACATCTCGCAGACGCGCAAGCGCTATGTCGCCTTCGACAAGCCGAGGCTCATCGACCAGAAGGTGCTGGCTGTCTATTTCGGGCCCGACAGTCGCGTCACCCAGATCGCCAAATATGGCCTGAAGGACGGCAAGATGTTCGATTTCATCTCGCGCACCACGCCGACCGGCGGCAAGGACCAGAACTTCCTCAGCCAGATCATCAACGGCGCCAGCAAGCTGGCGCCCGGCATCCCCGGCGGCGGCACTCCCTGATCATCAGACCTTGCTTCCCTGCGGGGGAGCAGCAATATCTCAGGCGACCAAAAACCCGTGGGAGAGATCCTGCGGGTTTTTGTTTCCCGGCCCTTCGCTCACGGCAAGAAACCGGCCGGAAACTGCCGCCGTTGCTTGCAGATGACAACTGCGTGGACTGGTTCCATTAGACCGGCAAAGAAGGCCGTTGTCGGATCAAATCTTCTGCAACAAAAACCCGCGGGATCGCTCCCGCAGGTTTTGTTTTCGAGCGCGTGCCTTGATCAGCCGTGCGCGAGCACGGCCAGCAGCAGGAGCGCGACGATGTTGGTGATCTTGATCGCCGGATTGACGGCCGGGCCGGCCGTGTCCTTGTAGGGATCGCCGACCGTGTCGCCGGTCACCGAGGCCTTGTGCGCCTCGGAGCCCTTCATGTGCTTGACCCCGTCCTTGTCGACGAAACCGTCCTCGAACGATTTTTTCGCATTGTCCCAGGCGCCGCCGCCCGAGGTCATCGAGATGGCGACGAACAGGCCGTTGACGATGACGCCGAGCAGGGACGCACCGAGAGCCGCAAAGGCGGATGCCTTCGAGCCCGAGATCAACAGCACGCCGAAATAGACGACGAGCGGCGCCAGCACCGGCAGCAGCGACGGGATGATCATTTCCCGGATCGCCGCCTTGGTCAGCAGGTCGACCGCGCGGGCATAGTTCGGCTTGGAGGTGCCGGCCATGATGCCGGGATCGTCGCGGAACTGCTTGCGCACCTCCTCGACGATGGCGCCGGCGGCGCGGCCGACGGCCGTCATGGCGATGCCGCCGAACAGGTAAGGGATGAGGCCGCCGAAGATCAGGCCGGCGACCACGTAAGGATTGGAGAGGTCGAAGGAGACCTCGCCCATGCCCTGGAAGTAGGGATATTTGTCGCCATTGGCGGCAAAGAACTTCAGGTCGTTCGAGTATGCCGCAAACAGCACCAGCGCGCCGAGCCCGGCCGAGCCGATGGCATAGCCCTTGGTTACCGCCTTGGTGGTGTTGCCGACCGCGTCGAGCGCGTCGGTGGAGTGACGCACTTCCTTGGGCAGGCCGGCCATCTCGGCAATGCCGCCGGCATTGTCGGTGACCGGACCGAAGGCGTCGAGCGCGACGATCATGCCGGCAAGGCCGAGCATGGTGGTGACGGCGATCGCCGTGCCGTAAAGGCCGGCGAGCTGATAGGTCGAAATGATGCCTCCGACGATGACGATGGCCGGCAGCGCCGTCGATTCCAGCGAGACCGCGAGGCCCTGGATGACGTTGGTGCCGTGCCCGGTGACCGACGCCTGGGCGATCGAGTTGACCGGGCGTTTGTTGGTGCCGGTGTAGTATTCGGTGATCACCACAATCAAGCCAGTCACCAGCAGGCCGATGAGGCCGCAGATGAACAGGTTCTTGCCGGTGACGATCATGCCAGCGACGGTGCCGACCTCGCCCCAGCCGAGCGTCGCCGACGTGGCCACGCCGAGGCCGACGATCGACAACAGGCCGGTGACGATCAGGCCTTTGTAAAGCGCGCCCATGATCGAGCCGTTGGAACCGAGCTTGACGAAGAAGGTGCCGACGATCGAGGTCAGGATGCAGGCGCCGCAGATGGCGAGGGGATAGAGCATCGCCGCACCGAGGACGGCGGTGCCGCCGAAGAAGATGGCGCCCAGCACCATGGTGGCGACGACGGTGACCGCATAGGTTTCGAACAGGTCGGCGGCCATACCGGCGCAGTCGCCGACATTATCGCCGACATTATCGGCGATGGTGGCCGGGTTGCGCGGATCGTCCTCGGGAATACCGGCTTCGACCTTGCCGACCAGGTCGCCGCCGACATCGGCACCCTTGGTGAAGATGCCGCCGCCAAGACGGGCGAAGATCGAGATCAGCGAAGCGCCGAAGCCAAGCGCGACGAGCGAATCGATGACGATGCGGTCATCGGGCTGAAGGCCCAGGAAGTGGGTCAGGATGAGGTAATAGATCGAGACGCCAAGCAGCGCCAGGCCCGCCACCAGCATGCCGGTGATGGCGCCCGACTTGAAGGCGATGTCGAGACCGGCGGCGAGGCTGTTGGAAGCAGCCTGCGCGGTGCGCACATTGGCTCGCACCGAGACATGCATGCCGATGAAGCCGGCGGCGCCCGACAGCACGGCGCCGATCAGGAAGCCGACCGCGGCGGTGATCGAAAGCAGCCACCAGGCGAGCACGAGCACAACCACGCCGACGATGGCGATGGTGGTGTACTGACGCGCCAGATAGGCTTGCGCCCCTTCGCGGATGGCGGCGGAGATTTCCTGCATGCGTGCATTGCCCTGATCGGCCGCGAGGACCGAACGTGTCGCCCAGATGGCGTAAAGGACAGAAAGCAGGCCGCAGGCGATGACGGCGGAAATAATTGTCATTGCCGGATTTTCCTCGATTGATGGCCCAAAAGAACCCCTCCCTGGGCCGTTGAGACAAAGACCGGATCCGCGCGCGGAATCCACCTCTTCGTAGCGGTGTATGCGAAACAGGGCTGCGAACGTCAAGATATTGTTCGGTTTTTGCCCGGCTTTCGCCGCATTGCTTTCGTGCAAACCGATTGAATTAGACTTGAGCCGGACGTGCGCCGTCGTTGAAGGGCTTGTCTCCGCCCCGAAAGCGCAGACGCTCTGCGGTCAACCACCGTGCGACCTGCTCATCAGTCGGCCTAGTCAGATCACATGGAATGCCTGTGAACATCGCTGTCTTGCTGAATCTCGATGCTTTGAAGAGCTTGGGCGTGGAGTGCTCGCCACATTTACCGATGTAGCGGGCATGGCAGGCGAATGTCGTGACGCGTACTTCGCCGCGTTCAAGGCAACCTATCCAGCGCGCTGCGTCCTGGCTGCTGACTACTTTGTGCCAGCCGCGTGCGGCGTAGAAGGCATCTATCGCCTTGTGGTTCCGTCGGGAGTAGTCGCAGTCGCCTAGGAGTTCGAGATATTGCTTGCGGAACGGCCGCTCGGCCAGCCATGCGCGGCGGGTGAGCGCGGCGCCCCAGTTCTCGTGCATTGGGATGAGATCGCCTGCCCGGTGTCGCTGATCCCGCCGGCTGGCCCAGAAGTCACCATAGGCAGAGACATAGGCGATGCGCTGGTCGCACTCGGCGATATCGAGGAGTTGGCCGATGACGCCAAGGTAGTTGCCAGAAAGGACCAGGTCGTCCTCAAGAAACAGTGCCTTTTCCGCCTGGACATCCTCGAACAGATGACGCTCGGCGCGTTCGTAATTCAGCGCTATGCCGAGGTTTTCCGGTGCCTCGACCACATCTCCCCAAGGGATCATGCCCCGAAAGATCGAAACGCATCGTGCTATCAGCTCGGGACTGCCTTTCTGGCGGCCGCTCCACCGATTCCAGCCGCCGTCCTGAAACAGCAATATCCGATCCTGCTCGTTGACCTGCGGACGAAGGCTGGCGAGCACCTGGCGCAGATAGTCGGGCCTGTTGAACGACAGTATGGCGATGGGAAAGCCGGCTGGACGCGCCGACCCTGCCTGGCCAGAGCGCCCGAAGCCAAGGCGTGATAGCCAGCCCATATCCCAATGCTCCCCAATTAGACCTACTTGTACTCAGGTCATGGAATAACCCTTTGCGAACCCAAGCACCATAACGGGCTTCACGCCGGGCTTTCGGACATCGGCACTAAACGCGACCTGGGATATCCCAGGTCGAAGGCTACTCCGCCTCCCTGCCCATGCGTCGCGCGGCATAGCGTTCGACCGCCGACAGGCCGTCATAGATCAGCACGGCAAGGGCTGCCACGATCAGCCCGCCCTGCAGGATGAAGGCGAGGTTGTTGGACAGCAGGCCGGCGATGATCACCTCGCCCAGCGTCCTGGCGGCCACGGTCGAGCCGATAGTGGCGGTGGCCAGGCTGATCACCACCGAGAGCCGGATACCGCCGAGGATGATCGGCGCGCTGAGCGGCAGTTCGACCTTGGTGAGCCTTTGCCAGCCTGTCATGCCGGCGCCGCGCGCCGCCTCGACCACGTTGGCGGGCAGCGTCGTCAGCCCGGTCAGCGCGTTCTCGAAAATCGGCAGCAGACCATAGAGAAACAGCGCGATCAGCGTCGGCTTCTCGCCGAAACCGACAGCCGGCACGGCGAGCGCCAGCACCGCCACCGGCGGAAAGGTCTGGCCGATATTGACCAGGCTGCGCGACAGCGGCAGGAATTCGGCGCCGGCTGGCCTGGTCACCAGGATCGCCAGGGCCACGGCGACGATGGTGGCCGCGATCGTGGCGACCAGAACGGTTCTGAGATGCAGCAATGTCAGCGTCAGCAGACTGCCTTGATTGTAGATCGCCGGCGCATTGTTCTCGGTCAGCGGTTTCAGCAGCGGTTCGAACCAGCCGGGACTGGTGACGAAGGCAACGAGCAGCACCACTAGGACAAGCCTGAGCAGCGAAGGCAGCCAGGCCTTCATGCCGGCCTCGCCGCGCGCTTGACCAGCCCGTCCACGGTGACGCGGCCGATCGGCTTGCCGTCCGTGCCTTTCACCGGCAGTGCCGGCCGGCCCGACCACAACAGCTCGGCCAGCGCGTCGCGCTGGCTGGCATCGCCGGGGATTGCTTCGCCTTCGGCGGAACCCTTCTCGACCGCATCGCGCACCCTTCCAAGCGACAGCAGCCGGAACGGCCTTTCGCTGGCGCCGACCAGCGTTTCGACAAAGGCGCTGGCAGGCTTTGCCAGGATCTCGGCCGGCTTGGCATATTGCACGAGCTTGCCGGCATCCATCACCGCGATCTTGTCGCCCATGTGCACGGCCTCTTCCATGTCGTGGGTGACAAGGATGATGGTGGTGCCGAAGCGCTTCTGGATCGCCAGCAGATCTTCCTGCGCCTTGGTGCGGATGATCGGATCGAGCGCGCCGAACGGCTCGTCCATCAGCAGCACGTTGGGCTCGGCGGCAAGCGCGCGCGCAACGCCGACGCGCTGCTGCTGGCCGCCGGAGAGTTCGTGCGGATAGCGCGGCCCGAACGCTTCGGGATCGAGCTGGTAAAGCGTCATCAATTCGTCGACGCGAGCCTTGATACGGGCCTTGTCCCAGCCGAGCAGCACCGGCACGGTGGCGATGTTCTGCGCTACGGTGCGATGCGGGAACAGGCCGTGGCCCTGGATGGCATAGCCGATGCTGCGGCGCAGTTCGTAACCGGGCAACGAGCGGTTGTCGGCACCGTCGAGCTTGATGATGCCGGCGGTCGGCTCGACCAGCCGGTTGATCATCCGAAGCAGCGTCGTCTTGCCTGATCCAGACGTGCCGACGATGACTGCGATGGTGCGCGGCTCTATGACCATCGAGACATCATCGACCACCGTCGTCGTATCATAGCGCTTGGTGATGCCTTCGATCTCGATCATGCCGTTTCAACCCTGCGCTTGGTGGCGGTCATCTCGATTACCGCATCGAGCACAATGGCGGCGCAGAAAGCGAGCGCCACAGTCGGTACCGCGCCGAGCAGCACCAGATCCATCGCCGTCTGGCCGACGCCCTGGAAGACGAACACGCCAAAGCCGCCGCCGCCGATAAGGGCCGCAATGGTGGCAAGGCCGATATTCTGCACCAGAACGATGCGGATGCCGGTGAGGATGACGGGAAATGCCAGGGGAAATTCGACGTCGAACAGGCGCTGCCTGTCGGTCATCCCCATGCCGCGGGCCCCGGAGATTGGGGCGCGCCGGCCACCCGCCGGGCCGCCCCCGGGGGTTGGCCGGGGGGGGTTTAACAAAATGGGCGGGCGGCCGACTTTAGGGGGTTGGTG